>JBIQMK010000112.1:0-10413 GCA_044463365.1 Rhodanobacter sp. | reverse complement strand
CTTCCGCCATGCGTCCGCAAAGCGCGCCCAACTGGCCGGGTACATCCTGGCGCAGGCGCTGTACCACCACGTCGCTCACCGCCACGACGCGGATGCCCGCGCCAGCGAGGGCCGCTTCGGCCTGTGGCGCATCGGCGTCATGCACCAGGAAATGGGCGTGGCCCAGCCCTCCCACGACCCAGGCGCCGCCACCTTCCACACTGACGCCGGCATGGCCAAGCGCCTCGCCCAAGCGCGCCAACGCGCCTGGCTGGTGACCCAGGACGATGCTCACGTCCTTCATGGAAACGCCTTGGCGATGCCGCCTGCCGCCGGCGCCCTTTCGTCGTGCCACTCCGGCACGGTGGCATAACGGTGTCGATCGGGGACCATGGCGAACCTCGCAGCGTGGAGATGGCCAATCATGCACCGCGTCGATCCTGCATCGCTTCGACGCACATCGAACCATTTCCATCCCGACTTCGCGGCCATCGCTGCCGCGGCCGCCACGCTGGCCGGCACTCATCGGCCGCCACTTCGTTCGCACCGGAAACGGCCGAGGCAGCTATTGGTCGAATTCGACCGCAAGACCGGGGATGTAGCGGGCGCGGGCCATCCGTACATTGGCTGCACGCGATAATCTTCGGAAGGAACAGTCATGAAAACCTTCGACAAAACTGCCGCCGCCATCCTGGCCGACCCGCGCTGGGTTGCGGTGCGCACACGCGACGCCCGTGCCGACGGCAGCTTCTTCTATTCGGTGAAAACCACCGGCGTGTACTGCCGGCCCTCCTGCGCAGCGCGTGCGGCACGGCCGGAGAACGTGGCGTTTCACGCCACCGCGGCGGATGCGCAACGCGCGGGCTTTCGTCCCTGCAAACGCTGCAAGCCCGACCAGCCGTCGCTGGCGCAGCAACACGCGGCCATGGTCACGGCCGCCTGTCGCGCGATCGAGCAGGCCGAGGTGGCACCTACGCTGGAGCAGCTGGCGGCGCCCACCGGGCTCAGCCCGTTCCACTTCCACCGTGTGTTCAAGGCCGTCTCCGGCGTGACCCCGAAGCAATACGCCGCGGCGCATCGCAACCGTCGCGTGCGCAACGAACTGGAGCGTGGCGCATCGGTGACCTCGGCGATCTTCGACGCCGGCTACAACGCCAGCAGCCGCTTCTACGAAACCGCCGACCAGGTGCTGGGGATGAAACCGTCCAGCTATCGCGCCGGTGGTGCCGACAGCGAGATCCGCTTCGCCATCGGTGAATGCTCGCTGGGCGCGATTCTGGTGGCGCAGAGCGAACGCGGTGTGTGCGCCATCCTGCTGGGCGACGATCCGGACGCGCTGGCCCGCGACCTGCAGGACCGCTTCCCCAACGCCACCCTGGTCGGTGGCGATCACACCTACGAG
Source organism: Rhodanobacter sp. (assembly GCA_044463365.1). Classification (GTDB taxonomy): domain Bacteria; phylum Pseudomonadota; class Gammaproteobacteria; order Xanthomonadales; family Rhodanobacteraceae; genus Rhodanobacter. The sequence goes on along the minus strand of JBIQMK010000112.1, from coordinate 9,032 downwards.
CAACGGGTGGCGCAGGTGGTGGGCTTCGTCGAGGCGCCGGCGCTGGGCCTGGACCTGCCGCTGGATGTGCGCGGCACCGCGTTCCAGCAACGGGTATGGCGTGCTCTGCGTGACATTCCGGCCGGCAGCACGGCCAGCTACAGCGAGATCGCCCGGCGCATCGGCTCGCCCAAGGCCGTGCGCGCCGTGGCGGGCGCCTGCGCGGCGAACATGCTGGCGGTGGCCATCCCGTGCCACCGGGTGGTGCGCCATGACGGCGAACTGTCCGGCTACCGCTGGGGCGTGACGCGCAAGCGCGCGCTGCTGGATCGCGAGGCGCGGCGGTGAACGCGCAGTCGAGACCGATCGCCGACATGGCCGTCCGCTTGAGCGCGTACGACTGGGCGGGTATCGCGAAGGACCTGGATACCCGCGGCTACGCGATGCTGGAGGCCCTGCTGTCACCGACGGAATGCATGGCGCTGACCGGGCTGTACACGGACGACCAACGCTTCCGCAGCCGTGTGGTGATGGCCCGTCACGGCTTCGGTCGCGGCGAATACCGCTACTTCGCCTATCCGTTGCCCGAACAGGTGGACGATCTGCGCACGGCGGCCTACCCGCTGCTGGCGCCGATCGCCAACCGCTGGAACACCTCGATGGGCATCGACGTGCGCCATCCGGCCACGCACGCCGAATTCATCGAGCGCTGTCACGCTGCGGGCCAGCAGCGCCCCACCCCATTGCTGCTGCGCTATGGCGCGGACGACTACAACTGCCTGCACCAGGATCTGTATGGCGAGCACGTGTTTCCGCTGCAGCTGGCGATCCTGCTGTCCGAGCCGGGCCGCGACTTTGACGGCGGCGAATTCGTGCTCACCGAGCAACGCCCGCGCATGCAGTCGCGGGCCGAGGTGGTGCCGCTGCGCCGCGGCGACGCGGTGGTATTCGCCGTGCACCAGCGACCGGTGCAAGGCACGCGCGGCAGTTATCGGGTGAATCTTCGCCACGGCGTCAGCCGTGTGCGCCGCGGCCATCGCCACACGCTCGGCATCATCTTCCACGACGCTGCCTGATCGCCCTTGCCTGGTCGCTTGCATGTGCCGACGGCAGAGGCAGGCGAACGGACCGAAGACGGTTCGACGCCCACCGATTCACCGTACCGGCCAAAAAAACGGCCCGCCATGTGGCGGGCCGCAAGACACTACCGTAGTCGTCAGGCTCCGGCATCAGGCCGGAACCGGCTTTACGCAGCCTGGTTCTCGATCTGGCGCTGCGAGCCCTGCTCCAGCGTGACGCCGGCGGGCGTCGAGGTGATCGCGATGCGGCGCGGCCGCAGCGATTCGGGCACTTCGCGCTGCAGCTCGATGGTCAGCAGGCCATCCACCAGATTGGCGCCCGTCACCTTGACGTGGTCGGCAAGCTCGAAGCGGCGCGTGAAGGCGCGGCTCGCGATGCCGCGATACAGGAATTCGCCCTCCTGCTCGGCGCTCTTGCGCTCGCCGGACACCACCAGCAGATTTGGCTGCACGGAAATATCCAGTTCCTCGCGATTGAAGCCGGCCACCGCCATGGTGATGCGGTAACGGTCATCGCTGAGCTTCACCGTGTCGTACGGCGGCCAGCTGTCGACCGCCTGCGCGCGCGTGGCGTTCTCCAGCAAATCGAAGATCCGGTCGAAACCGACGCTCGACCGATGCAGCGGAGCAAGATCAAAAAGGCTGTTACGCATGGCCATATCCTCATTCAAGCAACATGGGACGTTCCGCCGGCCAGAGGGCCCGGCGTGCCAGCCATACGGGCTGGCGTCTCTCATGTAGGGCCGCTGCGAACGGTTTCAAGCGCGGCGTTAATGAGCCGTTTAAATGGCCAAACGTGCGGACTCCTCGCTGGCGACCTCAGCGAACGTTGGCGACCGACCAAGCTCGCTCAAGTTGCCATGACTTGCCTCACAGCGCCCACCTCGGATCGTCGTCCACCTCCACCTGCCGAGCCCACCAGGTTTCGGTGCTCCAGTTCGAATCTCACACCATCTTCCAGACTCGGTGGCCTCGCATCGAGTAACCTGGTCGCATGGGGAAACGGGCAGACCACACCATCGAATCGAGTGCGCGACGGCAGCGTTGGGGCTATGGCGCGCCCATCACCCAATTTCTCGCGGAGGACGCGCAGTTCATCATCGGCGCACTGACCACCTCGCACAGCTTTGCTGTTGATTTGTCGCAGAAAGTGGCGTGGCTCGAACAGATCTCCCTACTGAAAGATCTGCTTCGCCCATGGGCGACATCCACGGGCGCGCTGTATTTCGAATACGACATCCCGCGCCTTGGCTCACGGGTCGACACGGTACTCGTGCTCGAGCACGTCCTGTTCGTGCTCGAATTCAAGGTGGGTGCCAGTGACTACTCGCGTGATGCCAACGATCAGGCCTGGGATTACGCCCTCGACCTGAAGAACTTCCACGAAGCCAGCCACCAGATCCCCATCGTCCCGATCCTCGTCGCCACCAAGGCTGAGGCGAAGTTGCTTTCCATTGACACCGGACACCATGACGACGGCGTCCCGCGGCCATTGCACTGCAACGCCACGAGCCTGGCCGATGCCATCCGACTCGGCCTGCACCATTTTCCGTCGGAACGGATCGAGCCGGAGCACTGGCAGCGCGGCCGTTACCATCCCACGCCGACCATCGTGGAAGCGGCTCGCGCCCTGTACGCCGGCCATAAGGTCGATGAAATTTCCCGCAGCGGCGCCGACGCCGAGAACCTGAGCGTGACGGCGAACCGGCTGGCCGAGCTGATCGCCGGTGTGCGGCAACGTGGCTACAAGGCCATCTTCTTCGTGACGGGCGTTCCGGGTGCCGGCAAGACGCTGGTCGGCCTGGACATCGCCAACCGGCACACGGACAAGGAAGACAGCCTCTATAGCGTGTACCTGTCCGGCAACGGTCCGCTGGTAAGTGTGCTGCATGAAGCATTGGCGCGTGACCAGGTGACGCGTGCAAAACAATCGGGCAACACCCTGCGCATCGGCGAAGCCCGAAGCGCGGTCAAGCAGTTCATCCAGAACGTCCACCATTTCCGCGACGACTGCCTGGCCAGTTCCGATGCGCCCATCGAACACATCGCACTGTTCGACGAGGCCCAGCGTGCGTGGGATTTGAACCAGACCGCCGGCTTCATGAGTCGCAAGAAGGGCGTCGAAGGCTTCGACCAATCCGAGCCCGAATTCCTCATTTCCTGCCTGGATCGTCATGACGATTGGGCCGCCATGGTTTGCCTCGTCGGCAGCGGGCAGGAAATCAACACCGGTGAAGCCGGCATCAGTGAATGGCTGGCCGCGCTCCGCCAGCGCTTCGACCACTGGCAGGTTTATCTGTCACCACGGTTGCGCGAAATCGAGTACCACGCCCACGAGGAACTGGAGGCATTGCGAACCAGCCCCCAGGCGCATTGGGACGATGCGTTGCATCTGGCGACCTCCATGCGATCGTTCCGCGCCGCACGCGTGTCCGAGTTCGTCAATCTGTTGCTGGCGCTGGAAGTGGAATCCGCACGTGACGCGCTCTCGGAGGTCTTGCCCAACTTTCCCATTCGCCTGACCCGCCACCTCGACCAAGCGAAAGCATGGTTGCGCCAGCAGGCCCGCGGCAGCGAGCGGTATGGAATCGTCGTGTCATCACAGGCGCAGCGACTCAAGCCGCACGCAATCGACGTTCGCGTCAAGGTCGATCCCGTCCGCTGGTTTCTCGAAAGCAGGCAGGACGTACGCTCTTCCTATTACCTCGAGGACGTGGCCACGGAATTCCAGGTGCAGGGGCTTGAGCTCGACTGGACGTGCGTGGTGTGGGATGGCGATCTGCGGCTCAGCGCCGACCAGTGGGACCACTTCAGCTTCAAGGGCAAACGCTGGGAACACGTCCGCAGCGCGGCCCGGCAACGCTACCTGCTAAACGCATATCGCGTGCTGCTCACACGTGCACGACAAGGGATGGTCATCGTGGTTCCGGAAGGCAGCCCTGAGGATCCAAGCCGGAAGCCGGCCTATTACGACCCGGCATTCAGTCTGCTCACCGAGCTCGGCATACCTCAGCTGTAGCGCAGAGCGAGGGCAAACCCATCCCCTTGGGGGCCAGCCTGCGCCGATCGGACAACCGCAACGCACGGCCAGCAGGCCGGGAGGTATCCAACCTCGTCGGTCCCGATCGCGGAGCGCTTCGGTTCGCGCAGTGACGTGTCGGCCTGATTTACAAAAGTGCCTCGCGCAGCCGATGGATTATTTTCCAAGACACTGATTTGTAATCGTATTTATCATCGGCATAAAGATTGCTCAAGAGCGTACGGCGAGGGACGGTTGTTGCCGCAGCCCTCGAGACGTTTCACAGACGGGCTCCATCGTGGGCCGAAACGTTTCTCCAGGCACTTTTGCAGTCAACAGGGGGAGCATCATGAAAATGACATGGCCGATGTGCGTGGTGACGCTTGGCTTGATGGCCGTCTTCTCAAGCGTGTCGGCCACGGCGCTGACCGATACCTACCGCGGTGGTGACGGACACGGTTACGGTGACGTCATAAGCGGTGCCGGGGTACACACCTACGATGTCCATGGGATGGACGCGAGTCGCTCAGGTAATGTTCTCACCGTCACCATCTACACCAACTTTGCCGGCAATGCGGGCCAAGAGTCGCAGTGGACGAGGAACGGAACGGGAATAGGCTACGGCGATCTGTTCCTCTCCTCCGGCTGGAATCCGCATGGCTCGGGTTTTTACGACAACGACAATGCCGCCAACGGCAATCACTGGACGTACGCGTTCGCGCTGGACGACGCATTCAGCACCACGGGCGGCGTCGGCACCATCTATGCGCTGAGCGCCGGCAGCGCGGGCAACCACAATCCGGATGCCCTGCTCTCGGATCACTTCATGAATTGCGGCAGCCACTGCGTCTATCGCAACGGCCAGGAAGTAGCCGTGGATACGTCGCGGGCGAGCGCTACCAACACCACCGGTTCCTGGACCGTCGGCGACGGGTTCCTAAGCTTCAGCTTCGATGTGGCGGACCTGGATCTGGACCCCAACAGCTTCGGTTTCCATTGGACGATGTATTGCGGCAACGACGTCATCGAAGGGCTGGACCCGGTGACCGTTCCGGAGCCGGAAAGTGCCGATGTATTCCTGCTGGGCCTCGGACTGATCGCACTGGTGGTCATGCGGCAACGGAAAACCGCCGAGAAACTGGTGTCCTGAACCGATAACACCGATCAACGGGGACGGAAGTCGAGCGAATCGGATCCACGTCATCCTTCCCCTTTGGTCGCGCACGCTGTGGTTGCCGCCGTGGATCGCGGCAGTTCCTCCAGGAAATGAAGTCCACCACGCCGGGCCAGTCGTACGCGTCAATGGCCGTCCAAACCATCGCGCAGTGCCTCGGCGAATGCCTGCGGTTGGTCGATCCAGGCGCAATGCCCGGCATCGCGGATGACGTGCAGGTGGACTTTTCCCGCCTTGGCCAGGGCGGACCACAAACGGGCCGACGGATCGAGATAGTCGCTGTCGCCCTGGATCACCGTGATCGGTACCGGATGCGCGGCGATCGCCGGCCGCACGTCCCACGCGGGCATGCTCGCGGCAATCGCGGCACCCGCCGCGTGGTTGTAGTAGATGCCTCCGCTGGTGAGCTGGTGCCAACGCTCCACGTGCACCAGGTCCAGCGGCGCGTTGTAGCGGATGCGCAAGCGCATCCTCGCCTGCCGCGGCGTGTCGCGGTGCTTGTCCGACGGCAGGCCGGCTTCGGCCAGCGCCCGCGCGATGGCGCCTTCGCGCGACATCATGGTGGTTTCCCGCTGCTCCAGCGCCTTGTCGTAAGCATCCGACATGTCCTTGTTCATTACCGGCGGCATGCTGCCGGCCAGCACCATGCGCTCCACGTGCGTGGGGTAAGCGCGGTAATAAGCCATGGCAAGCAGGGTACCGAACGAGTGGCCGAACAGCACCAGCCGATCGCGGCCCAGCGCGACCCGCAGCGCTTCCAGGTCATCCACCATCTGCCGCATCGTCAGCTTGCCCTCCGTGCCTGTCGGCACCGGCGACAGCACGCTGCCGCGCTGGTCGTACAGGATGAAGGCGTGCCGATCCAACTGTGGCCGCAAGGCATCGATGATGTAGTGGAAATCGCGCCCCGGACCGCCATGCAGAAACACCACCGGCGCACCCTGCCCGATCTCGGTCACGAACAACTTCGCGACATGATCCGTCGTCGGCAGATACCAGGCGTTCCGCTGCACCTGGTTGAAGACGTCGTGGGTCCCCGGCTGCGTCGCCCCGTCGACGCCGGCCGCGCCCGCGGCGCTGCACGCGACGGCGCCGGCCAGAAGAAAGGCAAGAAATCGAAGCGCGCGCATGGCTGCCATCCTTCGTGAGGAGGGCAAGAGGTTATGGCGATACGCGGACGCGATCAAACGACGCGGGTCGCCGGTGGAGCGCGCTTTCATCTGTCAGGCGCTTGTTGCAGCAGGGAGCAGCGCTCCCCTTGCGGCGGGACGTGACATCGCTTGTCACAGTCGAGCTGCGCTCCTGCCGTCCATCGCCCCGGCACCCATCAGCGTGCAGCCGCCCGCTTCCTGGCTTTCGCGCCACCGTTTTCACGACCCTGCTTCGCCGCATCCTCGCGCAGGCATTCCTGCAGCCGCGCCAACGACGGCTGGTGACTGTCGCGCGGCGTGATCAGGAAGGTCTTGATGCGTGCCAGCCGCGGCGCGATTTCGCATGTCGACAGAACGTTCTTCTGCGGAAACACATCCAGCACCGAACGCGGCAGCATGCCGACGCCCACGCCGCCGGCCGCCGCGGCTAGCATGCCGTGATAGGAGGCGAACTCCAGCACATGGGCCGGCACGATGTGCCGGGATTCCAGCCATTGCCCAAAGCGCCTGCGATAGGCGCAGCCGGGCTTGTGATAGACCAGCACGGCGCCGCCGGCCAATTGCCGCGGCTCGCGCAGCATCGCGCTGTCGCGCGCGCCCACCAGTACCAGTTCCTCCACGTACAGAGGTACGCTGCGGAAGCGCGTGGCATCCACCGCTTCGCCCACGATCGCCGCATCGAGGCTGCCCGCCTGCACGTCCGCCACCAGCCCGCGCGAGGACGTCGTCGAGAGGTTCACCCAGACATGCGGATAGCGGCGGTGGAACTGGGCGAGCGGATACGGCAATCGGCTGGCCGCGATGCTTTCCATCGCACCCAGCCGGATCTTGCCGCCGACCTCGTCGCTGCGCACCGCGGCACGGGTCTGGTCCGCCAGTTCGAGCAGGCGACGCGCATGGTCGACCAGCGTCTCCCCGGCCACGGTCAGCCGCAGGCGCTGGCTGTCGCGGTGGAACAACGTCATGCCCAGCGAGGATTCCAGCTGGTGGATGCGGCTGGTGATGCTGGACTGCGCACGGTGCAGGCGTGCCGCCGCGCGGCCGACACCGCCGGTTTCCACCACGGCCAGGAAGGCTTCCAGTTCGCGAAGGTGCATGTTCGATTTCTTCGATATACGGGTTCGAAATTATTCGTTTTACCCGATGGCGTGGCAAGCCTAGCATGTCGTCTTCCTTGACGATCGGAGCCGGCATGTCTTCCTCCCTGCGCTCGGCGTTCGCCGGCATGGCGCTGCTGGCGCTGGCCCTCGGCGTCGGGCGATTCGCGTTCACGCCGCTGCTGCCGTTGATGCAGGCCGACGGCCTGAGCCTGGTCGACGGTGGCTGGCTCGCCTCGATCAACAACATCGGCTACATGCTCGGCGCCCTCGCGTGCATCGCGTTTTCCCTGCCCCAGCGCCCCGCGCTGCGAGGCGCCGCGACGCTGCTGGCACTGTCCACGCTGGGCATGGGTCTGACCGCCTCGCTGCCACTGTGGATGCTGTGCCGTTTCGCGGCCGGCGTGGCCGCGGCATTGCTGATGGTGCATGGCGTGGCATGGTGCATGGCCCGCCTGCGCACAAGGCGACGCGCCGGCCTGGAATCGCTGCTGTTCAGCGGCCCCGGCATCGGCATCGCCGTCACCGGCATCCTGGTCGCCGCCATCCCCGGCGCGCCCATGAACGCAGCGCGGTGGTGGCTGGCCTTCGGCGCACTGACGGCATGCGTGGCCGTGCCGCTGTGGTGCCCGCTGGCTGCATCGGAAGGCGTCCCGACCAAGGCGGCGGCCGCAGGCACGACGCAGCACGGCACGCCATGGTCGCTGGTGCTTGTCTATGCGTTGCTGGGTTTCAGCTACATCATCCCGGCCACCTTCCTGCCCTTGATCGCCGACACACAGTTGCACATGCCGGTGCTGCGCGAATGGTTCTGGCCGCTGTACGGCGTGGCGGCGGTGCTGACCACCTGGCTCGCGGGCGCACTGCCGTCGCCGCGCAGCAACTACGCGGGGCTGGCGCTCTGCCTCCTGTCGCAACTGCTGGGCATCGTGCTTTGCCTGTACCGGCCGCAGCTGGACAGCTTGCTGCTCGGCACCGTGCTGCTCGGCGCCATGTCGATGCCCTCGGTGATGTTCACCATGCGCGAGGCCAACCGCGTTGCCGGGACCCACCCGACACGGCTGATCGGTGCGTTGACCGTCGCCTTCGGCGTCGGCCAGATCGCCGGCCCGATGGTGGCCGCCACGCTGGCCACGCGGCATCGAGGCTTCGACGCACCATTGGAGCTTGCCGCACTCGCCACCGCCATCGCATTGGTCACGGCCCTTGCCGCCGTGCGTCGCCATTCGCTGCGGCCGGCTGACAACAAGGTGTCGGGGACGGTTTGAGGTTGCGCGCGTGACACGATTGGCTGACGGGCGTGAGGCCGTCGGCTGCGTTTATAGTTTTGACCTCAGCCGCGTGCGGCGGCGCCCAGCGAAGGAAAACCTCATGACTCCCCGACCCGAACCGCATGCCAGCCGTGGGCGCCCGCCGGACGTACCCCCCGTCGTCCTCGGCACCATGCGTTATGCCCAGGTTCGCGGCGAGCTTGAAACGGGCGGGCGGGTCGGCAGCGTGAGCTGCAGACCACGGGTCGCGGAACCTTCGTGC
>JBIQMK010000111.1:0-10430 GCA_044463365.1 Rhodanobacter sp. | reverse complement strand
CGACAACAGCGACTTGCAGCGCCTGCTGGGCATCCACCCGCGGCCGTTCCATCCCGATTCCTCGATGTGGTGACGGCGCCGGTTTGTGGGAGCGACTTCAGTCGCGATGCTTCTGCTCTGAAGCTCCAAGGCAAGAGCACCGCGACTGAAGTCGCTCCCACATCGATCTCGTCCACATTCACCGGGATGGCCGCATTTCGCCTGCAAAACGCCCGTCGCGTTCATATGCGCCTCGGGTAGCAGGCCCTATCATCGACGCATTTGATCGAGGACTCCCCGCCGTTGGCCTTCCTGACCCGTACCCGTTCCCTGGCGCGCCGCTCGTGGCCGTGGCTGCGCATCCCGTTCTGGATCGGCATGGGCCTGCTGGTGGGCTTCGTGCTGCCGTACATGCTGGTGTTGAACAAGCGGGTGCAGGACCGCTTCAACGACCTGGTGTTCGCGGTGCCCACGCGGGTGTACGCGCGGCCGTTGCCGCTCGCGGCGGGCGTGCCGATGACACCGGCCGCGCTGGAGCTGGAACTGACCTTCGCCGGCTACCGCCATGGCGACCGCGGCCACCTGCCCGGTAGCTGGGTCAAGCAGGGATCGCGCTACACCATCGCCTCGCGCGGCTATGCCGGCCCCGCGGGCGGCGAGTTGCCGAAACGGATCGAAGTGACCCTGGGCAAGGGCGAGGTGCGCTCGGTGACCGATGCGGCCAGCGGCAAGGCGATGGCCATCGCGCACCTGGACCCGGCACGCATCGCCACGCTGTACGGCGCCAGCCAGGTCGAGCGGCGCATCGTGCACTTGGCCGACGTGCCACCGCTGCTGGTCAGCGGCCTGCAGGCGGTGGAAGACCGCGATTTCAAGCACAACATCGGCATCGATTTCTCGGCCATTGCGCGGGCGGCGGTGGCCAACCTGCGCGCCGGCCGTACGGTGCAGGGCGCCTCCACCCTGACCCAGCAACTGGTGCGCAACCTGTTCCTCACCCGCGAGCGCAGCTTCACCCGCAAGATCAACGAAGCGCTGATGTCGGTGCTGATCGAGATGCACTACAGCAAGGCGCGCATCCTGGAGGCCTACATCAACGAGGTCTTCCTGGGCCAGCAGGGCGACCAGGCGGTACACGGTTTCGCGGCCGCGTCGGAGTTCTATTTCGGGCGCCGGCTGGAGGCATTGCGGCCGCAGGAGATCGCGATGCTGGTGGGCCTGGTGAAAGGCCCCAGCTACTACGATCCGCGCCGCTATCCCAAGCGTGCGCTGGCGCGCCGCAACCTGGTGCTGCAGGAGTTCGAGACCACCGGCCTGCTGAGCGGCGCCCAGGCCAATACGGCGCAGGCGGCTCCGCTGGACGTGATCAGGAACGGCCAGCTGCCGCACAACCGTTTCCCCGCTTTCATGGAGCTGGTGCGCGAGCAGATCACCAGCGATTTCGACGACGAGACACTGCGCGGGGGCAACCTGTCGGTGTTCACCACGCTCGACCCGGCAGCGCAGATCTACACCGAGCAGGCGATCAGCAGCACGGTGAAGGGCTTGGGCAAGCGAGGCGAAGCGGTGCAGGCGGCGGCGGTGGTTACCGGTGCGCAAACCGGCAGCGTGCTGGCCGTGGTGGGCGACAAGCGCCCCGGCGCGCAGGGCTTCAACCGCGCGCTGGATGCGCGCCGGCCGATCGGTTCGACGATCAAGCCGTTCATCTATCTGGTGGCGTTGACGCAACCTGAGCGCTGGAACCTGGCCAGTTTGCTCGACGACGGCCCGATCTCGCTGCGCCAGCCCAATGGCAGCATCTGGACCCCGCAGAACGACGACAACCAGAGCCACGGCATGGTGCCGATGGTGGACGCGCTGGCGAAGTCGTGGAACCTCGCCACCATCCACCTGGGGCTGTCGCTGGGCTTGCCGCGGATCAAGGCGTTCCTGCAGTCGTTCGGCCTCACCGGGGTCAACCCCAGTCCCTCGTTGCTGCTCGGCGCGCTGGATCTCTCGCCGCTGCAGGTCACGCAGCTTTATCAATACCTGGCCGCCGACGGCCACGCGCTGCCCCTGGTCGCGGTCAGCGGCGTGCTCGACGGCAACGGCCGCACGATCAAGCGCTATCAGGTGCAGGCCGGCGACGGCGAATACCAGAGCGCGGTGCGATTGGTCACCTGGGCGTTGCAGCAGGTGGCGGTATACGGCACCGCGCATTCGATCGGCGACTCGGGCCTGGCGTGGCTGCACGCCGCCGGCAAGACCGGCACCAGCAACGACCTGCGCGACAGCTGGTTTGCCGGCTACACCGGGGAACACCTGGCGGTGTTCTGGATGGGCCGCGACGACAACAAGCCCGCCGGCCTGTTCGGCGCCACCGGCGGCCTGCGCGCCTGGCGCGAACTGTTCGCCAAGCTGCCGACCCGGCCGTTGTCCAGCGCGCCCGGCAGCGGCCTGGAGATGGCCTGGATCAACCCCGCCAGCGGCCGCCGCACCGAGCCGCAGTGCGATGGCGCGCAACAGGTGCCCGTGGTGGCCGGCAGCCTGCCTGCCGATGTCGATGGCTGCGCCTGGCAGAGCGTGCAAAGCCTGTTCGGTATCGACCAACCCGCTGCCAACGGTGCGCCGGGCGCACCTGTCGCGCCTGTGGCACCGACCGCTCCCACGGCTCCCTCGAACCCTGCTGATCCGTACCGGAATTGACCATGTCGTACCTCGTAAAAGCCGCCCGCCGCGGCGCCTTGTTGCTGGCCGTAGCGTTGATTGCCGGCTGCGCCACGCCGCCGCCACCCGCGCCGTCGCGCCCGGCGGCGCCCGCCCACGACATGGTGGCCGCCATCCGCGCCGCCGGTGACCGCGAAAGCTCGGTGATCGCCGTCAACCCGCTGGGCGATCCCGGCGTCACCGGCCTGCAGGACGCCGCGCGCGCCGACGCCGACGCCGGCCGCTATGCCGACGCCGCGGCCAAGCTTGACCAGGCCTTGAAGCTCAGCCCGGATTCGCCCGCGCTGTTGCAGGACCGTGCCGAGATCGCCATCCGGCTGGGCGATTTCGGCGGTGCCGAAAAGCTGGCCCACCGCTCGTGGTCGCTGGGGCCGAAGCTGGGCCCGTTGTGCGCCCGCAACTGGCAGACCATCGTCGAACTGCGCCTGCACGCCGGGGATGAGGCTGGCGCCGCCACCGCGCGCAAGTGGCTGGCCCAATGCCACAAGGCGGCCGTTCCGCGCTACTGATGGACGTCCAGACGTCCATAGGCTGAAACTTCAAGTCCCGGTGGCGCCGCCACGCTCCCACTCCGCCACCGGCCCCGGTTGCAGCCGGAACAGCGGATGGCAGGCAGGCTGCCTGCAGGCCTGCCATTGCTGGTGCAGCTGCGGCGAGCGTTGTTGCAGCTTGGCCATCAGGTGCGCCCATTCGTGCGCCAGCTGGCCGTTGCTGGCGGGGATGGGTGTCACCGCGCAAACCGGTTCGATCTTGCTGCGGTCGAAAACGTAGCCACGCGCCAGCGACTCGGCGTAAACGGCACACAGGTAAGCCTCGATCGCGGACAACGGCGCGGCATGGGCGCGGAAGCGCTGCAACTGCGGATGATTGCGGTAGCCGCGCGTCTCGCCCCGCAACACCGCGCGCGCCAGCAGGGCTTCGCGCCACAGCGCCACCAGGCCTTGCCGGTCCAGATAACTCGGATGCAGTGTCCATAACCGCATGGTGTGAATCTCCGCGCTGCGTACGCGCATTGTCGCCGCAAGCGGCATCCGCTCGAAAGCGGCGCGCCACGGTTTCGCCGCCGCGGCCGCTCGGCGATACTGGCGTGATGATTGATCACGACGACCCCGCGACCACGGATGTTGCGGCGCTGCTGGGCACCGATGGCCCGTTTGCCCGCGAGGTGCCAAGCTTCGCCCCGCGTGAGGCACAGCAGCGCATGGCGCAGGCCGTGGCGCAGGCCATCGCGGGGCGCGAAACCCTGATCGCCGAGGCGGGCACCGGCACCGGCAAGACTTTCGCCTACCTGGTGCCGGCGTTGCTGTCGGGCGAGCGGGTGATCATTTCCACCGGCACCAAGACGCTGCAGGACCAGCTGTATTTCCGCGACCTGCCGCGCGTGCGCTCGGTGCTGGGCGCGCGGCTGAAAACCTCCCTGCTGAAAGGCCGCGCCAATTACCTGTGCCTGTACCGGCTGGACCAGACCGTGCGCGAGGGTGCCACCTTCGAGCGTATGCAGGCCGCGCAACTGGCCACCATCCGCGCCTGGTCCGCCCGTACCCGCCGCGGCGACCGAATGGAGCTGGCGGAAGTGCCGGAGGAGTCGCCGCTGTGGCCGCGCGTTACCTCCACCCCGGAAAACTGCCTGGGCGTGGAGTGCCCCTTCTTCGACGACTGCCATGTGGTGAAGGCGCGCCGCGAGGCGATGGAGGCCGACGTGGTGGTGGTCAATCACCACCTGCTGTTCGCGGACCTGGCGCTGAAGCAGGAAGGTTTCGGCGAGATCCTGCCCGGCGCCGCCGCCTTCATCCTGGACGAGGCGCACCAGGTGCCCGAGCTGGCCGGGCAGTTCTTTTCGCAGAGTCTCAGCGCGCGCCAGCTCACCGACCTGGCGCACGATGCGCTGGCCGAGTGCAGCGGCGTTACCGGCGCGATCGGGTTGCTGCTGGAGCCGGTGGAGGCATTGCAGGACTCCCTGCGCCAACTGCGCCTGGCGATGGCCCCGCTGCCGCAGCGTGGCGCGTTCCAGCAACTGGAGGAGCGGGCCGTTGTGCGCGATGCCCTGCACGGGTTGCGCGAGCTGCTGGCCACGCTGGCCGAATTGCTGGGCTCCCAGGCCGAGCGTTCGCGCGGCTTTTCCAACCTCAGCGAGCGCGCCACCGCGCTGGCCGAAAGGCTCGACCGCATCGTGGAGGATCGCAGCGAGCGCGACGTGCGCTGGTACGAATCATGGACGCGCGGTTTCGCCCTGCACGCCACACCGCTGGACCTGGCCGCGCCGATGCGCGGCTTGCGCGAACGCACCCAGGCGGCCTGGGTCCATACTTCGGCCACGCTGTCGGTGGCGGGCAATTTCGATCATTTTGCCCGCCAGCTGGGTCTGGATGAGCCCCGGACCTTGAGCCTGGAAAGCCCGTTCGACTACGCCAGACAGGGCCTGTGCTACCTGCCTTCGGGACTGCCCGATCCCAATGCGCGCGATTACACCGAGCAGGTGATCGAGGCCGCGTTGCCGGTGCTGCAGGCGTCCAACGGACGCGCGTTCTTGCTGTTCACCTCGCACCGTGCGTTGCGCCGCGCCGCCGAACTGCTGCAGGACAAGGTGCCCTGGCCGCTGTTTGTGCAGGGCACCGCACCGCGTCCGCGGCTGCTGGAGGAATTCCGCGCCAGCGGCCACGGCGTGCTGCTGGGCGCGGCCAGTTTCTGGGAGGGCGTGGACGTGGTGGGCGAGGCGCTGAGCGTGGTGGTGATCGACAAGCTGCCGTTCGCCGCACCCGACGATCCGGTGTTGGTGGCGCGCCTCGCGGCGCTGGAAGCGTCCGGCATCAACCCGTTCATGGGCTGGCAGGTGCCCAGCGCGGTGATCGCGCTGAAACAGGGCGCCGGCCGCCTGATCCGCGACGTGCATGACCGCGGCGTGCTGATGCTGTGTGACCCGCGCCTCACCGGCAAGGGCTACGGCAAACTGTTCCTCGCCAGCGTGCCGCCGATGCCGCGCACCCGGGAATTGGCCGACGTGCAAGCGTTTTTCGATGACGCGACCCCCTCACTGTAGGAGCGACTTCAGTCGCGACGCCTTTGCCCTTCGGTCATGGCAAGAGCGTCGCGGCTGAAGCCGCTCCTACAACGGCTGGCTGGCTTCTTTTACAAATCCCGAATCCCGAATCCCGAATCCCGTCACTACGACATCGGCTCCGGCTTCGCGCCCAGCTTCGGCGGCAGCGGAATGAATTCCTCGTTGTCCAGGTCCGGCAGTTTCATGCGTCCGGCGGCCCAGTCGGCGCGAGCCTGGTCGAGCCGCTCCGGCGAGGAGGAGACGAAGTTCCAGTCGATGTAGCGTGGCCCCACGGGCTCGCCGCCCAGGCCCATGACCACCGCGCCGCTCGTGGTGGCGATGGTGGCCGCCTGGCCGGGTGCCAGTATCGCCATGTTGCCCGCTTCCACTCGCTCGCCGTCGATCTCCACCTGGCCGCTGGCCACGTAGACCGCCCGCTCGGGGTACTCGGCCGGCAGCGACACCCGCGCACCGGCGCGCAGTTGCCAATGCACGTAGAACTGCGGCGAATCGACCTTCACCGGCGACTGCACGCCGGCCAGGCTGCCGGCGATCAGCCGCCCGGCGACGCCATCGTCCTCGAACACCGGCAGGTCATCGTTGGCGTAATGCCAGAAGCCGGGGTCCATTTCCTCGCGCCCGTCCGGCAGCGCCACCCAGGCCTGGATACCGTCCAGCGGCCCGCCTTGCGCGCGCAGTTTCTCGAAACGCTCCGAGTGCGTGATGCCGCGGCCGGCAGTCATCCAGTTGACCTCGCCCGGGCGGATCGACTGCTCCGAGCCGAGGCTGTCACGGTGCATGATCTCGCCGTCGAACAGGTAGGTGATCGTGGACAGCCCGATGTGCGGGTGGGGGCGCACGTCCGCCTCGCGTGGCAGGCCTGGCGCGATCTGCTTGGGCCCGATGCGGTCGAAGAAAATGTAGGGGCCAACCATGCGGCGCTGGGCGAACGGCAGCACGCGGCCGACTTCGAAGGAGCCCAGGTCGCGGCGGCGCTGGGCGATGATGAGTTCGATCACGGGATACCTCCGGCGCAACAGGGAAACGTTGGACGACCACTATCGCACCTTGGCTCAGGCGTGGCGTGAGCGCTCCGGCGCCGCCTCCATCGGCAGGCCGTGCGCGCGCCACGCCTCCAGCCCGCCGGCCAGCGGTCGCACGCGGGCGAAACCCAGCTGCTTGAGCTGGCTGGCCACGCGCGCGGCCGAGGCTTCGTTCGGGCAGTCGCAATAGACCACCACTTCGCCGGTCGCGTTGGCAGCCAGGTCCGCCACGCGGGCGGCATGCACCGCGCCGGGAATCCATCCGGTGGCATCGCGTTCGACGTCGCTGCGCACGTCGATCAGCAGCGGGCGGCCGGGTTTGTCCATCAGCGCCTGCAGCTCGGCCACGGAGATGCGCTCCATGCGCAGCTCGCGCAGGAACAGCCGGCGCTTCCAATATTTGCGAATGACAAACACAGCCAGCGCCACCAGCACCACGCCGATGCCGACCCGGCCCAGCGATTCCAGCGTCAGCAACGCCTCGTTGACGGCGTCATGGAACACCACGCCGGTGGCGACCGCCACGCCCGCCCACAGCACGGCGCCGGTGCCGTCATACGCCACGAAGCGGCGCAGCGGCGTGCGCTGGTGCCCGGCCAGGGTGGTGCCGACCGCGGCAAAGCCGGGAATGAACTTGGCCAGCACCAGCGACGGCGGCCCCCATTTCGCGTAGGTGGAGCGCGTGCTGGACACGCAGCTGTCGGGTGACAGCGAGACGCGGCAGATCAGCCGCAACATGTGCGCGCCGTGCCGACGCCCGGCCAGGTACCACAACGTATCGGCCACCAACGCGGCCAGCGTGGCGGCCAGCAGGATCGGCCAGACCGGCTCCTGACGCTCCACCGCCTGCGCACTGGCCACGACCAGCGGCGGCCAGGCGGGAATCGGGATGCCGCCCTGGTCGAGCAGCACGACCAGAAAAACCAGCCACAACCCGTAGGTCGACAGCAATGCGTTCAGCGCTTCGATCATCTGACCTGTCGCCTCGGGTAAATCCGTCAGCCCAGCTTACTTGCCCTGGCGCACTGGGGCGAAAGTGGCCCGTACAGCACTCAGGCAGTAGCGATCTCGACGGTCACGTGCACCAGCTCTTCATGGATGGCCAATTGCCGGCGCACGTCTTCGGCGCTGATGGGTGTCGTCACCACCAGCCCCAGGATGCAGGCATAGCTGTTGCGCCCGACGCGCCACACATGCAGGTCGCTGACGGCGGCGGTGGCAAACTGCTCGCGCACCACGTCGCGGATTTCCTCCACCACCGGCTGATCCATCTCCGCGTCCAGCAGGATCTTGCCGGATTCACGCAGCAGCCCGAGCGCCCAGCGTGCCACCAGGATCGAGCCGACGATACCCATCGCCGGGTCGAGCCACGCGGCGCCGTAAAGCTTGCCGCCGACCAGCGCCACGATGGCCAGCACGGACGTGGCTGCATCCGCGATCACGTGCAGGTAGGCCGCGCGCAGGTTCACGTCGTGGTGGTGACCATGGCCGTGCGCGTGGCCGTGCGCATGTCCGTGGTGGTGGCCGTGCCCGTGACCGTGCTCTCCCTTCAACAGCCATGCGCACAGCAGGTTGACGCCCAGGCCGAGCACGGCAATCGGGATGGCTTCGTCGTAGTGGATCGTGGCGGGTACGAACAGGCGCTGCAGCGACTGGATCATCATCAGCGCGGCAACCACCGCCAGCAGCATGGCGCTGCTGTAGCCGCCGAGTATCTCGATCTTCCACGTGCCGAAGGCGAAGCGGCCGTCCCTGGCGTAGCGCCGCGCCAGCGCATAAGCCATGACCGAAAGCCCCATCGCCAGCGCATGCGAACTCATGTGCCAGCCATCGGCCAGCAGCGCCATCGAATTCAGCCAGTAGCCGCCGACGATCTCCACCACCATCATCGCCGCGGTGATGTACACCACGTGCCGGGTATTGCGCTCCGCCTGCGCATCGACGTGGTTGAACTGGTGGCTGTGGGTGAACCGGGCGATGTCGGGCGCGGATATGAGGTGGTCTCGGCTCATATACTCCCCCGCAGTATATGAGCGCGAGGCCACTCCATGTCGCACATCCATGAAAATCGCAAGAAGCTGGTCGCCCGCGTGCGTCGCATCAATGGGCAGATGGCCTCGCTCGAGCGCGCGATCGAGGGTGATGCGGAGTGCGGCGCCGTGCTGCAGCAACTGGCCGCCGTGCGCGGCGCGGTCAACGGGCTGATCCTGCAGGTGATGGAAGGCCATCTGCGCGCCCACGTGGCCGGGCGCGGCAGCAGCAAACGGCAGGACGAGCTGCTGCCGGTGCTGGCGGTGCTGAAAAGCTATCTCAAGTAGTCGCCGGGCGGTCGTCTTCACGCCAAACGTCCCTCGACTCATGCAGCATCGGGCTCGGCACTCGTCCGGAGGAGACTGATATGGTTTCGATCGTCGATCGCGTGCGCCCCGGCGGCGCGCGTCTTTTTCATGCGGCTGTCCTGGCCGGCGCGCTGGCCTTGTTCCTCGGTGCGCTGCTGACCGACTACGCCTACTGGACCACCTACCTGATCCAGTGGAGCAACTTCGCCTCCTGGCTGCTGGTCGGTGCGATGGTGCTCATCTCCGTCGCCGTCATCTGCGAAATCTTCGCCCTCGTCCGTGGCGGGCGCAGCATCGTTCATATCGTGGTGCTGGTGGCGACCTGGCTGGTCGGCTTCTTCGATGCGCTGTATCACGCCAGGGATGCGTGGGCGATCATGCCCATGGCGCTGGTGTTCTCGGTGATTGTCGTCGTGCTGGCCTTCGTGGCGACCTGGATCGGTTTCGCAAGCCTGCGCGCGGGAGGTGCACGATGAAAATTTCCAGCCTGAAAGTCCTGCCCATCGCCGCCGCCGTGATGTTGCTGGCGTCCTGCGGCAAGGCACCCGACCTGAACCAATACGGCGCCAGCCCGGAGCTGCCGTCGCCGGCGCGCGGCGTCATGCCGGACATGATCATCGCCAAGCCCGCCGCCTGGGGTGACCAGGTGCCCACCGTGCCACAGGGCTACAGCGTCACCGCCATCGCCACCGACCTGGGCATTCCGCGGCAGACCCTGGTGTTGCCCAACGGCGACATCCTGGTGGCCGAAGGTCGCGGCGGCCATGCGCCCAAGCTCAAGCCCAAGGACGTGATCGCCGGCAAGATCAAGGCCAAGGGCAACACCTCGGTCAAGAGCGGCAACCGCCTGACCCTGCTGCGCGATGCCGATGGCGATGGCAAGTACGAGCTGAAGACCGTCTTCGCCGACAACCTCGACGCGCCCTATGGCCTCGCCCTGGTCGGCAACAACCTGTACGTCGCCAACCAGGGCGAGCTGGTGCGCTTCGATTACCAGGCGGGCCAGACCCATGCCAGCGGCACGCCGGTGAAGGTCACCGACCTGCCGTCGGCGATCAACCACCACTGGACCAAGGCGCTGGCGGCCAGCCCCGATGGACGTTACCTGTACGTGGCCATCGGCTCCAACAGCAACATCACCGAGCGCGGCATGACCGCCGAAGTCGACCGCGCGCGCATCTGGCAGGTGGACGCCACCACCGGCGCGCACAAGGTCTACGCCACCGGCCTGCGCAACCCCACCGCGCTGGCGATCCAGCCCGGCACCGACACCTTGTGGGCAGTGGTCAACGAGCGCGACGAGATCGGCCCGAACCTGGTGCCCGA
>JBIQMK010000110.1:0-10505 GCA_044463365.1 Rhodanobacter sp. | reverse complement strand
GGTTCGAGAAGATTCCGTATTTGCCCGCGTCGCTTCGCGCGCCTTTCGCCCCGGCGTCGATCACGTCGTGGAGCTCGCGGCAGACGGTCAATTCGCTGAAGGTCCA
The DNA here is from genome assembly GCA_044463365.1 of Rhodanobacter sp. GTDB lineage: Bacteria > Pseudomonadota > Gammaproteobacteria > Xanthomonadales > Rhodanobacteraceae > Rhodanobacter. Next base: position 10,399 of record JBIQMK010000110.1, on the reverse strand, counting down.
GCTCACGGACTACGACCCGCTCAACCCCAAGACCTCGCTGCTGGCCACCCGCTCGCTCGACAGCGGCAGCGACTATCACAACCTGTCCGGCCTGGACGTCTTCGATTACCCCGGCAGCCATGCGCTGGCCGAACATGGCCAGCATTACGCGCAGGTACGCATGGAGGCGATGAACGTGCCGCATGCGCTGTTCAAGGGCAGCACGGATGCCTGCGGCATGAGCATCGGCGCGTTGTTCGAGCTGCAGGACTTTCCGCGCAACGAGTTGAATTGCGAATACCTGGTGACCTCGACGAACCTGCAGTTCGTGGAGCCGGACTACGTGTCCGGCCACGACGGCGAGGCGGTCGAGCCCTTCACCTGCAGCTTCGAGGCGATCGCCAGCAAACTGCCGTACCGCAGCGCGCAAACCACGGCCAGCCCGCGCATCGTGGGCCTGCAGACGGCGGTGGTCACCGGCAGCGACACCGACGAGGACATCGCCGTCGACAAGTACGGTCGCGTGCAGGTGACGTTCCACTGGAACAAGCCGGACAAGCCCAACGCGCAGAGTTCCTGTCCGGTGCGGGTGGCGTCGCCGTGGGCGGGCAAGACCTGGGGCGCGGTGAGCATCCCGCGCGTGGGCCAGGAGGTGGTGGTGAGTTTTCTCGAGGGCGACCCGGACCGCCCGCTGATCATCGGCAGCGTCTACAACGACGACAACATGCCGCCGTACACGCTGCCGGCCAACAAGACCCAGAGCGGCATCAAGAGTCGCAGCCTCAACGGCGCGGCGGCCGATGCCAACGAGCTGCGCTTCGAGGACAAGAAGGGCAGCGAGGACTTCTTCATCCACGCGCAGAAGGACATGCACGAGGAGGTGGAGAACGACCATGTGGTGGCGATCGACCACGACGAAACGATAACCGTCAAGAACGACCAGACCCTCACCGTCAATCACGACCAGACGGAGAAGGTCGACAACGACCGCAAGCACACGGTGGGCAACAACGACACCCTGGACGTGAAGCAGAACGGCACCACCACCATCGGGCAGAAATTCAAGCTGGAGGCGGGCAGCGAGATCGAACTGGTCACCGGTTCGTCCAGCATCGTGATGAAAAGCTCGGGCGAGATCGAGATCAAGGGCGCCAACATCACCATCACCGGCAACAGCTCGGTGAAGGTGAACGGCCAGACCTCCGTGGCCATCAAGTCGGGCGCGACCATGGACATCGGCGCGGGCGCCAGCATGAAAGTGCACGCCGACGCCATGCTGGATGTCGCAAGCAGCGCCAAGACCACGGTCAAGGGCACCCAGCTGACCTTGTCGGGCGATGCGATGGCGCAGATGTCCGGCGGCATCATCATGATTGGTTGAACAGGGAGCCATCGACATGTCAGCCGTAATGCAAGCATCCACCGAGATGGAACTGCCCGAACCGTGCAGCGCGCGGTTGCGCGCGGACATGGCGCCGCTGGCGGCCGTGCAGTCGCTGATCGAAGCGGGCGAAACGCCCGAGGCGCTGAAGCTGCTGGCGCGTTTGCTGCCCAAGCGCTACGCCGTGGCCTGGCTGTGCCAGTGCGCCCGCGACCAGCCGCTGTCGATGGAAGACAAGGCGGGTGCCGCCCTGGCCGAGGCGTGGGTGCGCGACCCTGACGAGCCGCGCCGCCGGGCCGCGCTGGATTTTGCCAGCGCGGGCGAATACCGCTCGTTGGGCGCCTGGATCGCCGCGGCGGCGGGCTGGTCCGGCGGCAGCCTGGCGCCGGACCAGCAGGAAGCCGCCGTGCCGCCCGCCGACCACCTCACCGCGCGCGCCGTGGTGGCTTCCATCAACCTGATGGCGGCGCTGGATATCGAACAGTTCACCGAGCGTCGCAACGGCTTCATCGAACGGGCTATGGTGCTGTTGGGCAACGGGGTGGGGTCGCGACATGACTGATTGCATGCCCTCCGGTCATTACCCGCTGCACAGCGGTGCACGGCAGCAGGCGGTCGCGTGGGCGTGGGGTTCAACCATTCAACAAAAGGGCCGCGGACAGGGCACCGCGGCGCTGATTTTTTTCGAGGTGATTTGATCGTGTCGACGCCACAGACCTTGCTGCTTGCCGTGATCGGACACCAGGCAGCGCAATTCGGCAGCCGCAGCCAGAAGGCGTTCGAGGGGCGCGACGGCAGCATCGGGCGATCCGAGGATTGCGACTGGGTGCTGAGCTCGTCTGGTGTTTCGCGCGTGCACGCGATGATCCGCTACCTCAACGGCATCTATTTCATCGAGGACCGCAGTACCAACGGCATGCTGCTCAACGGCCGGCCGCTGATCAAGGGCGACCCTTCCGCCTTGAAGGAGGGCGATCGCCTGCAGATCGACACCTTCGAGGTCAGCGTGAGCCTGCAGAGCGGGAACGCGGAGACCGTCTTCGCGCCCCCGCCGCGGGTGGCCGCCGCTCCCGCTCCGGTCGCCGGCGATCCGCTGGATTTCGGCCTGCTCGATCTTGCCGCCCCCGCCGCCTCCGCTCCCGCCGACCTGCTGGGTGACAGCCTGATTCCCGGCAGCGACCAGGGCGGTGCCGGGGCGTTTCTCGATCCGCTGAGTTTTCTCGATGCGCCGCCGGCGGCGTCGCCGCTGATCCCCGAAACACCGGCAAGCAGCGCGGGGGCCGACTGGAACCAGAACGTCGGCCTGGACGATCACTTTCGTCCGCCGGCCACCACGGGCCAGCGCCAGGCGCTGCCGGAAAACTGGGATCTGACCATCGGCGATTTCGCCTCCGCGCCGCCGGCGGCCAGTCCCGCACCCGCACCCATCGCACCCGCACCGATCGCGCCGCCACCGGCGCCGCTGGCGGCCGCGCCCGCGACGGCGCTGCCGCCGGAGCTCGACCAGATCTTCAAGATCGTGATCGACGGCGTGATGGACGTGCTGCGCGCGCGGGCAGAGATCAAGAACACGTTCCGCCTGCCGGTCACGATCATCCAGCGCTCGGAGAACAATCCGCTGAAGTTCGCGCCCACCGCGGAAGAGGCCATGCAGAAGATCATGGCGCCATCGAACACGGCCTTCCTGTCCGGCACGGCGGCGTTCCAGGATGCGTTCGACGACATCCGCTGCCACCAGATGGCGATGCTGGCTGGCGTGCGCGCGGGCTTCGATTCGCTGATGGCGCATTTCAACCCCGACCGCATCGAGCACGAAGTCGATGGCGGCAAGCGTTCGACGTTCGGTGGCAAGGGCAAGTATTGGGAAAAGTACCAGGACAATTTCGAGGGCCTGATGAAGGACCCCGATGAATGCTTCCGGCGGCTGTTCGGCGACGAGTTCGCACGCGCGTACGAGGAGCAGCTGTCGCGGCTGAAATCGGCGCGGCGCGCCAGCCACGCGTCCGGGCGCTGAGCGCGGGCGTCGCGGCGAGGAAAGGCAGGGGCGGGGAAGCGGTACGACAGCAATGAATGCGCCCGCATCGACGTGTCGATGCGGGCGGGCAACGTCCGGCGGCAGCGCCGGCAGGGTTCACCAAGATGGGCGGAAGTGAAGCGATGACGCAGAACAACAAGGTGGTTTGGAGCGAGGGCCTGTTCCTGCGGCCTCAGCACATGCAGCAACAGGAGCGCTATCTGGAGCGCCTGGTGGAGCTGCGCGCCGGCGCCCTGCGCCCGTACACCTGGGGCTTCACCGAACTGGAGCTGGAAACCGACCTGCTGGCGATCGGCAAGCTGGGCATCCGCAGCGCCCGCGGCACCTTTCCCGACGGCACGCCGTTCTCGATGCCCAACGACGACCCGCTGCCACCGGCGCTGGACGTCGATGCGAACTGGCGCGACCAGACCGTGTTCCTCACCCTGCCGCTGCGTTCGCCCACGCAGCCGGACAGCGGCCGCGCCGACGCGCCGGCGGAAAAGCTGTTCCGCTTCCGCGTGCGCGAAACCGAAGTGCGCGATGCCTCCGGCAGCGTCGATGGCACGACGCCGCTGGAAGTCGGCGGCATGAGCAGCCGGCTGCTGCCGCAGTCGCAACCGATGGAAGGGCTCACCCACATCCCGCTGGCGCGCATCGTGGAGTGCCGCGCCGATCGGCGCGTGGTGCTGGACGACGCGTTCATGCCCACCGCGCAGAGCTGCCGCGCGGTGCCGCGGCTGGTGACCTTCCTCACCGAATTGCTGGGCCTGCTGCACCAGCGCGGCGAGGCGCTGGCCGCGCGCGTGGCCTTGACCGACCGTGGCGGCGCGGCGGAAATCGCCGACTTCCTGCTGCTGCAGGTGGTGAACCGGTTCCAGCCGCTGATCGCGCACCTGGCCGAATCGCCCACGCTGCATCCGGAGGATTTCTACCGCACCCTGGTCGGCATGGCCGGCGAGCTGGCCACGTTCACCGCGCCGGGCAAGCGGCCCGCCGCGTTTCCGCCGTACCGCCATGAGCTGTTGCGCGAAAGCTTCGAGCCGGTGATCGGCGCGCTGCGCACCAGCCTCAGCGCGGTGATGGAGCAGACCGCCACGCCGATCCCGCTGCAGCAGCGCAAGTTCGGCGTGTGGGTGGCGGTGGTGCCGGACCTGACCCTGCTCGATACCGCTGCCTTCGTGCTGGCCGCCAAGGCCGACATGAAGTCCGAAGACCTGCGCCGGCAGCTGCCCGCGCAATCGAAGATCGGCCCGGTCGAGAAGATCCGCGACCTGGTCAACCTGCAACTCCCCGGCATCGCGGTGGCGCCGATGCCGGTGGCGCCGCGGCAGATTCCGTACAACGCCGGCTATCTGTATTTCGAGTTCGACAAGCACTCGCCGATGTGGCGTCCGCTGAAAACCTCGGGCGGCATCGCGTTCCATTTCGGCGACGAGTTCGCCGGTCTCGACCTGCAGCTGTGGGCCATCAGGGGCTGATCACATGAACAACGGCAACGGTCCCATCGACGACGATCCCATGCGCGACGCCACCGTGGTGCGGCCGCGCTCGGCCACGCCCACGGCGGCGCCCCCACCGGCCGTCGCCGCCACGCCATCGGCACGCGCGCCGCGCATCGACCAGGCCAGCCCCGCGGAGATCAGCGCATTCCTGGGCGGCGGCATGAACCCGCTGGTGCAGGCGGCCAGCCCGCTGCTGCTGCTGGCGGTGCAGCTGCGCCTCAGTGCCTCGCAGCCCAATGCCGCGCACTTGCGCGAGCAGGTGATCACCCAGGTGCGCAAGTTCGAAAGCCACGCGCAGGCGGCCGGCATTCCCGCGCAAACGGCGGTGGCCGCGCGCTACGTGCTGTGCGCGATGCTGGACGAATCGGTGTTGAATGCGCCGTGGGGCGAACACAGCGGCTGGGCGCAGAAAACCCTGCTGGTGACCTTCCACGGCGAGTCGTATGGCGGCGCCAAGTTCTTCCAGATCCTTGAGCGCCTGTGCGCGGATTTCGCCCGGCACGTCGACCTGATCGAGCTGATGTACATCTGCTTGGCGCTGGGCTTCGGCGGGCGCTACCAGATCGAGACCGGCGGCCGCACCAGGCTGGCCGAGATCCAGGAGGACCTGTACCGCCGGATCAAGGCGCAGCGCGCGCCGGCCGCGGAAGAACTGGCGCCGCACTGGCGCGGCGTGGAGGATCGCCGCAATCCGCTGGTGCGCTACGTGCCGCTGTGGGTGATCGCCGCGGCGGCGGCGGTGCTGCTGCTGACCGGCTTCGTGTATTTCTATTCGCGGCTCAACGACCTGTCGGCGCCGGCCAGCGGGCAGATAGCCCAGATCGGCCTGGAAAGCGCCACGCCGCCGGACACCGCGCGGTTGAACCAGGCCCAGCCCAAACCGGAGCGGCCCACGCTGAAGCAATTGCTCGCACCTCAGGAACAGGCAGGCGAGCTCAGCATCATCGACCGTGACGATGGCCAGGAGCTGCTGCGTCTTGGCGCGCCGTCGATGTTCGCCTCCGGCGGCACCGAGGTGAGCGCCGCGCAGGTGCCGCTGCTGCACAAGATCACCGCCGCGCTGAACCAGGTGCCGGGTCGGGTGATCGTCGTCGGCCACACCGACGACCAGCCGATCCATTCGCTGAAGTTCAAGGACAACTTCGCGTTGTCGGCGGCACGTGCCCGTTCGGTGCTGCAGATCATCAGCCAGGGCATCGACAACGTCGCGCGGCTGGAATCGAGCGGCGCCGGCGCGTCGAAGCCGATCGCCCTGCCGCCCGATCTTCCGGCCAACCGCACGCGCAACCGTCGCGTCGAAATCATCTACATCCCCGAGGGTTGAGCGAGTGAGCAAGCTGATGACATTGTTCCGGACCGGCTGGTTCATCACCCTCGTCGGGATCGTGTTGCTGTCGGTGCTGATCTGGCTGGGCGGTCCGTACCTGGGCCTGGGCGATTCGCAGCCCTTGGCCAGCCCGATCGCGCGGCTGGTGCTGATCGTGCTGATCGTGGTGGTGTGGGTGGTGTGCCTGCAGGTGCAGCAGTTGCGCATGCGCAGCAAGACCAAACAGATGTCGGGCGATCTGGCCGGACAGGGCGCGCAGGAGGCGGGCGACGACCGCAGCACCGCCGAGCGCGCGCAATTGCAGGGACGCTTCCAGGAAGCCATCGACACCTTGCGCAAGACCCGCCGCGGCGGCAGCAACCTGTACACCTTGCCCTGGTACGTGGTGATCGGCCCGCCGGGCTCGGGCAAGAGCACGCTGCTGCAGAACTCGGGCCTCAATTTCCCGCTGTCCGATCGCTTCGGCAAGGAAGCGCTGCGCGGCATCGGCGGCACCCGCAACTGCGACTGGTGGTTCACCGACGAGGCGGTGTTCCTCGACACCGCCGGCCGCTACACCACGCAGGATTCCGACCGCGGCGCCGACGCGTCGGCGTGGACGGAGTTCCTGAAGCTGCTGCGCAAGTACCGCAAGCGGCGGCCGATCAACGGCGTGATCATCGCCATGAGCATGTCCGACCTGCTGGTGCTGGACGAGACCGGCCGGCACGAGCACATCCAGGCGATCCGCCGCCGGCTGGACGAGCTGGCCGAGCAGTTGCGCATCGGCGTGCCGGTATATCTGGTGTTCACCAAGTGCGACCTGATCGCCGGTTTCACCGAGTTCTTCGACGACCTCAACCCGCAACTGCGCAGCCAGGTGTGGGGCATGTCGTTCCCCGTCGGCAAGACCGTGGACGGCACCGCCGCGCGCAGTTTCGCCGACGAGTTCGGCTTGCTGCTCGACCGGCTCAACACGCGCGTCCTCGACCGCCTGCATACCGAGCGCGACCGCGCGCGGCGGGCGGCGATCCTGTCGTTCCCGCAGCAACTGGGCGCGCTGCGCGAGATCGCGCAGCAGTTCGTGGAAGGCGTGTTCAGTGGACACCAGTACGGCACGCCGCCGCTGCTGCGCGGTGTCTATCTCACCTCGGGCACGCAGGAAGGCACGCCGATCGACCGCATGATGGGCGCGGTGGCGCGCACGTTTGGCGTGGATGCGGCCCAGGTGCAGGCGCCGGGCGCACAGCGACGCACGTTCTTCGTCGAGCGCCTGCTCAAGGACGTGCTGTTCAAGGAGTCGGGCTTCGCCGGTACCAACCCGAAGCTGGAACGGCAGAAAATCCTGCTGCAGGCCGCCTCGTACGTGGGTGTGCTGCTGCTGACGCTGCTGCTGTTCGCGGGCTTCACTACCAGCTACGGTCGCAACAAGGCCTATCTGGCGCAGGTGCAGACCTCGCTGCAGGGCTATCCGGCGGACAGCGATCCCTCGTCCGCCACCACCCAGAAAGCCTATTTCGCGATGGCGCTGGAGCGGCTGGAGGCGCTTTCCGCGGTGCAGGACACGGCGCGCAAGTACCAGGGCGACGTGCCGCTGCTGATGCGTTTCGGGCTGTACCAGGGCAACGCCGTGGGCGACGAGGTGCACGACGCCTATATCCGCGAGCTCAACGGCGTGCTGTTGCCGGGCGTGGCGTCGCAGTTCCGCAGCGGGCTCACCGGCAGCGCCAGCGATCCGCCGGCGCTGTACTACTACCTCAAGGGCTACCTGATGCTGGGCGAGCCCAAGCACCAGGATGCCGACGAGCTGATCGCGCTGACCGACATCGAGTGGCGCAAGATCTTCCCCAACGATCCGGTGCTGCAGAAGGCGTTGTCCAAACACTTCCAGGCCTTGGTGGCCGAACCGGGGCAACTGCACCCGCTGACGCTCGACAGCGCGTTGGTGGAGCAGGCGCGCAGCACGCTGCGCACGGCGGATCTGTCCACGCTGATCTACGGCAGCCTCAAGCTGTCCGCCACCGGCGCGGACCATCCGCCGCTGCGGCTGGACAAGGAGCTGGGCCTGCTCGGCAACGTGTTCCGGCGCAAGAGCGGCGCGGCCCTGTCCGAGCCGTTGCCGGCGCTGTTCACCCAGCCGATGTTCGCCGATGAGGCCGGCAAGGGCATCGAGCAGGCGGTGAAGCAGTTTGCCGCGGACGACTGGGTGTTCGGCGGCAGCAAGATCGACGCGATCGAACGCGCGCGCCTGGTCCAGCAGGTGCTGGCGCTGTACCAGCAGGATTACATCAAGACCTGGGATGCGCTGCTCGACGACCTGGAGCTGCAACCGATCAACAGCATCCAGGACGCCAGCGCGATCGCGGCCAAGTTGTCCGGCCCCAGCTCGCCGCTGAAATCCCTGCTGCAGGTGGTGCGCGACAACACCCACGACATGCTGCGCGAGCCGCCGGCCAGCGCGGCCGAAAACGCGGCGGCACTGGCGGAGAAGGCCGCCGCGAAGAAGGCCACGCAGAGTGCGCTGTCGCGCGCGCTGGCCAACGTCAACGGCGCGCCCGCCGCGGATACTGGCGAGAAGCCGGGCGCGGCGATCAGCGAGCACTTCGACACGCTCAACAAGCTCACCGATGGCGCACCGGGCGCCGCGCCGATCGACCGCACGCTGAGCGTGCTCGACCAGCTCAGCAAGACCTTGCTGACCATGACCGACTTCAGCAGCGCGGCTGGCCAGCCCAACCCGCAGTTGCTGATGGCGCAGCAGGAAGCGGCGCAGTTGCCGCCGCCGGTATCCGGCTGGGTCAACGCGCTGACCGGCAAGAGCCAGGCACTGGTGGCCAGCGGCACCAAGGGGGCGCTGGGCGAGCAGTTCCAGCAGGCGGTGGGCAACGATTGCGCGGACTTCATCAAGGGCCGCTATCCGTTCGCGCCCAACGGCCGATCGGAAATCCCGCTGCAGAACTTCGGCGAGCTGTTCGGCAATGGCGGTCGCTTCGACACGTTCAACAAGCAGACGCTGGCCAAGCTGGTCGATGCCAGCGGGCGCAACTGGCAATGGAAAACCGGCCCCGGCGCGGTCGCCGGCCCGCCCGGCGTGCTGCAGCAGGCGCAGGCGGCGGACGACATCCGGCAGATGTATTTCCGCGGCGGCAACCTGCCCGAGGTGGACTTCACCCTGCTGGCGCCCACGCTTGATCCGGCCATCGGCAAGCTGGTGATCGAGGTCGACGGGCAGAAGTACGAATACCAGCCCGGTGGCGCCACCAGCGCCGCGATGAAGTGGCCCGGCCCGCAGCCGGGCAACGTCACCATCGCCGCCTACGACACCGCCGGCACGCTGATCAGCTCGTTCGACTACCAGGGCGACTGGGCCTTCTTCCGCGCGCTGCAGGCGGCGAACCTGCAGAAGCAGTCGGACCTGCGCTTCCTGGCCAGCTTCAACTTCGGCGGGCGCGTGGCCAAGGTGACCGTGCAGGCCAGCAATCTGCGCAACCCGTTCCTGAACACCGAGGTACAGCACTTCAGGTGCGGAGGCTGAGCGCATGCCGAATCCGACAGGGGCAGGATTCTTCGGCAAGCTTCCCGGCGTGGGGGATTTCGTGCAGCGGCGCCTGCCCGCGCGTTTTGTCGATCGCTGGGACCAGCACTTCGAGCACGCGGTGGACGCCGCCCGTGGCGCGCTGGGCAACGACTGGCCGGCGGCGTATCACGCCAGTCCGATCTGGCGTTTCGCGATGCCCGCGGGCGTTTGCGGGGAATCGGCGTGGGTCGGCGTGCTGGGCCCGGCCAGCGACCGGGTGGGGCGCTGTTTTCCGATGGTGATCGCCGCGCCCCTGAACCGGAGCGAGGCGGTGACGCAGGCGCTGCTTAAGGGCGACCGCTGGTTCGACACGCTGGCGCGGGTGCATGCGCGGGCGCAGGCCGATCCGTCGATCCAGGCCGAGGCGTTCGACGGCCAACTGGCGGATCTGGCCGGCCCCTGCGGTGGCGACCCGATTGCCGCACCGCAGCCACCGCAGCCGCTGGACTGGCGCAGCGCCAGTCACTGGCGTTTTCCGCTGGCGCAGGGCGCGGCGGGGGCGGCGCAGCTGGCCGGCCTGTGGTCGCAACTGGCACCCGCCGGCGACTGGTGCCTGTGGTGGACGGCCGGCGCGGCGCGCGTACCACCCACGCTGCTGGCCACGCGCGGCCTGCCGCAGCCGACCGCCTATGCCGCG
>JBIQMK010000109.1:0-10655 GCA_044463365.1 Rhodanobacter sp. | reverse complement strand
CGGGCATGCTGCGGGAAATCCGCGTGGCGGCCAACGACCCCGTGGGCATGCTCGGCGTGAACTCCGACCACTACATCGAATACCTGTACGGCACCTGGTGGACAGGTGCCGTCATCAACCCGGTGAACATTCGCTGGAGCGCCCGGGAAGTGGCGTATTCGATGGATGACTGCGATACGCGGGTGCTTCTGGTCGACGACAGCTTCGTGGCGCTTGCACGCGAAGTCCTGGGTCTTTCCAGGAGCCTGAAGACGCTGGTGTACGCGCAATCGCGCAGCATGGTCGAGGTGCTCACCAAATATCTGAAGGACGTGTTCGACCACGTTCCGCGCAAGCCACCGCGCATCCGCGCCTACCGCGGCGGCTACCTGCCGAAGGAGCGCCGCGCGGCCGAACGCGACATGCGCGCGGGCAGCGTCGACGGCATCGTCAGCACCTCGGCGCTGGAGCTGGGCGTGGATATCGGCTCGCTGGACGCGGTGGTGTTGAATGGCTACCCCGGTTCCGTCGCCGCCACGTGGCAGCGCTTCGGCCGCGCCGGGCGGCGGCAGCAATCCGCGCTGGGCGTGCTGGTGGCCAGTTCCGATCCGCTGGATCAGTACCTGGTGCGGCATCCGGAATTCTTCCAGGGCGCCACGCCCGAACACGCGCGCATCCAGCCCGATCAACCGCTGATCCTGCTCGACCACATCCGCTGCGCCGCGTTCGAACTGCCGTTCGCGGGCGAGGAGATGTTTGGCAACGAGGTCGCCACGCAGTGGCTGGACGTGCTGGGCGAGGAAGGCGTGCTGCATCGCGAAGGCGACCGCTGGGAATGGATCGCCGACAGCTACCCCGCCATCGCGGTGTCGCTGCGCGCGGTGGCCGACGGCAATTTCGTGGTGGTCGACCGCACCAACGGCCGCCAGACCATCATCGCCGAAGTCGATTACTCGGCCGCGCCGGTGACGCTGTACGAAGGCGCCATCCACATGATCCAGTCGGCGCCCTACCAGGTGGAACGGCTGGACTGGGAAGGACGCAAGGCCTACGTCACGCGCACCGAAGTCGACTACTACACCGACGCCATCGACTACACCAAGCTGAAAGTGCTCGACTGCTTCGACAGCGCCGGCGCCGGCCGCGGCCAGGCGCACCACGGCGAAGTGCACGTGGTGCGTCGCGTGCCCGGCTACAAGAAAATCCGCTTCTACACGCATGAAAACATCGGCTACGGCCCGGTCAACCTGCCTGACCAGGAACTGCACACCACGGCCGTGTGGTGGCAGTTGTCGCAGGCGGTGCTGGCCTCCGCGTTCAATAATCGGCAGCAGGCGCTGGACGGTTTCCTGGGCGCCGCGTACGCGCTGCACATCGTGGCCACCGTGGCCGTAATGGCCGAAGCGCGCGACCTGCAAAAATCGGTGGGCAGCGGCGACGGCGCATGGTTTGTCAGCGCCGACCTCAGCGGTCGCGGGCAGTTGCGCGGCAGCGACGGTCAACCCACCGCGCTGGCGCCCGACGCGCCGTTCACGCCCACCGTCTATCTGTACGACGCCTTCCCCGGCGGCATCGGCCAGAGCGAGCCGCTGTTCCAGCGCCGCGAGGATCTGGTAGCCCAGTCGATCACCCTGATCGAACGCTGCGACTGCCGCGCCGGCTGTCCCGGCTGCGTGGGGCCCATACTCGCGGCCGACGAGCACCATGACGAAATGGACATCCAGACGCCCAAAGCGCTGGCGCTGCGCGTGCTGGCGCTGCTGGTGGCGCTGTGAGCGCATTGGCCGAAAAACTGCGGCAATTGCGGGTGGATGCGGGGCAAACGTCTTCTCCCACTTCCGCTCACTCCCCCACCACCGTTCAACCTGAGCGTAGCGAAGCGAAGTCGAAGGGCATCTCGCCGATCACAAGCAAATCCCTCTCCCCCGACCTCCGCCGCCTGCTGCAACGCCACGCCCAGCTTAAGCGCGGCCCGGCATACCTGGCATCCAATGACCGCGACGTTCCCGGCATCGAACTGTCCCCCGGCCTGCGCTACACCGAAGCCAACGTCGACTGGCTCGCCCCGCCCGACATCGTCGACGCCGCCTTCGCCCGGATGGAGTCGGTACACCATCGCCGCTTGCTGCACTTCGACACCGAAACCACCGGCCTGGCCGGCGGCACCGGCACCCGCGCCTTCATGATCGGCGCCGCCGACTGGCACGACGGCCGCTTCCGCATCCGCCAGCTCACCATCACCAGCATGGCCGCGGAAACCGCCATGCTGCGCACCTTCGCCAGCTGGCTGGCCGACGACACCGTGCTCGTCAGCTACAACGGCAAATGCTACGACTCGCCCCTGCTCAAGACGCGCTACCGCCTGGCGCGCCTGCCCGATCCGCTGACCGGCCTGGGCCATCTGGACCTGCTCCACCCCGTGCGCCGGCACTGGAAAGGTCAATGGGAAAACTGCCGCCTGGCCACCGCCGAACGCGAACTGCTCGGCGTGGTGCGCGAAGATGACCTGCCCGGCTCGGAAGCCCCCGCCGCCTGGCTCACCTACCTGCGCGGCGGCTCCGCACGAAACCTGCGGCGGGTGCTGGCCCACAACAACCAGGACCTGAAGAGCCTGGCCGGCGTGTTGCTGTACATGGCGCAGTTGCCGCACGGATGAATACGCTGGTGTCCAGCGCCAGGAGCGGAAGGCATGAATCCCCTGTTCCGGCAAGCGCGCCAGGCGTTACTGTCCGAAAACAGCGAGCGTACCGGGCGGGCCGCATGAAACACTTTTAACCATTCCCCACCGACATGCTGGAGTAGATCGATGACAACTACCGACCACGCAACCACCTTTCGCCAGTTGCACCAGCATGGCCTGCTGCTGCTCGCCAATGCCTGGGACGCCGGCAGCGCCCGACTGATCGAAAGCCTAGGCGCCAAGGCCATCGCCACCACCAGCGCGGGTGTCGCCTGGGCCAACGGTTATGCCGATGGCAGCCACTTGCCCGTGCAGCAATTGATCGCCACGGTCACCAGCATCGTTCGCGTGATCCGCGTGCCGCTCAGCGTCGACTTCGAGGACGGCTACGCCAGCGATCCGGCGACCGTCGCCGACAACGTCGCCCGCGTGATCGATGCCGGCGCCGTCGGCATCAATATCGAGGACGGCGCCGACAGTCCGGACCTGCTCGCCAGCAAGATCGAACGGATCAAGCGCATGGCTGACCAGCGCGGCGTCGACCTGTTCGTCAACGCCCGCACGGACGTCTATCTGCGCGGCCTCGCCAGCGACGACAGGCGCGTGGAGGAAACCCTCGCCCGTGCTGCGCGGTATCGCGCGGCCGGTGCCGACAATCTGTTCGTGCCCGGCGTGATCGATGTGGACGATATCCGCCGCATCGTCGCGGACGCGGGTTTGCCACTGAACGTGATGAGCCGCCCCGGCCTGCCGGGCGTGGCGGAACTGGCCGCCCTGGGCGTACGGCGACTGAGTGCCGGAGCGTCGATTTCGATCGCGACCATGGATTGCGTGGCCGGGCTCACCCACAACTTCCTGCACGGAAGTGATGGCCGCCGGCGTGGCAAGGCACTGGATTACGGTTCGATCAACAACTTGTTCGACGGGCAACAGTAATGCCCGCGGGGGAACCGCAAGTGCCCGGCGTCGTTCGGCACCGGGCACTTCACGGTCAATGGTTGTCGGCGAGCTGACCGCATTGGCCCTGGGTGCAATCGAAATCGACCTTGATGCCGCGATTCACGATGACACCGACGTTCAGGTGCTTGACCACGGGCTTGCCGTTTTCCTCCAGCGTTACCGTGTAGACACCGACCGGCAGGGCGCTGAGCGTATAGCGGCCCTTGGCGTCCACCTCGACGTGACGCTGCAAGCCGGTGGTCGTGCTTTTCGCCCTTACGGTGTCGCCCGCCGGCGCCTTTCCGAAGATGTGGCCGGCGGTGGCCTGCGCCTGGACCGCGGCGGATCCCACCATGCCGCAGGCGCCAATGACAGCCGCCACCGCCAGGCCGCGGAAGGAGAAACGCTGATGGAATCGGCGGGGAGAGGGAGAGCTGAAATCGTTCATGGGATTTTCCTGTTTTCCATGCGTGGGGACGAGCTGCCATGGGGATGGCAACCGGCTCGTGCGAAGTTGAGACGTCTATCTGCCGCCGGTGGAATCACCGTCACCGTAACCAGATCGACGCGCGCAGCGTATGCCGCGGCCACGCCGTCCACGAAGGGTCAGAGGTCACGAATCGGCCATGACGTTTGGGGGAGAACCGGCGCAACGCTTGACGCTATCGACGCCCCGGCCGGAACATCCCGCAACGTCCCGTCGTGATCACAAGTGAAGGAAGCCACGCGCATGCGGACCCACGGAACGCTGGTGAAATGGAATGACGATCGGGGTTTCGGTTTCATCCAGCCGGCGGCGGGCATGGAGGAAATTTTCGTCCACGTTTCCGCCTTCCCGCACGACGGTATCCGGCCGCGCATCGGCCAACTCGTGTCATTCGAGATCGACCTTCGCCAGGATGGGAAAAAACGCGCCGTCCGCGTCATGCGCGCTGGCGCCAGCCGTGTCAGGCCACGCCATGCGACACGCGGCGCACGACCTGCGCCGCGCCGTTCGGGCACAGTCATCACCCTTCTGAGTCTGCTGGCGCTTGGCGCCGCCGGTTGGTATGGCTATGGGTGGCTCGCGTCGAAGCATGCAGCATATCCGGAGCCCGTGCCGCACGCGGTTCAGGCCAGGCCCTTGGTGCCCGGCCAAACCTTCAGTTGCGACGGGCGCACCCGTTGTTCGCAGATGACTTCATGCGCCGAAGCCACCTACTTCCTGAAGCAATGCCCCGGCACCCGGATGGATGGTGACGGCGACGGCGAGCCTTGCGAAAGCCAGTGGTGCGGAACCGATTGAGCCGATTGTTGGCGACGCCTTGCCGGGCCGCCGGGATCGCATTAAGCCTTGGAGACGCGAACGACGCGCGCACGCTTGATCCGCCGCAGCCAGTCGTATCCGTTCAATTCCGCCGGAATGGCGTTCGAGACGCGCGGGGTGGTCGGCGCGGTGGTATGGGAAGCGCCATCGAACTCGGAACGCTTGCGCTGCAACAAGGTGGACAGGTGACGTTTCATCGGAGCTTTTCCATGGTGCGCCGCGGCGCATGACGGGTTGGGGTGAGTTCGATATCGGTTCGAAGCCCCTGCAATCAAAGGCCGGCCGCGCGATCGGTGCGTTTCCCGCCGTGAACAAGCAGCGCCGTCCGTCATCGGTCGCATTCACTTTCCGTGGAAAACCGGCCATGCAAGATGGCATGCCCCGTATCGCGGCGACGCCTTCCGTCGCACCACCACACCAGGAGACCCGCCATGTCCACAGCTTCCGGTTCCAGCGTGGTGGTGTATGTCGCGCTGGGCGGCAATCTGTTGATCGCGGTGAGCAAATTCGTGGCGGCGGCATTCTCCGGCAGCTCGGCGATGCTGAGCGAGGGCGTGCATTCGCTGGTGGATACGGTGAACGAGGTGCTGTTGCTGTACGGCCTGCATCGGGCCAAGGCGCCGCCGGACGATGCCCATCCCTTCGGTCACGGTCGCGAGCTGTACTTCTGGAGCTTCATCGTGGCGCTGCTGGTACTGGCGCTGGGTGCGGGGGTGTCGTTCTACGAAGGCGTGGCGCATATACGCCAGCCGGAGGCGATAACCGACCCCGCGATCAACTACATCGTGCTGGCGGTATCGATGGTTTTCGAAGGCACGTCCTGGGTGATCGCGCTGCGTGAGTTTCGCAGGCACAAGGGCAAGCTCGGTTATTTCGAGGCATTCCGGCAGAGCAAGGACCCCAGCACGTTCACGGTATTGCTGGAAGACAGCGCCGCCCTGCTCGGCCTGTTGATCGCCTTCTTCGGCGTGCTCAGCGCGCAATGGTTCGGCGAGCCGCGGCTGGATGGCGTGGCATCGATCGGCATCGCCCTGGTCTTGACCGTGTCGGCGATTTTGCTGGCGCGCGAAAGCAAGGGCTTGCTGCTGGGCGAGCCGGCCCATCCTGTGGTGCGCGAGGCGATCCTTGCCATCGCGGCCAGTGATCCCGGCGTGCGCTGCGCCAACGGCGTGCTGACGATGCAGATGGGGCCGAACCAGGTGGTGGCTGCCTTGAGCGCCGAGTTCGAAGACGCGCTGACCACGCCACAGATCGAGACCTGCATCCACCGCATCGAGAAAGGCGCCAAGGCCGCGCATGCGGAGCTCCTGACGCTGTTCGTCAAACCGCAAACGGCCGAGATGTGGAAAGCGCGTCGGGCGGCCATCGAGCGTGGGAACCAACCCGATCCCCTTTGATCCGGAATCGGATGCCGCGCCCTCAGTTCGAGGGCGGGTAGGCGCGTATCAGCCTCGTCTGGCGCAGGAAATGGCGCGCCAGCACCAGTACACCGACGGGGTGGTGGCCGCGCGCCCGGTTCGCCGCGCCGATCTCGAACAGCAGCCGCTGCTTGGCGAAAACCATGCGGTAAGCCTGGCGCAGCGAATATTTCGGATCCCACGCATGCACTGCCTCCGACCCGGCGCCATTCACTTCCATGATGCGGAACCGCCCCTGGCGCAGCTCCGCCAGGCTGCCATAGCGCACATCGAAACGGCCGACGTGAAACTGCGGCATGTCGCAGGCGATGGCATCGATCGACGCGGTCAATTCGTCGCTGGCCAATGCGCTGCCGTCCTCGTAGCGGCCGCCGGCACGGATCGATCCGATCAGCGACAGCCGCACCACCTGGCCCGCGAGCGGCACGTGAGCGAGGTCGCAACAGAAGCGGTGCCTGCGTGACCGGCGCGCACGCCGCAGTCGCGGATCGGCGGCGATCAATTGCGAGACGGTGCTGATGCCATCACCCATCACCTGCGGGTAATGGCGCAGCAGGATGCCGCAAATCCTGCCTTTGGCTTGCCCGGGCATACGCGCGTAGAAAATTCCCGCTTCACCGGGCTCGTCCAGATGACGCTGCAGCATCAACGGCTCGTCCCTTGGAAAGCTCACCAGATAGGCGGCCAACTGTGGTGTGTTGTCGATCCGTTGCACGCCGAAACCGCACCACCCGTGATCGGGCTTGGCGACGACAGGAAAACCCAATCCCGCCGCGTGCATCCGGATCAGGGCTTGCGCCAGGGCATCATCGTTCCGCGGCTGCACCATGACGAAGGGCGCTACCCGCGAGCGCGCCCGCGGTCCCATGCAGGAGAAATATTCCGCCTTGCCATCGCCCACCAGGCCGCCCGTGGTGATCGCCGGGTTCGCTGCCGATGGCAACGTCAGGCTTCGATGGCGCAGACCCAGCCAGCACCATTGCACCACCAACGGAATCAGGTTCACCCATTTTGGCAGGCATTCCAGGGCGCCTCGCCCTGCCTGGGTCCCGGTCATCCATCGCGCAACCGATGCGTTTTCGCGCATGCTGGCTGACACTTCAGGCACCGGCGCATACCTCGTACTGGATGGGCTTGTAAGTGAAGTTGTTCGACTGCCCCGCCGAGCAGGCCGTCAGCCCGATCAGCAGATCCATTTGCGCCTCGAACATGATGTAGTCGCCTGCCGCACTGAGTGGCGGCTCGACCCGGATGACGCCGGTTTTCGCGTCGATCGGAACATTCATGAAAATGTTGAACGCTGTCGGGATCGCATCGGGCACGACGCCGTGCGGCGCAAGCGCGGCGGCCAGGTTGCCGAAGCAACCCCGATGCGGGTCGGCATCGCCGTAGATGATGCGGAACATCTCGGCCGAACACGGCGACAGCAGGAAATCGTGCCGCCCGACGGTGTCCTCCCGGATCAGCAGCATGATGTCGCTGCGATTGGAGTAGATCGGGTCGCCGGTACTGAGATAGATCTTGCTGGCGTAGTCGATGCTGCGCCCGGACGAGATGACCTCACTCGTGTCATGCAGATTGAACGCCACCAGGTCGGCCACCTGTTCGCCCATCGGGTCGATCACCTTCAATACGTCGCCGCGCTTCAGCTCGAACGCGACGCCGGTACGTGGTTCGATGGTATGGATCACTCCGGATTCCTTTCGTTCTTCGCATGAAATGGGCAAACCCAGCCAGCGTCGACCTGGCGCCCGCTGTACTGCCGCGCCTCCGAGCTTTCGCCGTGGATCGCCAGCATCGGATTGGCCGATCCGGAATACGCCACGTCCCGCTCGATGATCGCCCGGCGCAATTTGCCGTAGCGCCCATCCTCGCGCAGCCGCTCGAACTGGCTGTGCAGGTTGAACACCAGGGTCGGGCAGGAAAAGCGCCGCGCGGGCCGGCTGGCATTCGGATGCAATCCGATGACATAGAACGCGCGACCGCCGATGCTCATGCTGAAACGCGCCGAGGCGGGGTCGTCACTCACGGCAGGATCCCAACGATGCGACGAGCTATCAAGCGAATGGATCGATTGCAGACGCTGCCACAACGCGGCTTCGAAATCGCCTTCGGACAAGGGCGCCGAACGGGGAAACAACACCACCAGGCTCACGAACATGCTGTGGCTGGTGACATCGGCCGCAAACGCCTGCACGCCGGCGGTGATCAGCCGATCCGTCCTGTCGCTGGCGATGTCGCCGGCATGGAGGTAGTGCAATTGCCCGCGCGCCTGCGCCGACTTGGCGCCCAGGCAGGGAAACGCCTTGCGCGTGATGAACTGCTCGAACGCACGCTCGATCGCCGAGGGTGGACCTGCGTTCAGCGGCGTTGCGGGCGTGTATTCGAAGGTCTCGTCACTGACACGGTAAAGCGTGCCGGATTCGTCATCTTTCATCCGTCCGAAACTACGGGTGCCGCCGCCTAGCTCGCGTGAAGAGCAGCTTGCCGACGGACTGCGTTGAGCGCCCGAGCGAGGATGCGCCGACGACGACGCCAACCTGGCCCGCACCCACGCTCCCCTGCGCAGCCCCATCATCGACGCGCCACGCTGGCAGGACGCGATTGTTCGCATGGCGAAACACTTTGGCCGTGATTTGCGGGGTTTTGCGCGGCCTCGCCGGTGCCCATCTACCGACACTCACGCACATTCGAGTGCCGGGCCATGCGCAAATCACCATCTTCCAGGCTATTGCCAACGCTGTCGTTGTTCGTGCTTGCCCTCGCGGCGATCGCGTCGCCGGGTGTCCGCGCGGCAACGTTGTACGGCACCGGCTACGCGCGGGTTGGCGTGCCGGACATGGCGCAGGCGGTCACGTTCTTCCAGGATGTGCTGGATTGCCGCGTGATCGGTTCGAGCTTCACGAAGAAGCCGGCGACCTCTCGTTTGCTGTCCTGCGATACGGGCTCCATCGTGGAACTGTTCGACAACGGCGACGCCTCCGCGCCGGGCCAGCCCTTGCGGTTCGTCTCCGACGACGTGCGGCATGGGAGCAAGTGGCTGCGGCGCGCGGGCGCCACGGTGAACGGCTCGCCGCACCGACTGACCTCCGGTCCGCTGGCCGGCCGGATGGTGCTCGATTTCACGTCGCCGTGGGGCATGCCGCTGCAGTTGCTGGACAGCCATGCCTACAACCCGGTGGACGGAACCCTGGCCACCGTCGCGGCGGATTGATCGCTTAAGAGTCTGTGAGGAAAACCACTCCTGCGGTTCCCTTCCATCGCGCTTCCGGTACCTGCCCGGAAGCGCTCACGCGGCCATGCATGGCCGGGTCTGACAGGTTGAAAAATCCAACCGTCAGCGGCGGGCGCGAAAGAACTCGCGCAACATGCTGGCCGATTCCTCCGCCAGCAGGCCGCCGGCCACCTCGATGCGATGGTTGTGCCGGGCGTCCACGAGGGTATCGAACATGCTGCCGGCGGCGCCGGTTTTCGGATCGGCGGCGGCATAGACGACGCGACCGAGCCGGGCGTGGATCATCGCCATCGCGCACATCGCGCACGGCTCCAGCGTGACGTACAGCGTGGCGCCGGTCAGGCGGTGATTGGCCAGTTTCTCGCCGGCCGCGCGCATGGCCATCACTTCGGCATGGGCGGTCGGATCGTGCAGGGTGATGTTGCGATTCCAGCCCAGGCCAATGACCTCGTCTCCCTGCACCAGCACCGCACCTACCGGCACCTCGCCCTCGGCGTCGCGGGCATGGGCCGCCAGTTGCAGGGCATGGCGCATGTGCCGGACGTCGGCCGCCGAAAACGCACTTGGGGTTTCAGGATTTTCGTCAGTCATTTCAATGCATTGTGGTTCATACATGAGAAAGCCGGCAAGTTGCCGGCCTCCTTGGATGCGCGCAAGTGACTGATTTTCCTATTCCCACTCGATCGTGGCAGGCGGCTTGCCGCTGATGTCATAAACAACGCGAGAAACACCACGCAACTCATTGATAATTCTGTTGGAAACCGTGCCAAGAAATTCGTACGGCAGGTGCGCCCAGTGCGCCGTCATGAAGTCGACGGTTTCCACCGCGCGCAGCGCGATCACCCACTCGTAGGCGCGCGCATCGCCCACCACACCCACCGATTTCACCGGCAGGAACACGGCGAACGCCTGGCTGGTGGTGTCGTACAGGTCGGCCTTGCGCAGCTCGTCGATGAAGATGGCATCGGCCTGCGCCAGCAGTTCGGCATATTCGCGCTTCACTTCGCCCAGGATGCGCACGCCCAGGCCCGGGCCGGGGAACGGGTGGCGGTAGACCATGGTGCGCGGCAGGCCGAGTTCCACGCCCAGGCGGCGCAC
>JBIQMK010000108.1:0-10711 GCA_044463365.1 Rhodanobacter sp. | reverse complement strand
CGATGATCCGGTTGCAGGAAAAGCGTCGCGACTGAAGTCGCTCCTACAGGTGTTGGGGGTGGTCGGGGTGGTTTGAGGGGCGGGGATAGGCCACTTCGACGTGGTGTTCGACGCCGTCGTCCACCAGCGGAATGAGGCCGTTTGCCTGCGCTACACCGTCCAGTTGCACCGTTTGCGCGGTGCCGGCATCGGTCTGGTGCAAGGTGATGCGATAGAGCGTGTCGCGATGGCGGTAATCCAGCGAGAACCCCTCCCACTCCGGGGGCAGTACGGGTGCGAAGCGCAGGTGGCCGGCTTCCAGTTTCAGGCCCAGCAGTGACTCGACCATCAGGCGATACATCCATCCGGCGGAGCCGGTGTACCAGCTCCAGCCGCCGCGGCCGGTGTGGGGTTGGACGGCGTAGACGTCGGCGCAGACCACGTACGGCTCCACTTTATAGACGTCCATTTCGGCGGCGTCGCCGGTGTGGTTGAGCGGGTTGATCATGCGCAGCAGTTCCCACGCGCGCTCGTGGTCACCGCATTCGGCGAAGGCCATGGTGGTCCAGATGGCGGCGTGGGTGTATTGGCCGCCGTTTTCGCGCACGCCGGGCACGTAGCCTTTGATGTAGCCGGGGTCATGCGGGGATTTGTCGAAGGGCGGGTCGAGCAGCTGGATCAGGCTGGCGTCGCGGCGCACCAGGTGCTGGTCGAGTGATGCCATGGCCTGTTGCTGGCGCTCGGGCGCGGCCACGCCGGACAACACCGACCAGCTCTGCGCGATGGCGTCGATGCGGCACTCCATGTTTTCGCTGGAACCCAGCGGCGTGCCGTCGTCGAAGTAGGCGCGGCGGAACCATTCGCCGTCCCAGCCGTGTTGCTCCAGCGCCGCGGTGAGCTTTTGCACCTCGTCGTGGCAGCGGCGGGCGAAGGTGTCGTCGCCGCGCAGCCGTGCCACTTCGGCGTAGCGGTTCATCACTTCGCAGCTGAAAAAGCCCAGCCACACGCTTTCGCCGCGGCCTTTTTCGCCGACGCGGTTCATGCCGTCGTTCCAGTCGCCGCCGCCGATCAGCGGGAGGCCGTGCGCGCCGCGGCGCAGGCCGTGTTCGATCGCGCGCACGCCATGCTGGTACAGCGTTTCGACGAGGCCCGAGGGTTGCGGCAGGTCGTAATAGGATTCCTCGCCGGGATGCAGCGCGCGTCCCTCGATGTAACCCACGCGTTCGTCCAGCACGGCGATGTCGGCGGTGGCCAGCACGTAGCGGCTGATGGCCAGCGGCAGCCACAGGTAGTCGTCCGAACAGGTGGTGCGCACGCCGCGATCGAGCGGGGGATGCCACCAGTGCTGCACGTCGCCCTCGGGGAACTGGTGGGCGGCGCACAGCAGCAGCTGCGCCCGCGAAAGCTCCGGCGCCGCGTGCAGCATCGCCATCGAATCCTGCAGCTGGTCGCGGAAGCCGAAAGCGCCGCCGGACTGGTAGTAGCCGCTGCGCGCCCAGAAGCGGCAGGCGATGGTCTGGTACATCAGCCAGCCGTTGGCCAGCATGTCCAGCGCGGGTTCGGGCGTGCTGACCTGCACCGCGCCCAGCGTGCGTTGCCAGTGCGCGCGCACCTGGGCCAGCGCATCGGCCGCGGCGCCGGTGCCGCGGAAGCGTTGCACCAGGGTGCGGGCGTCGGCGGCGTCGCGGCCCAGGCCCAGGCGGAACACGATCTCGCGCTGCTCGCCCTGTTCCAGCGGCACGGTCATCTGCAGCGCGCCGCAGGGGTCCATGCCGGCGCCGAGGCGGCCGGAGAGATGGGCGCGCTCCAGGGCCGCCGGCGCATGCATGCTGCTGTTGCGACCGAGGAATTCGGTGCGGTCGCCGCCCACGCGGCGGTCGGGATCGTCGACGTCGAAGAAGGCCACGCGGTCGGGGAACTCGCCGTTGTACGCGTTGCGGGCGAACAGCGCGCCGGTGGCGGGGTCGGCCTCGGTGACCACGTGCATGGCGGTTTTCTCGCGCAGGTCGCCGAGCAGCCATTCGACGTAGCCCACCACGCTGAGCCGGCGTGGACGGTCGGAGTCGTTGCGCAGTTTCAGCACCGAGAATTTCACCGAGGCGTCCAGCGCCACGTACGTCCACAGTTCGCCGCAAATGCCGTCCTCGACATGCTCGAACACGCTGTAGCCGAAGCCGTGGCGGGTGACGTATTCGCCCTCGCCGCGGCGTGGCAGCGGGGTGGGCGACCAGTGGTGGCCGGTTTCCTCGTCGCGCAGGTAGATGGCCTCGCCGCTGCCGTCGCTTACCGGGTCGTTGTGCCACGGCGTCAGGCGGAACTCGTGCGCGTTCTCGCCCCAGGTGTAGGCGCTGCCGCTTTCGGACACCACGCTGCCGAAATACGGGTTGGCCAGCACGTTGGACCACGGCGCCGGGGTGGCGTCGCCGGGACGCAGCACGATCACGTACTCGCTGCCGTCGGCGCTGAAGCCGCCGTACGGGCTCGGCAGTTGCAGCGTGCGTGGTTCGGATTCCACCACCGGCGCCCCGCCGGTGGCGCCGCGATGGCTGCGGTCGGGCTCGAAGCGCGGTGCGTGGGTTTCCACATGCCGGCGGCTGATCTGCTCGGCCAGGCTGCCGCGGGTATCGCCGAGGATGATGCGGGCGCTGGCCTGCACCACCAGGCGGTCCTCGCTGGACAGTTGCTGCGACGGGCGCACGAAGATGCCGCCCGGCCGATCGAGCAGGCTCGCTTCGCTGCCCGACGCGATCAGACCCATGATCTGGTCCTGCAGCTCCTGCCGGTAGCCGGCGCGGTCCTCGTTCCAGATCACCAGGTCCACGGCCAGCCCCTTCAGCCGCCAGTACGCGTGCGCCTGCACCAGTTGGCGTACCAGCTCGATCCGCGCCGGGTCGGAAATCTGCAGCAGCACGATCGGCAGGTCGCCGGAGATCGATTGCCCCCACAGTCCCGACTGGCCGCGCCGGTTGGCGCGCAGCACGGCCGGCTCGGCGCGCAATTGCGTGTTGGGGTAGATGATGGCGGTGGCCATGTGCTCGTACAGCTGCGCGTCGGCCAGGCTGGCATTGAGCTGGCGCAGCAGCACCTGGCTGTGCGTCCAGGCCAGGTCGAACACGCGGTCGGCCAGATGCCGGTCGCGGTACTTGCCGATCAGCTGCACGCAACCCTCGCGGCTGTCGGCCATGCCGGTGACCAGGTCGATGGTGGCCGATTGCTCGGGCTCCAGCGTGATGCGGCAGCGGATCGCCACGATTGGATCGAGCACCGAGCCGGCGCTGTTGGAAAGTTTCGTCTGTGCCGCATCCAGCGCCTGCGGCCGCGCCGTGTCGCGGCCGCGGCCGATGAAGCGGGCGCGATCGGTCTCGTAGGAGATCTCGTCGATGTCTGCGTTGTGCACGGCCAGCAGGTGGCACATCCACGGCACCGGCTCGCCCTGCGAGCGCGGCCGGCGGCTGCAGACGATGGCCTGCAGCGCGGGCAGCAGTTCGGTCTGCACGAACAGGTTGCTGAAAGCCGGGTGGGCCGTGTCGCTGACCGGCGGCGCCAGCACCACTTCGGCGTAGCTGGTCAGCTCGATGGTGCGTCGGCTGCGGCCGCGGTTGGTGATGCGGGTGCGGCGCAGCTCGATGTCGTCCTCGGGCGAAACCACGATCTCGGTATGCGCGTGGAAATCCTTTTCGCGCACGCGGAACTCGGCCCGCGCGTCGGAGAAGATCGCCTCGAACAGCTCGGTCTTCTTCAGCGTGGGCTGGTACGTGGTGGCCCAGTACTCGCCGCTGGCCACGTCGCGCAGGTAGCAGAACATGCCCCAGTGGTCGCGCGTGATGTCCTCGCGCCAGCGCGTCACCGCCAGCTCGCCGCGACGGCTGTAGCCGCCGCCGGCACTGCTCACCATCACGTGGTAGCGGCCGTTGGACAGCAGCTGCACGGCGGGGCGCGGGCGGTCGGGGTCCGCGAAGATCCGCAGCCGCGGTTCGGCCGCGCGGGGCGTGCCGTTCAACTCGGGGAAGCCGGAGGCGTGCAGGTATTCGGCCGCGGTGCGCGGGATGCGCTCCTGCAGCAGCAGGCTGGTGGCCTGGAACGGCGGATGCGATTCGAACCGCCGCTGCATCGGGCGGTCCAGCAGCGCATGCGCCAGCGCCAGCAGGCTCATGCCCTGGTGGTGCGCCATGAACGACCGCACCAGCGCCGAACTCTGCCCCAGCGGCAAGCGCGCCGGCGTGTAGTCGATCGCCTCGTACAGGCCGAAGCGTCCCTGCGCGCCGGCTTCCGTCGCCAGCCGCTGCAGGTTGGCGGTCGCCGCGGCCGGTCGCACCATCATCGCCAGCGCGGTGGCGTAGGGCGCGATCACCACGTCCTCGCCCAGCCCGCGCTTCAGGCCAAGGCCGGGCACGCCGAAGGCGCGGTATTGATAGTTGAACTGCGCGTCGCGGGTGTTGTAGCCCGATTCGGAAACGCCCCACGGGATGTTCAGCTGGTTGCCGTACTCGATCTGCCGGCCCACCGCCGCGCGGCAGGTCTGGTCCAGCAGGGTGTTTTCGTAGCTGGGCATCACCAGCATCGGCATCAGGTACTCGAACATCGAGCCGGTCCACGACAGCAGTACCGGTTCGCCCGCGCTGGTGGTCAGCAGCCGGCCCAGCGCGAACCAGTTTTCCTGCGGCAACTGGCCCTGGGCGATGGCCACAAAGCTGGCCAGCCGCGCTTCGGAGGCCAGCAGGTCGTAATAGCTGCCGTCGCGGCGGCGCTCGTCCACGTTGTAGCCGATGGCCAGCAGGTCGCGGCCGGCGTCGTACAGGAAGTGGTAGTCCACCACGGCCATGTCACCGGCCTCGTTGGCCAGCTGCTCCAGCAACGCGATGCGTTCGCGCGCCCGTTCGCGGATCGCCTCGGCGCCGGCGTCGCTGGGCCAGCACAGCGGTTCGATGCGGCCCAGCTGGGCCAGCGTGGGGATGCCGCGGAAGTTGATCTGTTCGTCGGCCGGCGGATCGAGCTGGAACGCCCGCACCTCGTCATGCAGTTCGTGGCATTGCTGCACCAGCGCCGTGCTCCAGAATGCGACGTCGCTGTCCGTTTCCTGCGGCAGTTCCAGCACGAGCGTGTTGGCGTGGTCGCACAGCCGTTGCAGCAGCGCGGCGGCTTCGCCGAGTGTGGCCGGCGGCGTTTCCAGCGCGGCATCCAGCGCGCGCCGCAGGGCTTGCAGCACGGCCGGCCGCACGCTGCCCAGCGCGTCGCGCAACACTGCCACGGTATCACGCAGGCCGCGCAGCAGGCGCGGGTGGAACAGCGGCTCGTCGACCAGCGCCAGCAGGCCCGGCTGCAGCGTCAACAGGTGGCCGGCGAGGTTGCCGCTGTCCACTGTGGAGACGTACAGCGGCTGCAGCGGCTGCAGGGTCTGCGTGTCGTACCAGTTGTAGAAATGGCCGCGATGGCGCGTCAGCGCGCGCATCGTGGCCAGCGTGTGGCGGGTGCGATCGAGCAACCGGCCCATACTGAGGAAGCCGAAATCGTAGGCGGCCAGATTGGCCAGCAGCGCCATGCCGATGTTAGTGGGCGAGGTGCGGTGGGCGACCACGGGCTCCGGGTCTTCCTGCATGTTGTCCGGCGGCAGCCAGTGATCGGCCGGACCCACGTGGGTATCGAAATAGGCCCAGGTGCGCCGCGCCAGCGCGCGCAGGAAACGTTGCTGGCTGGCGCTGGGCGTGAACGCGCTGGCGCGCCGCGGCTGGCTGATCCACCAGGCGAAGCCCGGCGAGCACAACCACAGCAGCAACAGCGGTTCGGCCAGCAACAGCACCATCGGGCGATGCAGCGCCAGCGCCACGGTGAGCACCAGCGACAGCGCCGGCCCGATCCACATCAGCCGCCACAGCGCGCGCGGCGCGTTGCTGCTGGTGCGCTCGGCATCGCTGGAGGTCTGCCACTGCAGCAGGTGGCGGCCGCTGACGCCCATGCGCCACAGCGTGCGCACGATGGCGTCGAGGCTGTACAAGGCTTCATGCGGCAGCCAGGCCAGCCCCAGCAGCATGCGCGCCAGGTGTTGCGCGGCCGAGCGGAAGGCGGCGCGCAGATGCTGGTCCAGCTGCACCTCGGCAGGCTTCTGCACCAGGTCCAGCAGCGCCGCCAGCATCGGCGGCAGCACCACCATCGCCAGCACCGCCAGCATCCACGACAACGGCGGCGACAACATCAGCCAGCCCACCGCCAGCAATACCACCAGCGACGGCGGCACCAGGCTGCGGCGCAGGTTGTCCAGGATCTTCCAGCGCGACAGCGCGGTCAGCGCATTGCGGCGCCAGCCGTCGTGCGCGGTCGGCGCCCACGGCAGCAGCCAGGGCAGCAGTTGCCAGTCGCCGCGGATCCAGCGGTGGCGGCGCTTCACGTCGGCGCTGTAGCGGGTGGGGTATTCCTCGTATACCTGCACGTCGCTGAGCAGGCCCGAGCGCGCGTGGCAGCCCTCCACCAGATCGTGGCTGAGGATGCGGTTTTCCGGAAAGCGGCCGTCCAGCGTCAGCTCGAACGCGTCGATGTTGTAGATGCCCTTGCCGATGAACGAGCCTTCGTGGAACACGTCCTGATAGACGTCCGAAACCATCCGCGTGTAGGGATCGATGCCCGCGTCGCTGCCGTAAAGTTGCGCGTAGCGCGAGCGCGCCGTGCTGGGGAGGCTGATGCCCACCCGCGGCTGCAGGATCGAGTAGCCGGCCACCACGCGCCGCTGCGCCGGGTCGTACACGGCGCGATTCAGCGGGTGATCCAGCGTGCCCACCATCTCCTGGGCGGAGTCGCGCGGCAGCTGCGTGTCGGTGTCCAGCGTGATGACGTAGTGCACCGTGCCCAGCGTGTCGATGTCGCCCACGATCAGCTGGAAGCGGTCGTGGCCGCTGCCGCGCAGCAACGCGTTCAAGTCCGCCAGCTTGCCGCGCTTGCGTTCGTGGCCCATCCAGCATTGCTCGGCGTCGTTCCAGCGGCGCGGGCGGTGGAACAGGAAGAAGCGGTCGCTGGTGGCGGTGGCATAGCGCTCGTTGAGCGCTTCGATGCGCCGGCGCGCCAGCGCCAGCAGGGCGGCGTCGCCGGGCAGGGTCTCGCTGGCCGCGTCGGTGAAATCGGTGAGCAGGGCGAAGTGCAGGTTGGGATCGCGATTGCCCAGGAAACGCACCTCCAGCGCCTCCACCAGATCCTCGATGTCCTGCGCGTTGGCGAACAGGCTGGGCACCGCCACCAGCGTGCGCGCGCTGGCCGGGATGCCGGCCGAGTAATCCATCCGCGGCAACCGCTGCGGCTCCACCATCAGCGTGGCCAGCCAGTTGAGCAGGCTCATCCCCAGCTGGCTGGCCACGATGGCGGCGGGGATGGCGATGGCGACGATCCCCCACAGCGGCAGGCCGTCGTGAACCGCGGTGAGCACCAGCGGCCGCGCGAACAGGAACGTCAGCAGCGCCAGCAGACCCAAGTGGACCGGCAGCGGCGTGCGATCGAACCGGCGGCGCAAGGCGTCGCCCAACAACGGGCGCACGCCCAGGCGTTGCTCCAGCGTGCGGCGGCCTTCGTCGATCAGGTAAAAGCCCACGTGCTGCTGCAGCGCAGGCGGTTCGGCGCGACCGCACAACTCCAGCGCCGCGTCGGCCACCTGTTGTTCGGACAGGTGGTGGTTGCGGGCCATCGACTCGATCACGTGGCGGTAGCGGTCACGGGTGGCGAAATCCATGGCCGGGTAGATGCCGGCCGGGTCCTTGCGCAGGCGCTGCTCGACCAGGCTGGTGTGCTCCACGAAATCGCGCCAGTCGATCGCCGACAGCGCGCGCAGGCTGCCGATGCTGTTGCTGATCGACACCTGGTGCGCGGCCTGCTGCTGCGCTTCCATCTGCACCAGCTGCTCGGTGCTCTGGCCCGACTCGGCCAGGCGCTGCTCGATCCAGCTCAGCGGCAGCGCCAGCGCGGGGCTCTGGCCCTGCAGCCGGCGCGTCATTTCCGCCACGAACGAACTGGCCATGGCCGGGTCCGAGCGCGCCATGTCGGCCACCACCAGCACCACGCTCTTGGGATCGCGCTCGGCGGTGGCGGCCAGCGCGTCGGCCCAGCGCACGGCCTCGCTGCGATGGCGCCAGTCGGCCATCACGCGGGCCGCCACGCGGCGCAGGTTCTCGATCAGCGCCAGCCGCAGCATGATCGGGATCGCCCACAACTCGCCCAGCTTCAGCGGCGTGATCGTCTGGTACGCCCGCACGAAACGGCTGAGGCTGGCGATATCCACCCGGCCGTCACCGTGCGAGATGATCTCCAGCGCGATGTCGTACACGCGCGGCAGGGTGATCGACGGCCCCTGCCCGAGCCGCGGCAGTTCGCGGCTGTAGCCCTTGGGCAGATGGCGGCGGGCGAGGCGGATCTGCTCCTCGATCAGGTACAGGTTGTCCAGCAGCCACTCGCCGGCCGGCGTTACCCGGCTGCGCTGGCGCGTGGCGGCGGTGAGACGTTCGCAGGTGTGCAGCAGCACCGCTTCGTTGTCGGCCAGGCGGGCCAGCAGCAGGTCGGCGTTGGAGCGTTCGCTGATCTTGTGCTGCGCCGCCAGCACGGCGCCGTGCCGCTCCATCTGCTCGGCGCTGAACAGCTCCGAGCGCAGCGCCGGCTCCTGCTCCGGGCGTGCATGCGCGGCAACGCGGCGGCGGCGGAACGCGTGAAAGCGGCGCAACTTCAACAGGTCGAGAAGACTGGCGATGTTCAATTCCGGTTCCTTGGGCGCTGGCCACGCGCGGGCACCGGCGTCCGCTGGAAGCGATCACCCGACCCGTTGCGTGAGGAGCAGACCGCGGCAGCGGCTGACCTGCCGCCAGCGTACGCGGCGCCGTGTGAAGACCGTGCGCTAGGATGGTCGCTCCCTCCTGGAGCCGCCCATGCCACTGTCGATTCGCCTGGCCACTGTCGCCGACATCCCGGACCTGCTGGCGTGGAACAGCGCGATGGCGTGGGAGACCGAGCACAGGCGGCTGGACCCGGCCGTGCTGGAACGCGGCATCGCCGGCGTGCTGGAGCAGCCGCGACGCGGCTTCTACCTGGTCGCCGAGCGCGACGGCATGGCCGTGGGCGGCCTGTTGCTGACCTACGAATGGAGCGACTGGCGCAACGGCGATTTCTGGTGGATCCAGAGCGTGTACGTGATCCCCGCCGCGCGCCGCAGCGGTGTGTTCCGCGCGCTGCATGCGGACGTGGCGCAGCGTGCCCGCGATGCCGCTGCGGTGGGTTTGCGGCTGTACGTCGAAACCGGGAACGAGCGCGCGCAGGCCACCTATGCGCAACTGGGCATGCAGCGCTGTCCGTACTGGATGTACGAGACGGATTTCACCGCCGAGGGCGATTCGCGGGAATAGACACCATTTTCTGTAGGAGCGACTTCAGTCGCGACGCTCTTGCCCTGGGGCTTGGAGCGTCGCGGTTGAAGCCGCTCCTGCAAGGTGCGGCTGCCGCGCAGCCCGCTACCGGGCCGGTGCCGACAACCGCCCGCTCTCATCCAGCACGACATCACCACGTGCCTGCAGCTCGATGGCCATGCCGTAGCGTTCGGACAGTCGGCCCAGCAATGCGTCTCGCGCCTGCGGATGCAGCGGATAGCCGTGCGCCAGCACCCGCAGCGCGCCATCGGCGTCGCGCTGGCTCAGCGTGATCGCCACCACGCCCAGGCCCGGCGCCTCATGCGCATACAGCGTGGGTGTGCTGCCGTTGGCGTCGGCGGGCGCCAGCGTTTCCAGCAGGTAGCCGCGACCGGCTTCAGTGCCGTCGCCGGCCATGGCCAGCGGCAGTTGGTGGGCGTCGAGCAGGGCCGCGTACTGGCGCAGCTCGAACACGATGCCGGCGAAGTCGTGGGCGCGTTGCGACGGCTCGCCATGTTGCGTGGCCAGCCATTGCGCGGGTGACTGCGCGGTGATTTTGCCCTGCGCATAACGCCAGCCGAGGCCACGGGCGCTCATCGTCGATTCGTCGCGATCGGGCGTTAGCAACGCCACTTCCAGCAGCGCCCACAGCGGCGCCAGGTTGACGTGCTCGTATTGCACGCAGGTCAGCGCCATCAGGTCGTTGCGGGTGAGGTAGCGCACGTGCTCCAGCGCAATGCCCAGCGTGCGCATCAGCCAGTCGGCGGTGTGCGTGCCCGCCTCGCCGCGGCCGATCAACTGCAATTCCCACTGCTCGGACAACGTTTCGGCCAGCTCCGCGGGCGCCAGCAGGCTCAGCGGCAGCAGGCGCATCGGGCCATCGGCGTAATGCGGCGACGGCTCCAGGGCCGAGGCCGGCATCTGGCCGTCGTTGCTGCCGAACGCCACCACGTTTTCCAGCTGGCCGCGCGGCACGCGGCGCGCCAGGTCGTCCAGCGTGGTCCACACGGGGAAAGTCGGCCGCAGCAACTCCACCGGATCGAACAGCGCGCCAGCCAGCGCCAGCCGCGCCGCGTTCACCTGGGGGATCAGCCCGCGCAGGTCGGTGGCCACGTGCCCGGCCAGCGCATCCGCCTCGTCGCGCGTCAGCGTGAGCCGGGGCGGGGTCTGGCCGGCGGCGATTTCGAGGGCCAGTACGGCGGGCAGGGCGAGCAGCGTTTGCGCTTCCACGTGGGGAATTCCGGGCGGGAAGACCGATTCTAGCGGGGAGGGGCAATGGTGGCATGTTCGCTGCGTTGCGATTTCCCTGTGGCGTGTTCGGCTTCGTTGCGATTTTCCCGCGGCGTGCCCCCCTCTCCCCTGCCCTC
>JBIQMK010000107.1:0-10954 GCA_044463365.1 Rhodanobacter sp. | reverse complement strand
ACCGGCATCAGCGACAGTAGCAGGCTTGGCCTCGGCGGCCGGCTCCGGCGCGGGCTGCTCGCTGAGTTGCGGGCGCGCCAGTGCCGGGCGCTCGACCGAAGCCATGGCCTTGCGCGTGTCCTGCACCTTCACCGCTGACGCTTCCGGCGGCGCCACGGCCGGACGCGCCAATGCCGTTTGCGGCACCGCGTCGAGTTGCGCCTCGGCCACCTCGACGGCGGGTGCCTCGATCCGCGGCGCCTCGCGTTGCACCACCGGCGTGGGCACGGTGAAGCTCGCCTGCAGGTTGACCTGCGGCGATGCCTGCGCGGGCAACGGCACCGCCTGCAGATCCGGCACCGGCGGCGCGGCCGTCACGGTGGCGTGGATCGGCTGCACGCTGGGCGGCTCGGCGCTGCGCGGCACCTTCATGTCCAGCGCGATGCTGGGCGTGGCGACCGGCAGCGGCGCCTGCGCCGGCAACGGCGGCAGCGCCAGCGAAGCCGGCGGCGGCATCGCCTGGGTGCCCTCGAGTTGCGGCTTGCGTACCGCCTCGGGCTGGAATTTGGGCGGCACCGGCGGCTGCAGCGACACCACCGGTGGCGTCACGCTGGGCGGCTCGGCGGCCAGCGGTATCGGTTGCAGATCGGGCGTGGGTGCGGGTGTGGGCAAGCTTATGGGCGGCGGCGGCGCGGCCGGTTTGTGCGGTGCCGGCGCGTGCACCGGCGCGGGTGGGCTGACGACCGCGGGCTCAGGCACGACCTGCGCCTCGCTGACGCGCGCCAACGATGGCGCTGACGCGCTGGCGCCAGTGCGGCGTACCGGCGGTCGCTTCGCCGCCACGCGCGCGCGCGCCTGGTGCCGAGGACCGATTTCCCTGGGTGGCGTGCCGCGCACGGGCGGCGGCGGGGGCGGTTCCGGCGCGTCGATCAGGCGCACGCGCAGCGCCTTTTCGGTGGGTTCGGGCGGCAGCTTCACCTGGTAGGCCGGGCCCAGCACGAACACCAGCAGAAACACCACGTGCACCAGCAGCGTGCCGACGATGCCGACGATGCGACGGCCCGTTTCGCGCGGCTCGATGCGGGTGCGCTGGCGGTAGGCGATGGCGCGGCGGGCCGCCAGCGGCGAATCCATCAGCACCCGTGCCGGACGATCAGCGGTAGGGCCGGCTGTAGGGCCGGCAGGTTGGTCCGGAGGCGGCAAGGGCATGGCGGCAAGTGTAGCCGGGCGCGCCGTGGCGGTGCGGCCGTCAACGGCCCCTGGCGGCACCCGCGGCGCGATCGCGCTGTTCGGCATCCACCGCGCGATTCGGGGTGTCGGTGGGGCAACCCCAGGGCAGCGGCTTGCCCTCCCGGTAGATCGCGATGCACGCCTCCACGCTGGGCGGTTTGACCGCATGCGGATCGGGCGCCAGCGGCTTGGACGGCGCCATGCTGAGGCGTTCGTCGCCATCCTTGGCCGACGGCGGCGACGGCGGATTGATGCAGTTGGGAATGGGCACGCCAATGACCGTCTTGCACTTCAGATGGATGCCGCCGGGCAGGTCCACGTCCGTGTCCTTCACCACCGCATCCACCGCATGGCGCAGCGCGGCGCCGCCCAGGGTTTCGTCCGGCGGCGGAAAATACTTGTCCAGCGAGGTGGCCTTGTACTTGATCGGGTCGGCGTGCTGCATGATCCGGCGATCGCCCTGCAATGCGTGCGACACGTAGCCGGGCGTTGCGCTGCTGGCCGGTGCGGCCGGCAGCAGCGGTTGGCCTTCGCGGTCATACAACTTCACCGGTTCGCGCACGGAGCGTGTGGTTGGCAGCCGGGCCGTCATCGCCGAAGCGACCGGCGGCGTGCGTGTCGGCGGAATCCGCGGCGGCAGGGGCGGCAAGATGGGCGGTGGCGGCGCGGCCGTTTTCGCCGGTGCGCGCGTGATGAAGCGCACGTGCAGGACCTGTTGCGAATCGGCTTGAACCACACGCCGCGCGGGGCGCAGCACCTGCCACGCCACCAAGGCCATCGCCACGTGCAGCAGCGCCACCAGGCCCAGCAACCAGCGGTTCCACGGCAGCACGCGCGGCGAAACCCGCCAGCGCCGCTGTCGCAGAAGCGCCAGCGTTCCGGCATCCAGATCATTCCAGTCGCCGCCCTTCCCTGCGGCGGCGGAACGCGATGGCGATGTTGTCCGTTGCATG
This sequence comes from Rhodanobacter sp., assembly GCA_044463365.1. GTDB lineage: Bacteria > Pseudomonadota > Gammaproteobacteria > Xanthomonadales > Rhodanobacteraceae > Rhodanobacter. Next base: position 8,792 of record JBIQMK010000107.1, on the reverse strand, counting down.
GAGGCGATAGCGATGTCCCGCTGCAGAGGGATGCCGGCAGCATGACAAACGCTGCTTGAACCCGACCCTTCCCGGACCGGCGCGGGCCTGCGCAGGTTCCCGCGCCGCGGTACGCGAAAACATCGATTGACGCCTCCGTCATAATCACATGACGCAAGATAACTTCCGCCGGCGAACCCTTTGGCTATCGTCGATGCACCGGCGCATGAAGCGCTGCGCCTCCCCGACGAGATCCCCATGCACACAAAAACCCTGCTCGCCCTGAGTCTTCTCGGCCTTGCTTCCCACGCTTTCGCCGCTACCGACGAGTGGCCTACCCGAGCGCATTTCGACGACGGCATCGAGCTCGGCGTCAAAGGCATTTTCCAGTACGACATGAACCGCTTCAGTACCGATCGGTTCGACGACGCGCAAACCTGGCGGCGCCAGGTCGTCAACCTGTACGCGGCCAGGAAGGGCGTTTTCGAGGCCAACGCGGGCTACGACTTCCAGTCCAACGCGTGGCAGGACGTGTTCCTGGGCGCCACCACCGGCATCGGCAATTTCCGCCTCGGTGAATTCAAGACGCCGGTGGGCATGGAAGACGGCGCCACCTCGGCCAGCGCCACCACCTTCCTGGAAACCAGCCTCGCCGGCCAGGCGATATACGAAGGGCGGCGGCTGGGCCTGGAATGGAAGTACACCGGGCTGTCGCGCTGGGCGTTCCAGCTGGCGTATTTCGGCCGTCACGATCTGAACGACGCGGCCAGCGGAAATACGGCAGCGGCCCGCGCCGTGTTCAATCCCGTCAATGAAGACAACGAGGTCATCCACCTGGGGCTGTCCGCCTCACGCGAGGCGCGCGACGACCGCACGGCGCGCGTGCGTGCGCGGCCGGAGGTGAACCTCACCACGATCCGGCTGGTCGACACCGGCAGCCTCGCCGGCGTCGACCGCATCGATCGCGCCGGCCTGGAAGCGGCCTGGCTGCACGGCCCGTGGTTGGCGCAAGCCGAGTACCTCACCCTCGACGCCCACCGCAACATCGGCAGCAACTACCGCAGCGACGGCTATTACGTGTCGGGCAGCTGGCTGCTGACCGGCGAATCGCGGCGCTACCGCAACAGCGCATTCGGCGGTCCGACGCCCGCACGCAATTGGGGCGCACTGGAGCTTGCATTGCGCTATTCCACGGTGGACCTGGACGATGGCGTCGTGCGCGGCGGCGAACAGCATGACTGGACCTTGGGCGTGAACTGGTACCTGCCCCGCGGGTTCAAGCTGCAGGCCAACTACATCCGCGCCTGGAGCGACCGGCGCGGGGCAAGCGTGGACCCGGAAATCTTCGCGTTGCGTGCGCAACTGGCGTTCTGAGGAAAGCCGCTACTGGCCACTGTAGGAGCGACTTCAGTCGCGACGCTTTTGCTCTTGGATCTGGCTCAGAGCCGTCGCGACTGAAGTCGCTCCTACAAAAAACGGCAGGAGCATTCCGCACAGGCGCGCCATTACGGCGTGGGGTTGCCCTGTCTACAGAGCAGCTTGCGGTTGCAGCACGTGGCGCGCGGCCGCATCGGCTTCACCTTGTGCATCGAGCGGAAACGCGGTGATCAGTCGCGGCCGCACGCCCAGCGATTGCCCCGGCTGCAGGCCGCGCTGCGCCACCTCGGCGCTGGACATGTCCGCCTCCAGCACCTGTCCCAGCGCAGGCACGTCCAGCTCCAGGTGCGCGAGACCGCCAGCGAGGTAGATATGCCGCAGCTGCGCCGCCCAGTCATCGGTCGATGGCGCCGAAGACAGCAGCAGGTGTTCCGGTCGCACGTAGCCGATGGCGCTGCCGATGGCGTTGCCCGGCCAGGGGTCCGCACCAAGTTGCCGTTGCCCGCCGGTCAGCACGCCGTTCGCGCGCTGCAGCGGAATCCTGTTGTTCTTGCCGATGAACTCGCACACGAACGGCGTGGCCGGCTGCTGGTAGATCGCCTCCGGCGTGCCGATCTGTTCGATGCGGCCGCGCTTCATCACCGCCACGCGGTCGGCCAGTTCCAGTGCCTCCTCCTGGTCGTGGGTGACGAACACGCTGGTCAGCCCCAGCTCCTCGTGCAGGTTGCGCAACCAGCGGCGCAGCGCCACGCGCACCTGGGCGTCGAGCGCGCCGAACGGCTCGTCCAGCAGCAAAAGATCCGGCTCGACCGCCAGTGCCCGCGCCAGCGCCACGCGTTGGCGCTGGCCGCCGGAGAGCTGGCTGGTGTAGCGCCTGGCCATGTCCTCCAGTTGCACCCGCTTCAGCAGCCGCTCCACCCGCTCGTTGATCTCCGCGCGGCTGGGGCGCGACTTGCGCGGGCGGATGCGCAGGCCGAACGCCACGTTCTCGCTCACCGTGAGGTGGCGGAACAAGGCGTAATGCTGGAACACCAGGCCGACCTTGCGCTCGCGTGCATCGACCGCCAGCAGGTCGCGGTCGTTCTGGCGCACGCTGCCGCTGTCGGGGTAATCCAGCCCCGCCAGGATGCGCAGCAAGGTGGTCTTGCCCGAGCCGGACGGGCCCAGCAGCGCCAGGAATTCACCCGGTTCGATGCGCAGGCTGACGTCGTCCAGCGCGGCAAAGCCGCCGTAGCGGCGATGGAGATGGGACAGTTCCAGAGTCATGCTTGTTTCTCAATGGCCGCGCGGCGCGCGCGCAGCCAATTCATCGCCGTAGCGCCATTCCAGCAGTGCCTTCACCACCAGCGTCAGCAGGGCCAACAGGCCCAGCAGCGAGGCCACGGCGAAGGCGCCCATGTAGTCGTACTCGTTGTAGCGCATCTCCACTTCCAGCGGCATCGTGGTGGTGAGCCCGCGGATGTGGCCGGAGACCACCGACACCGCGCCGAATTCGCCCATCGCCCGCGCATTGCACAGCAGCACGCCGTACAGCAGCGCCCAGCGGATGTTGGGCAGGGTGACGCGGAAGAACATCTGCCAGCCGCTGGCGCCCAGCGTGCGCGCGGCCTCTTCCTCGTCGCTGCCCTGCGCCTGCATAAGCGAAATCAGCTCGCGCGCCACGAACGGCAAGGTGATGAACACGGTGGCCAGCACCAGCCCGGGCACCGCGAAAATGATGGTGACGCCATGCTCGGACAGCCACGGTCCGAACCATCCCTGCGCGCCGAACAGCAGCACGTAGACCAGGCCGGCCACCACCGGCGACACCGAGAACGGCAGGTCGATGAACGCGCCCAGCAGGGCCTTGCCGCGAAACTCGAAGCGCGTCATCGCCCACGCCGCCGCCACGCCGAACACCAGGTTCAACGGCACGGCGATCACCGCCACCAGCAAGGTCAGCTTGATCGCCGACATCGTCTCCGGCTGCGCCAGCACATCCATGAACGCGGCCACGCCCTTACCCAGTGCTTCGATGAACACCGCCGCCAGCGGCAGCAGCACCAGCACGGCCATGAACGCCATCACCAGCGCGATCAACGCGCCACGCAGCAGGCGATGGCGCCAACTCAGCGGGCGGCTTGCATGCCGGCCACTCATGCGCCGCGCTCCGCCCAGCGCCCGCTCCAGCGTTGCAGCAGGGCGATGGCCACCAGCAGCAACAACGAGAAGCCGAGCATCACGGTGCCCAGCGCGGCGGCGCCCGCGTAGTCGAATTGCTCCAGCTTCTGCACGATCAGCAGCGGCGCGATTTCCGAGCGCAGCGGAATGTTGCCGGCGATAAAGATCACCGAGCCGTACTCGCCCACCGCCCGCGCCAGCGCCAGCGCGAAGCCGGTGAGCAGGGTCGGTAACAAGGCCGGCACGATCACCCGCATGAAGGTTTGCAGGCGGGTGGCGCCCAGGCTTTCGGCGGCCTCTTCCACGTCGCGATCCAGCGTTTCAAGCACCGGCTGCAGCGTGCGCACCACGTACGGAAAGCCCACGAAAACCATCGCCACCAGTACGCCGACCGGCGTGTACGCGATCTTGATGTCCAGCGCCGACAGGTATTTTCCGATCCAGCCGTTGGGCGCGTAGATCGCCGTCAACGCGATGCCGGCCACCGCCGTGGGCAGCGCGAAGGGCAGATCCACCAGCGCATCGAACAAGCGCCGCCCGGGAAAGCGATAGCGCACCAGCACCCAGGTCACCAGCAGGCCGGCCACGGCGTTGAACAGCGCCGCGATCAATGCGCCGCCGAAACTCAGCTTCAGCGCGGCCAGCGTGCGCGGGGCGGAAAGCAATTGCAGCCAACCATCCAGATCCAGCGCGGACGCCTTCCACGCCAGCGCCGCCAGCGGCAACAGCACGATCAGCCCGAGATACGTCAGCGCGTAGCCCAGGCTGATGCCGAAGCCGGGCAACACTCGTCGTCGGTGGCCCATGCGTCAGCTGCCCGGACCGATCTGGTCGAACACGCCGCCATCGGCGAAGAAGCGCTTTTGCGCCGCGCGCCAGCCGCCGAAGGTGTCGTCGATGGTGAACAACTTCAGCTTCGGAAACTGCGCGCCGTATCTTGCTTCCACCGAGGCCAGTCGTGGCCGGTAGAAATTCCTGGCGATGATTTCCTGCGCCGCGGGCGTGTAGAGGAATTTCAGGTACGCCTCGGCCAGGGCCTGCGTGCCATGCTTCTTCGCGTTCCTGTCGACCACCGCCACCGGCGGCTCGGCCAGGATGCTGATCGAGGGCACGACGATCTCGAAGGCGCCCCTGCCCAGCTCCTTCTGCGCCAGAAACGCCTCGTTTTCCCATGCCAGCAACACGTCGCCCACGCCACGCTGGACGAAGGTATTGGTAGCCGCGCGGGCACCGGTATCGAGTACGGGCACGTGCTTGAACAGCTCCTTCACGAAGGCGTTCGCGCTGTCATCGGTGCCGCCGGGCAGCTTGCGCGCGTAACCCCACGCGGCCAGGAAATTCCAGCGCGCGCCGCCGGAGGTTTTCGGGTTGGGCGTGATCACCTGCACGCCCGGCTTGATCAGGTCGCCCCAGTCGCGGATGCCCTTGGGGTTGCCCTTGCGCACCAGGAACACGATGGTCGAGGTGTACGGCGTGGCGTTGTCGGGCAGCCGTTGCTGCCAGTCCTGGGCCAGCAGGCCGCGATCGGCCAGCGCGTCGATATCGTAGGCCAGCGCCAGCGTCACCACGTCGGCAGGCAGGCCGTCCACCACCGAACGCGCCTGCTTGCCGGAGCCGCCGTGGGACATCCGGATCGAGGCCTTGTCGTTGGGATGGCTGGCGTTCCATTGCGCCAGGAAAGCCGCGTCCACATCGCGGTACAACTCGCGGGTGGGGTCATAGGAGACATTGAGCAGGGTCGCGGCGGTGGCCGTCCCGGCCAGGAGGGTTGCGGTCAGCAACACGGCGGCGAGCAAGGGCAGCGATGATCGTTTCATGACGCCTCCAGGCGGGTCGGGGACTGAAGCGTATCGGGGCCTTCGTGGCCCCGCGAAATGGTCAAACGCGATGACGATATGCCGCCCCTCGCCGCGCAAGCCTGATCGGGAGATGAATGCAATCACGTCGCCGGTTAAGGTTCCGCTAGGAACTCGCGGCGGGAAAAACGGTGCGCCGTCACGCTGGCGCCGTCCGCTTTCGCGAACGCGATTTCCGCGTTCGCGACCACGCCGCGTGGGGCCTGCCCTGCGCTGCAGCTTGACCGGGCCCGCGGTTCGCTCAAGTCTAGGCGGGCGGCATCCGCCGCTTCCGCCATGACCGTCCTCGCTGCGTGCGGGCGATGCGCGACCATGACGGCCCGCTATCGTCAGCCGCCAGCGCGGCCTCATGCGGCGCCGCTCATGCCATGAGGCCACGCCCTTTCTTGGGAGGGTCGCATCGTGCCGCATTCCACGGAACACATCCGCAACATCGCCCTGGCCGGGCATGCCGCCGCGGGCAAGACCACGCTGTTCGAGGCCGCGCTGCTGGCCGGCGGCACCATCCAGTCGCCCGGCAGCATCGAACGCGGCAATACCGTCTCCGACAGCGACGCCCAGGAAAAGGCGCGCGGCCACTCCATCGACAGCTGCGTGGCCAGCATCGATCGCGGCGATTGTCACCTCAACCTGATCGACACCGCCGGCTACGACGATTTCCGCGGCGGCACGCTGTCCGCACTGGCGGCGGTGGAAACCGTGGCGATCGTGGTGAACGCGGTCAACGGCATCGAACACGGTACGCGCCGCATGATGATGCACGCGCGGGCGCGCGGCCTGGCGCGCATGCTGGTGATCAACAAGATCGATTTCGAGGGCGCCGACCTGGCCGCGCTGGTGGACGCGCTGCGCGAGGAATTCGGCACCGAATGCCTGCCGGTGAACCTGCCTGCCGGCCGCGGCAGCCGCGTGCTCGACTGCTTCTTCCACAGCGACGGCGCCACCGATTTCTCGTCGCTGGCCCAGGCGCACCAGCAGCTCATCGACCAGGTCGTCGAGATCAGCGAAACCACGATGGACGTCTATCTGGATGCCGGCGAAACCGCGCTCACCCCGCGGCAACTGCACGACGCGTTCGAGCAATGCCTTCGCGAGGGGCACCTGGTGCCGATCTGTTTCGTCAGCGCCCGCACCGGCGCGGGCATCAACGAGTTTCTGGAGCTGGCCGAACGGCTGCTGCCGAACCCGGCCGAGGGCAACCCGCCGCCGTTCGTGCGCGCCGACGGCACGCCGTTGTCCATCAGCGCCGATCCCGCCGCCCACGTGGTGGCCGACGTGTTCAAGATCGTCAACGACCCCTTCGTGGGCAAGCTGGGCGTGTTCCGCGTGTGGCAGGGCACGGTGCGCCGCGACAGCCAGTTGTTGATCGACGACAGCCGCAAGCCGTTCAAGGTCGGCCACCTGCTGCGGCTGCAGGGCAAGACGCATGTGGAGATCGGTGAAGCCGTACCGGGCGACATCGCCGCGGTGTCCAAGGTGGAGGACATCCACTTCAACGCGGTGCTTCACGATTCGCACGACGAGGACGCGATCGCGCTGGCGCCGCCGGCCTTTCCCTCGCCGATGTTCGGCCTGGCGGTGCACGCGCGGCACAAGGGCCACGAGCAGAAACTGTCCAACGCGCTGGCGCGGCTGGCCGAGGAGGATCCCTGCTTCCGCGTGGAGCACCACAAGGAGCTCAACGAGACGGTGGTGCGCGGGCTTTCCGAACTGCATTTGAAGGTGATGCTGGAGCGCATGCGCGAACGCTACGGCGTGGAGGTGGATACGCACGCGCCGCGCATCGCCTACCGCGAAACCATCGCCGCCAGCGCCGACGGCCACCACCGGCACAAGAAACAGACCGGCGGCGCCGGCCAGTTCGGCGAGGTGTTCCTGCGGGTGGAACCGCTGGCGCGCGGCGCCGGCTTCGAATTCGTCGACGAAGTGAAAGGCGGCGTGATCCCCGGCCAATTCCTGCCCGCGATCGAGAAAGGCGTGCGCCAGGCGATGGAGCACGGCGCCATCGCGGGCTTTCCGCTGCAGGATTTGCGGGTGACGGTTTACGACGGCAAGCACCACGCCGTGGATTCGAAGGAAGTGGCCTTCGTCAGCGCCGGCCGCAAGGCTTTCATCGATGCGGTGGGCAAGGCGCGGCCGATCGTGCTGGAGCCGATCGTGAACGTGGAAGTGGCCGTGCCCGAGCCCCACGTGGGCGACGTCACCGGCGCGCTTGCGGCCAAGCGCGCGCGCATCCTGGGCACCGATACGCAGCGCGGCGGCGAGCGCGTGATCAAGGCGCAGGCGCCGCTGGCCGAACTGACCGACTACCCCACCGAACTGAAATCCATGACCGGTGGCCGCGGCCGCTACAGCCTCGATCTCAGCCACTACGAAGCCGTCCCGCCCGCCGTGCAGAAGCAGCTCGGCGAGAGCTGGAAGCCGCGCATGGAAGAGGATTGAGCGAAAGGCTGTCCGTGACCGACGGTCTTTCTGTAGGAGCGACTTCAGTCGCGACGCTTCGCTCCAAAGTTCGGGCAAAAGAGCATCGCGACTGAAGTCGCTCCTACAAGAAGTCGATCCTGCAAAAGGTCTTTTACGCCGCGCGGCGGCGCTTGGGCTTCAACAGCGTCCCGGTGCAATGGGGCGAACCGCACAGGCACCGCCACAGCTTCTTCAGCCGCGGGGTATGCGGCACCTCCAGCACGATGCCGTAGTCGTAGGTGAGCTCCTCGCCCGGCTTGATCTTGCGCAGGGCCTCGATCACCACCTTGTCGCGGCGACGGTCCCCATCGGCGTTTTCCTCCACCAGCGCGCGGCAATTGGGCGCGCAGCTGTGGTTGATCCAGCGCGCGCTGTTGCCACCCTGGTTGGCGTCGATGATGTACTCGTCGTTCAGCGTGAACAGGAACGTGTGCCCGGTTTCGCCGCCATCGCCGTAAAGCGCATCCGCCTCGTCATGCGTCAGCAGCTTGCCCTTGTACTCGATGATTTCCTCGCCCTTGGCGATCGTGTCGACAGCGAAAACGCCATTACCGTGGATGGGAGAGCGGCGGGCGACGAAACGTCGTGGCATGGAATGGAACCTGCGGAGGAAAAAACCATGATGCCCGTTTGTGCCAGGCCACGAAACCTCATGCTGGCGTGCGCACGCCCAAACATGGTTAGAATCACTGTTCAAACGATCGTTTGGAGAACCTGCAATGGCCGTGTTGCGCTGGATCATCCCCGCCCTGTTGTGCCTGGCGTTGGTCGCCTGCGGTCCGCCGAAGAAAAGCGTGTTTCCGCCCACGGTCACCGTGCAGCAGCTGACGGTGCTTCCCAGCGGGCAGTGGCGGCTGACCTTGCGCATCCAGAACAACAGTTATTCGGGCATGGATTTCAAGGCGCTGGAAGGCAGCATGCAGGTGGCCGAGCTGGTGCCGATCCGGCTGCATGCCA
>JBIQMK010000106.1:0-11211 GCA_044463365.1 Rhodanobacter sp. | reverse complement strand
GCCGGCGGTGCGCGCCATCTGCTTGCCCATCGTCTCGATCATGCCCTGGCGGCGCTTGGTGCCGAACAGCGCGTCGTGGATGGCGCCGCTCCAGCCGCCCTCGCCGTTTTTGGCCGCGCCCCTGGCCGGCGCGTCCGCTGCGACGGTGGCGGCATCGGCGGCCTTGTCCTCGGCGCGCCTGGCGAGCATCTCGGCGGCCGATTCGCGGTTGACGGCGGCGTCGTATTTCGCGCCGACGGGCGAGCGCTGGCGGATGGTGCCGCGCTCCGCGTCGGTGATCGCGCCGATTCGGCAACACGGCGTCGTCACCAGCACCTGTTCCACCGGCGTGGGCACGCCGCCGCTGGCCAGGGTCGAGGCCAGGGCCTCGCCCACGCCGAGTCTGGTGATCGCCTCGGTGACGTCGAGTTTCGGGTTGGCCACGAAGGTTTCCGCCGCCGCCTTCACCGCCTTCTGGTCGCGCGGGGTGAACGCGCGCAAGGCGTGCTGGATGCGGTTGCCGAGCTGGCCCAGGATGTTGCCGGGCACGTCGTCGGGGTTCTGCGAGCAGAAGTACACGCCCACGCCCTTGGAGCGGATCAGCCGCACCACCTGCTCCACCCGCTGCAGCAGGGCGGGCGAGGCGTCGTCGAACAGCAGGTGCGCCTCGTCGAAGAAGAACACCATCTTCGGCTGGTCGAGGTCGCCCACCTCGGGCAACTGCTCGAACAGTTCGGACAGCAGCCACAGCAGGAAAGTGGAATACAGCCGCGGCTTCAGGATCAGCTGGTCGGCGGCCAGCACGCTGATGATGCCGCGCCCGCTCATGTCCTGGCGCATCAGGTCGGCCAGTTCCAGCGCCGGTTCGCCGAAGAACTGGTCGGCGCCGTCGCTTTCCAGTTTCAACAGGGCGCGCTGGATCGCCGCGATGCTCTGCGTGCTGATCAGGCCGTACTGGGTGGACAGCGCCTTGGCGTTCTCGGCGGCGTAGCCGAGCAGGGCGCGCAGGTCGGCCAAGTCCAGCAGCAGCCAGCCCTGGTCGTCGGCGGCCTTGAACACCACCTCCAACACGCCTTCCTGGGTGTCGTTCAGCTCCAGCACGCGGCCGAGCAGGGTGGGGCCCATCTCGCTGACCGTGGCGCGCACCGGATGGCCGAGCTTGCCGTAGATGTCCCAGAACACCACCGGGTTCGCCTGTGGCTTCCAGTCGGTGAGTTTGAGCCTGGCCAGCCGCGCCCTGAGCTTGTCGCCCGGCTCGCCGGCGGCCATCGCCAGGCCGGCCAGGTCCCCCTTGGCGTCTGCCAGGAAACAGGGGACGCCCAACTGCGAGAAACCTTCGGCCAGCACCATCAGCGAGACGGATTTTCCGGTGCCGGTGGCGCCGGCGATCATGCCGTGACGGTTGCCGTAGCGCGGGTCGAGACTGACGCTGGCGCTGTCGTTGCGGCCAATCAGAATATCGGTCATGGATGTCGTCCGTGGGTGGTCAGCGGATTGTAACCACGAGCCTGGCGTGACCGGCGCCGGGTTTGAGTCGAGCCCCCGCGACCGCTATGGTGGCCGTTTTGCGGATGAAGTCTGTGAGCTTGTTGCACTCGTTGTTCCGTCCCCTGCGCGCCGCACCGCTGGTCCTCATGCTTGGTCTTGGCGCCGCCTGTTCCAGTACCGGCGGCAGCAAATCCGTCGCGCCAGTGAATGCGCTCTACGGCCAGCTCGACCAGGCCAGCAAGGGCTACGAAACCGCATTGCAACAGGCACGTGCGGGTGACGATGCCGCCTCGCAGAAAACGCTTACCGCGGCGCTCGATCGGCTGAAGGAATCCGCAGCCCAGTGCGGCAGCACGCCCGGCTGCGACCCGCAGCGCTTTTTCTCCGTGTTCGACCGCTTGCTGCGTTTGAAGGACGGCAGTTTTCTCGGTGACGAAACGCTCGGCGACCAGCCGCAAGCCAGTGTGCCCGACGAGCAGGAAGGCGTCGCCGGGCTGCCCGAGGCGCAGCGCAGCGTGACGCTGCTGCGCGGCCAGAAGCTCAGCGAGCTGATCGCCATGAATGGCGCGGTGAAGGCGGCGCTGGAAATGTGGCTGACCCAGTGGCGGCCCAACCTGATCGATGCCTACGTCAATTACCAGTACCTGCGCTACCAGATGTGGCCGCAATACGAGAAGGCCGACCTGCCCGAGGCGCTGCTGTTCGGCATCATGGCCAAGGAGTCCGGCGGCAAGGTCAATGCGATTTCGCGCTCGGGCGCGGCCGGCCCGTTGCAGTTCATGTATGCCACCGGTTTGCGCTTCGGGCTGGTGACCCAGGATGGTTTCGACCTGCGCTTCGACCCGGCGCAATCGGCGCGCGCCAATGCCGAGTACATCAACCAGCAGTTGAAGATCTTCAACAACAACCTGGAACTGGTGCTGGGTGCCTACAACGGTGGCGAAGGGCGCATGCGCCGGCTGGCGGGCGACATGCCGGACACCAGCTTCTACGACCCGAAGATCTACAACCAGCTGTCGCAGGAAACGCGCGAATACGTGCCTTCGGTGCTGGCGGCGGCGTGGCTGTTCCTGCATCCGGACAGCTACAACCTGCGCTTCCCGAAAATCGACGGCGCCGCCGGCGCGGTCACCTTGAAGCGTCCGGCCTCGCTGGCCGAACTCAGCGTCTGCCTCGGCTCGGCGGGTGGCATGGAGGAGGGGTGGTTTCGCACCTTGCGCAACCTCAATCCGCGCCTGAAACCGCAGGACACGCAGCCTACCGGCGCGCGGATTCAACTGCCGCGGCTGCTGGAGGAACCGTACGCATCGCGATGCGTCGAAGGGCCGTGGCCGATCCTGGCCGCCGATCTGCACCAGGCTGTGGCACCTGCGGTGCAGGCGTCACCGGCACCGGTCCGGGCTCCGGCGCGCGCCACCCGTACGCGCAACTACAAAGTGCGCAATGGCGACACGCTGATAGGCATCGTGCATCGGCTGCATTGCTCCAGCGTGCGCGAGCTGGCCGAGCTCAACGGACTGCGGCACCACCGCATCCGCGCTGGCGATGCGCTCAAGGTGCCGGTTTGCCGTTAGGGATATCCGATTTTGCACGTCGCCCCAGCGAGGAGCTCTTCCACGGCCGAAAGGCCGGTCAAGCCGGGATCCAGCGGCTGCAACTCACTGCACGCAAGACACTGGATTCCTGCGTTCGCAGGGATGACGAGCAAACGCCAGATTGATCAGGTTCCGGAAACACCCATGGCTGGTGTCGTCGACTCATCAGTTCGCTGACGGCTGGGCCGTTCAGGCGGCGGCTTTCACCCGCGCTTGGCCCACCGCGCCGACGGCCTCGGTCTGCGTTTCCTTCAGCTCGCGCAACAACTGCAGCAGCAGGCGGTGCTGCGGCAGCAGGCGGTTGCCGGGCGAGTGCTTGGTTTCGTGGTACGCCACGGCCAGCCACAGCGCGATGCCGCGCAAGGCGACTTCCAGGTTGCCCGAGCGCGCCCGCTCATAACCGATGGCCGTGCCCTGGCCCCAGGGCAGGTAGCGTGCCTCGGGGGAGGTGCCATGCAGGTGCGGGAATTCGCTGCGTGAGGCCTGGCCCAGTTCGCGCAGGGTCAGCAAACCCAGGCGCTGGCGATGACGGCGGGACAGTGCGCGGATGCTGCGTTCGATGTCATGCCATTGGCGGCCAAGCTGGCGCGCGCGCAGCAGCGTGATGAGAGGGCTGAACATGGATGTGGCTTCCCCTTCGGCTGAACCGGAAGGGCGAGCTTAGCCATCGAAGCCTCCCGATTGCGCCTAAAACGTCACAAATCGACGTGCCGGGTCAGTATTTCGGCCACGACCACGATCAGCCGGCGGCAAGCGTACCCAGCCGCTCGCCCACCTTCACCGCTTGCTGCGGCGTCAGCGGATCGAGTGCTGCCGCGCCCGGCGGCAGCAGCACGATGACGGTGGAGCCCATGTTGAAGCGCGCCATTTCGGCGAAGCGGTCCAGCGTGATGTGCTGCCCCGCGAACGACTTGCGCCCGATCGCCGATGCATAGGGCGGGATCACCAGCCCATCCCACACGGTCGCCACCGACGACACCAGCACCGCGCCGACCATGATCACCACGAACGGTCCGTGCTCGCCCTCGAAGTGGCACACCAGCCGCTCGTTGCGGGCAAACACGCGAGGGATGGCCTCCACCGCGAACGGCGCCACGCTGAAGATGCGACCGGGTACGTGCACGGTTTCCTTCAGCGTGCCTTTCAGCGGCATGTGCACGCGGTGGTAATCGCGCGGCGACAGGTAGACGGTGGCGAAGCTGCCCGAGCGGTAGGCCTCGGCGTCTTCGGCGCTGCCCAGCAGTTCGGCGACGGTGTAGTCCTGCCCTTTCGCCTGGAAGATGCGCCCGTCGACGATGGCGCCGGCCTGGCTGATGCGGCCGTCCGCCGGAGAGAGCAGGGCGGACGGGTCGGCGTCGGCGTGACGCGCGTCGGCGCGCAGCTTGCGGGTGAAGAACGCATTGAAGTGCTGGTACGCCAGCGCATCGGGCTGCACCGCCTCGGTCATGTTGACGTTGTAGCGGCGCACGATCTGGCTGATCAGGAAATTCTTCCACGGCGCAAAGGTCCAGCGCGTGGCCCAGTAGACCACCCGCGACAGCGCGCGGTGGGGCAGGATGTACTGCACGAATACGTTGAAAGTCATCGCGGCAGTATACGGGCAGGGGCGGGTGACGGAACCTGGCCGGTGCCTGCCGCTATACTTCCCGGTCCCTCTGCCGAAGCCGCCGCCGTGACCGCCGAACTCGCCTCCATCATCGACTTCATCCGTTATGGGGCCAGCCGGTTTGCCGCCGCCGGGCTCACCTTCGGCCACAGCCACGACAACCCGATCGACGAGGCCACCCACCTGGTGCTGGCCAGCCTGCATCTGCCGCCGGATATTCCGCCTGCCTATGGCGCTGGGCGGCTCACTGCGGAAGAGCGCGCGAATGTGCTGTCGCTGATCGAGCGGCGCGTCAGCGAGCGTCTGCCGGTGGCCTACCTGGTGGGCGAGACCTGGTTCGCGGGGCTGAAATTCAAGAGCGATCGTCGCGCGCTGGTGCCGCGTTCGCCGATCGCGGAACTGATCGAGTCGGGTTTTGCGCCGTGGCTGGACGAGCGCCCGGTCGAGCGCGCGCTGGACCTGTGCACCGGTTCAGGCTGCATCGGCATCGCCATGGCCGAGTACAACCCGGACTGGCAGGTCGATATCGTGGACATCAGCGACGAGGCGTTGTCGCTGGCGCGCGAGAACATCGCGTTCCAGCATCTGGAGGGCCGCGTCAACGCGATCCAGTCCGATCTTTTTGCCGGCGTGGCGGACCAGCGCTACGACCTGATCGTCTCCAACCCGCCCTACGTCACCGAGGACGAATACGCCGCGTTGCCGGGCGAATATGCGCACGAGCCCAAACTCGGCCTCACCTCCGGTGCGGACGGGCTGGACCTGTGCCTGCGCATGCTGGACGAGGCGGCCGACCACCTCACCGACGACGGCCTGCTGATCGTCGAGGTGGGCGAGAGCGAACAGGCGCTGGCCGCACTGCTGCCGCAGGTGCCGTTCGTGTGGATCGAATTCAAAGTCGGCCAGATGGGCGTGTTCGCGCTGGAACGGCGCGACCTTGTGGAGCATGCCGACGCGATTCATGCCGCCGCCGCAGGTCGACATGCGTGATGGTTATTTCCGCCCTGACCGGCGGTGTGAAATGATGACGAGTTGATTTCTTCAGTACGCCCGGTGATTCCCGACGGGTGGCCGACCTTTCGAGGCAGTCGCGACCGTGTCCAGCAATGCGTTTGGCAAGCTCCTTACCGTAACCACCTTTGGTGAAAGCCATGGGCCGGCGATCGGTTGCGTCGTCGATGGTTGCCCGCCCGGGCTGGCGCTGGACGCGCAGGAATTCCGCCACGACCTGGAACGCCGCGCCACCGGCCGCAGCCGCTACACCTCGCAGCGGCGCGAGGCGGACGAGGTGGAGATTCTCTCCGGCGTCTACGAGGGCCGCACCACCGGCACGCCGATCGCGCTGCTGATCCGCAACACCGACCAGCGCAGCAAGGACTACGGCGATATCGCGCAGACCTTCCGCCCCGGTCATGCCGACTACACCTACTGGCAGAAATACGGCATCCGCGATCCGCGCGGCGGCGGCCGCTCGTCGGCGCGCGAAACCACCATGCGCGTGGCGGCCGGCGTGATCGCCAAAAAGTGGCTGGCCGAGCGCTACGGCGTGCGCGTGCGCGGCTATATGGGCCAGATCGGTGACATCACGCCCGATGCCTTCGACTGGGACGCGGTCGAGCAGAATCCGTTCTTCTGGCCATCGGCCGCCCAGGTGCCGGCGCTGGAAACCTATATCAACGCGCTGCGCAAATCCGGCGACTCGGTTGGCGCGCGCGTCAACGTGGTCGCCGATGGCGTGCCACCGGGCTGGGGCGAGCCGATCTACGGCAAGCTCGATGGCGAGCTGGCGGCCGCGCTGATGTCGATCAATGCGGTCAAGGGCGTGGAGATCGGCGACGGTTTCGCCGCGGTCAGCCAGCGTGGCAGCGAACATCGCGACGAGATCAGCATGGACGGCTTTGCGTCGAATCACGCCGGCGGCATCCTGGGCGGCATCAGCAGCGGCCAGCCGGTGACGGCATCGATCGTGCTCAAGCCCACCTCCAGCATCCTGATCCCCGGCCACAGCGTGAACCTGGCCGGCGAGCCCGCCAACGTGGTGACCAAGGGTCGCCATGACCCCTGCGTGGGCATCCGTGCCACGCCGATTGCCGAGGCGATGATGGCGCTGGTGTTGATGGACCAGGCGCTGCGCCATCGTGCGCAGTGCGGCGACGTGGGCGTGGTCGAGCCGCGCGTCACGGCGTCATGACGGCGGGGGAGCGCGCATGACGGCCAAGCCACGCGTGTGGGTCTCGCGCCCCACGTTCCCCGATATCGTCGCCCGGCTGGACCCGCATTTCGAGGTGGAAGCGGAGCCGCGCGAGGTGATGTTTTCACCCGACGAGCTGGCGGCCAGGATCGCCGATTGCGATGCCGTCATCGTCGGTCTCAAGGAGCGCATCGGCGCGGCCGAGGTGGCCAGGGCCCCGCGCTTGCGCATCGTCGCGAACCTGGGCGTGGGCTACGACAACCTTGATCTGGCCGCACTCACGGCCGCCGGCGTCGCCGCCTCCAACACGGCCGGCGCGCTGGACGAAAGCGTGGCCGATTTCACCTGGGCGATGTTGCTGGGCGCTGCCCGCCGCATGGGCGAAGCCGAACGCTGGCTGCGCGCCGGCCAGTGGCACGGCACCCGTTTCACCGACTGGCTGGGCATGGATGTGCGCGGCCGCACGCTGGGCATCCTGGGCATGGGCCGGATCGGCCAGGCGGTGGCGCGGCGCGCCGTCGGTTTCGGCATGCAGGTGATCTATCACAACCGTTCGCGGCTGCCGCAGGCGCTGGAAAGCGAGTGCCGGGCGCGCTGGGTCGACAAGGGCGAACTGCTGAGCGCGTCCGATTTCCTGGTGCTGGCGCTGCCGCTGACGCCGGAAAGCCGACATGCCATCGGCGCCGCCGAACTGGCGCAGATGAAATCCACCGCGGTGCTGGCCAACATCGCCCGCGGCGGCATCGTCGACGACAGTGCGCTGGCCGACGCGCTGGCGCAGGGGCGGCTCGCCGCGGCGGCGCTGGACGTGTTCGAGGGCGAGCCGGTGGTGAATCCCAAGCTGCTGAAGCTCGACAACGTATTGCTCAGCCCGCACATTGCCAGTGCCAGTCCCGACGCGCGCCGCGGCATGACCGCGATGGCGGTCGACAATGTGCTGGCACTGTTCGGACACGGCCCGCACGCCGGACATCCGCCCACGATTCTCAACCCCGAGGTGCTGGCCGCGGCCGGCTCCAACCACCCAACCCCGAGCCAAGAACAGCATCCATGAGCAAGAAGAGCAGTTACAAGGTAGCAATGGTCGGCGCCACCGGTGCCGTGGGCGAAACCCTGCTGGCGATCCTCGCCGAGCGCGATTTCCCGATCAGCGAGCTGGTGCCGCTGGCCAGCGAGCGCACCGCCGGCAGCGAGGTCACGTTCGGTGGCAAGAAGATCGTGGTGAAAAACCTGGCCGACTACGATTTCGAAGGCGTGGACATCGCGTTCTTCTCCGCCGGCGGCTCGGTCAGCAAGGTGCACGCGCCGCGCGCGGCGGCAGCCGGTGCGGTGGTGATCGACAACACCTCCGAGTTCCGTTACCGCGACGACATCCCGCTGGTGGTCAGCGAGGTCAATCCGCATGCCATCGCCGAGTACACCAGCCACGGCATCATCGCCAACCCCAATTGCTCGACCATGCAGATGCTGGTGGCGCTGGCGCCGATCCATCACGACGTGGGCATCGAGCGCATCAACGTGGCCACCTATCAGTCCGTCTCGGGCGCTGGCCGTTCGGGCATGGACGAACTGGGCAAGCAGACCGCCGCGCTGCTGAATTTCCAGAGCGCGGAACCGCAGAAATTCCCCAAGCAGATCGCGTTCAACGTGATCCCGCACATCGACGACTTCCAGCCCAACGGCTACACCAAGGAAGAGATGAAGCTGGTGTGGGAAACCCGCAAGATCCTGGAAGACGACACCATCCAGGTGAATCCCACCGCCGTGCGCGTGCCGGTGTTCTATGGTCACGCCGAGGCGGTGCATATCGAGACGCGCAGCAAGATCAGCGCCGAGCGGGCGCGTGAACTGCTGGAGCAGGCGCCGGGCGTGGTGGTGCGCGACCAGCGCGAGGCCGGCGGCTATCCCACGCCGGTCAGCGAGGCGGCGGGCAAGGACCCGGTTTTCGTGGGCCGCATCCGCGAAGACATCTCGCACGAGCGTGGGCTGGACATGTGGGTGGTGTCGGACAACATCCGCAAGGGTGCCGCATTGAATGCGGTGCAGATTGCCGAATTGCTGATCGCCGATTATCTGTAAGCGCAACATGATGTCCGTGCCCACCGCGAATTGCAGGCAGCAAATCGCGGTGGGCATTTTGCGTTTTGCAGAGCGTCGATAAAGCGGGAGCGCGGGGCGAATTCGGTGCCTGCCACCGCGGGTGGATTCGCCATGATCGGGCCGTTAGGCCGGTACGCGCGGCGACGACGGACGGCGCCAGCGGGCTTTCCGGGGGTATATCGAAACCGCACGGGCGAGAACGCACGGCAGCAATGTGTCGCAAGTATTCGACCTGCCTATTGTTGATTGGCCAGTTTGTAACTTAAAGTGGCATGCGTTTCGAGAAGCCGCCGGTCTTGGCGGCCCGATGAAAGTGCCAGGTTTGTTCGGGGGAACACGCGATGAATCGTTCGTTGAAGTGGTCGGTGCTGATAGCGCTGGCGCTGGGCAGCAGCCAGGTCATGGCGCAAGGCAGCGGGCAGGCCGGTGCGCTGGATCTGGGCCAGATCCAGGTCAAGTCGGCACTCGGTCAGCCGTTGCTGGCGGAAATTCCGCTGCATTCGAGCCATCCGGCCGACCTGCGCAACCTGAAGGTGCAACTGGCCTCGGGCGAGGACTTTGCTCGCGCCGGCATAGCTGGCGGCCGCACGACGTTGCCGCTCGATTTCAAGGTCGTCGACCTTGGCAACGGCAACCAGGTGATTCGCATCACCAGCAGTGCGGCGGTGAACGATCCCTACCTCGACCTGTTGCTGCAACTCGATGGCGCCGCCGGCAAGAGCGTGCGCGAATACACCTTGCTGCTCGATCCGCCCGGCGCGGCTGGCGGCGCGCCGGCGTACACGCAAGCGCCGGCAGCGGCGACGCGGGCAGCCCCCGTGCAGCGCACGGCACCGTCGCAAGTGCCGGCACCGGCACCGGCACCGGCACCGGCGCCCCGCGCCAGCGCGGCGGCGAATGGCAACTATGGTCCGGTCCAGCGTGGCCAGACCTTGTCCACGATCGCCCGCGACGCCGTGCCCGGCGCGGATGTGAACCAGGTCATGCTGGCGTTCAAGCGCGCCAACCCCGATGCCTTCTACCGCGACAACATCAATGCGCTGAAGAGCGGCGAGGTGTTGCGCGTGCCCACGCGCGAGGAAATCCAGTCCACCGAGCGGGCCGCAGCCATTGCCGAGGTGCGTCGCGAGAACAGCGACTGGCGCGCCAACGCCACCAGCATGCCCACCACCGTGGCCGATGCGGCCACTCGCGCGTCCGCCAGCAGCGCACCGGCCAGCCAGGCGTCGTCGGCCGATCGTCTGGCGCTGGTTCCGGCCAGCGCCGGCAAGTCGGCCTCGAGTACCGACGCCAAGGCAACGGCGGCGCTCAAGCAGGATCTGTTGCGCAGCCAGGAAAACATCGCCAACCTGCAGCAGCAAAGCAGCGACCTGAAGGACCAGCTCAAGGAGCTGGCCGACATCAACAGCAAGAACAAGCGCTTGCTGGCGTTGAAGGACAACCAGATCGCCGAGCTGCAGGCAAAATTGGCAGCGGCCGGCAAGGCGTCCGGTGCCGCCGCCGCGCCTTCGGCACCGGCAGACGCGGCCAGCACGCCGGCGAAGGTCGAAGCCGTGCCTCCGGCTCCGGCGAGCACCGCCCATGGCGCGCCTGCTCCGGCCTCGCTAGCGGCAGCGTCGACGACGGCGGTCGCCACCGCCGCGGTCACGCCAGCGAAGACCGAAGCGGCGTCGGCCAAGCCCAAGCCGGCAAACCACCGTCCCGCCGTCAAGCCGGTGCCTAGGCCGAGCCCGGCCGTCCAGCCGTGGTACATGCAACCGGTGGCGTGGCTTGCCGCGGCGGGTGTGGTCGTGCTTTTGCTGCTGTTGGCCCTGCTGGGCCGACGCAAGAAAACCGGGAAGCCGCCCGCGGCGGGATCGTCCTCGCTGGCAGACCGCTTCGCCGCGACGCCGCTGGCCGAATACGGCGGCGACGACGTCGACCAGAACGAACTGCTGGATCAGCTGGCTGAGCATCCGGACGACGTGGGCCTGCATCTCGAACTGGTGAGCCTGTACTACTCGCGCCGCGACGTGGACCATTTCGAGGCGGCGGCCGAGGCGATGCATGCGCATATCGTCGATCCGCAGCAGGAGGAATGGCAGGATGTGGTGCACATGGGTGAGGATCTGACGCCCGGTCATCCGCTGTTTGCCCATCACGACGACGCGCCCGGCGACGACGAGACCCAGGTGCGCCCGGCCTTCGATATCGACCACTACGGCGAAGAACCCCAGGACGACGAAACCGCGTTTGCTCCGCTGGCGCCTCCT
>JBIQMK010000105.1:0-11223 GCA_044463365.1 Rhodanobacter sp. | reverse complement strand
CGCCATCATGACCTCCAGCCCCTCGCGGCCGCACTGGCTCAGCGCCAGCGGCACGTTGGGGTCTTCGGCGAAGCCGAAACGCAGCTCCAGGCCGTGGAAATCGCTGCCCATCGCGGTGATCTGCACGCGCTCGGACACTTCCGCCACCGGCGTTTCCAGGATCTCCACCGTCAGCAGCACGTTGCGCTCGTGCAGCACCTTGTTGTGCTTGAGGTTGTGCAGCAGCGCGTGCGGTACCGCGTTCTGGTTGGCGGTGAGGAACACCGCCGTGCCCGGCACGCGCAAGGGCGGATGCTCGGCAATGTTCTCGATGAACGGCGCCAGCGCCAGGCCCGATTGCTTGATCTCGCGCACCACCAGTTCGCGGCCGCGGCGCCAGGTGGTCATCATGGTGAAGATCACCACACCCAGCACCAGCGGGAACCAGCCGCCGTGCGCCACCTTCAGCAGGTTGGCGCCGAAGAACGACAGGTCGATGATCAGGAACAGCACGCCCACCAGCACCAGCGTGGGCCAGTTCCAGTGCCAGCGCTTGCGCGCCACCACCAGCGCCAGCAACGTGGTCATGGTCATGGTGCCGGTCACGGCGATGCCATAGGCGGCGCCCAGGTTGTCCGAACTCTGGAAAAACAGCACCGCCACGATCACCAGCACCATCAGCATGCGGTTGACCCACGGCACGAAGATCTGCCCGGACAGCTCGCGCGAGGTGTGCACCACCGCCATGCGCGGCGAATAGCCCAGCGACATCGCCTCGCGGGTCATCGAGAAGGCGCCGGAAATCACCGCCTGCGAGGCGATCACCGCGGCCGCCGTGGCCAGCACGATCATCGGGTACAGCAGCGCCTCGGGCACCATCCGGTAGAACGGGCTCTCGATCGCCAGCGGATCGCTGAGCAGCAGCGCGCCCTGCCCGAAATAATTCAGCACCAGCGCCGGCAGCACGAAACCGAACCACGCCATGCGTATGGGTTTCTTGCCGAAATGGCCCATGTCCGCGTACAGCGCCTCGGCACCGGTCAGCGCCAGCACCACGCCGCCCAGCGCGATGAACGAGGTGTCGCCATGGCGGATGAAAAAGCGCACCGCGTGCCAGGGATTGAGCGCATAAAGCACTTCGGGGTTGGCCACGATCTGCCGCGCCCCCAGCAGCGCCAGCACCAGGAACCACACCGTCATCACCGGCGCGAACGCCTTGCCGACCTTGTGCGTGCCGTGGCGCTGCACCGCGAACATGCACAGCAGGATCACCAGCGCGATCCACACCACGTATCGCTCCAGTCCGGGCGTGGCGATCTGCAGGCCCTCGACCGCGCCCAGCACCGAGATGGCGGGGGTGATCACGCCGTCGCCGTAGAACAGCGAGGCGCCGAAGATGCCGAACGCGGCCAGTGTCCAGCGTGCCCGCGCCGAGCCGCTCATCGAGCGCTGCGCCAGCGCCATCAGCGCCATGATGCCGCCCTCGCCCTTGTTGTCGGCACGCATCACGAAGGTCACGTATTTCAGCGACACCACGATGATCAGCGACCAGAACACCAGCGACAGCACGCCCAGCACGGCCGCCGGCGTGGGCGTCATGCCGTGGGTGCCGAGGGTTTCCTTCATGGTGTACAGCGGGCTGGTGCCGATGTCGCCGAACACCACGCCGATGGCGCCCAGCGCCAGCGCGGTGAGCCGGCGCTTGGTCTCGGGCGATGTCTCGCCGTTCGCGTGTTCCGGGTGCACGGTCAAGCTCCCAGCGCGGCGCGCAGCGCCTTGCGGATGATGGCCTCGGCGCTGTCGCCGTCGACGGCGACCTTCTGCACCAGCCGCGTGACCTCGACCGGCTTGTAGCCCAGCTGCTGCAACGCCACGGTGGCTTCGCCAGCGGCATCCAGCGGCGCGGCAGCGCCGGGCAACGCGGTACCGGGCAGGCTGGACAGGCCATCCACGCGGTCGCGCAATTCCACCACGATGCGTTCGGCGGTCTTCTTGCCGATGCCCGGGATCTTGGTCAGCGCCACCACGTCGCCGGCCTGCACCAGCCGCGCGAAATGATCGGTCGAAACACCCGACAACACGGCCAGCGCGATCTTCGCGCCGATGCCGCTGACCTTCAGCAGATTGCGGAACAACGTGCGCTCGCTCTCGCGCAGGAAGCCGTACAGCGCGGCGCTGTCCTCCTTCACCGCGTAGTGGGTCAGCAGGATCACTTCCTTGCCGATGCCTGGCAGGTCGTAGATGGTGGACATCGGTGCGTCCACCTCGTAACCGAGGCCGCCCACCTCGATCAGCAGCGAGGGCGGCTGCTTCGACAGCAGCGTGCCGCGCAGACGGCCGATCATCAGCGCCGCCTCCAGGCGGTACGCGGAATGCCGACCCGCGCCAGGCTGGCACGCGTATGCGCATGCGTCACCGCGATCGCCAGCGCATCGGCGGCGTCGGCCTGCAACGGGCCCTTCAACCCCAGCAGCATGCCGACCATGTGCTGGACCTGGGCCTTGTCGCCGCGACCGCTGCCGACCACGGACTGCTTCACTTCGGTTGCCGCATATTCGTGCACCGCGATCCCCTGGCTGACCACCGCGCAGATCGCGGCACCGCGCGCCTGTCCCAGCTTCAACGCCGAATCGGGATTGCGCGCCATGAACACGCGTTCGATGCCGCACTCGGCCGGTCGATGGGCGGCGATGATGTCACACAGTTCGTCAAAGATGCGTTTCAGCCGCAGCGGAAACGTGGTCTCGCCGGCCACCGCCAGCGCGCCGTGGAAGACATGCGTCAATCGGCCCGCACCATCCACGTCGATGATGCCCACGCCGGTGCGCTGGCTGCCGGGGTCGATACCCAGGATGCGCACCGCATGGGAATGGGGAATGGGGAATGGGGAATGGGGCGCACGCCCCGGCACCGCGGGGGCCCCGGTCATGATTCGCCACCAACACGCCGGGGGAAGGGATGGCTTTCTGCTCTGCCCATTCCCTACTCCCGATTCCCCATTCCCTGCTTCACGACGGCAGCAAGGCGTTGTGCGACACGTCGCTCACGTCATCCAGCGCATCGAGTTTTTCGAGCAGGTCGATCAGGGTTTCCTGAGCTTCCTCCGGCACCGCCACGCGATTGTTGGGACGCATCACCACACCGGCGTGGGTGGCGTCCAGGCCGGCGGCGATCAACGCCTGCTGCACCGCCTCGAAGCTTTCCGGCGAGCACAGCACGGCGCTTTCGCCGTTCTCGTTGATGACGTCGTCGGCGCCGGCTTCCAGCGCGGCCTCCAGCACTTTCTCCTCCGCCGCCTCGTCGCCGCCGGTCTCGAACACCAGCTCGCCGCAACGGTTGAACTGGAACGCCACCGAACCACTGGTGCCCAGGTTGCCGCCATGCTTGGTCAGCGCGTGGCGCACGTCGGCCACGGTGCGCACCGGGTTGTCGGTGAAGCAGTCGATGATCAGCGCGATGCCGGCGGGGCCGTAGCCTTCGTAGCGCAACTCCTGCATGTCGGCACCGCCGTCGGCGCCGGAGCCGCGCTTGATCGCGCGCTCGATGGTGTCCTTGGTCATGTTGGCCGCCAGCGCCTTGTCGACCGCCGCGCGCAGGCGCGGGTTGCCGGCCGGATCGGCCACGCCGGCGCGGGTGGCGACGGTGATCTCGCGGATCAGCTTGGTGAACACCTTGGCGCGCTTGGCGTCCTCGGCGTTCTTGCGACCTTCGATGGAAGGGCCTCTACCCATGGCGATGCCTGCACTTGACTCATTGGACAAGCGGCCAATTTTACCTGATTTCCCCGCGCGTGCCGTGGGGGGCGCCGGCCGGGAAACAACCGTCACGCAGGAAATGGCTGACGCGCTGGGCCACGTCGGCGGAAAACAGCAATCCGGTGTGGTTGGCCTCCACCACGCAATGCGCGGTCAGGCCGGCCAGGCGGGTTTCCTCCACCGCCACGGTGCCGTCATGGTCGCCGTCCAGGTGACCAAGCACGGCGCCCAGCCCCAGCGGCGTGCAGCCCGCAATCACGCCCACCTGGCGCGCATCGGTCCAGCGCACGAAGCCCTGCTCCAGCAGCTCGCGGTTATGGCCGAGCAGCACCTCGCCGCCGCGTCCCCACGCCGAAACGCTACGCGCCACGGTGCTGCCTTTCAGCGGCGAGCCCAGACAGACGACGCGCCCGGGCGGCAAGTCGGTACCCAGGCAGGCCCGCAGCGCCAGCAACCCGCCGAGACTGTGACCGACCAGATGCACCGGCTCGCCATCGGCGCCCAACGCATGCATGCGGGCCTGCAACTGTTCGAGGATGTGTTGCTGGGTGGCAGCTACGCTGAGGTAGTCGAAGCGATCGACCCGGAATCCCGCCTCGCCCAGCCGGCGATGCAGCATGGCCAGCGCGAAGCCGCGCATCCACAGGCCATGCAGCAGGATCACGTGGTCGGACATGGGCGAGAGCCGGGAATGGGGAATAGAGAGTAGGGAATCGCAAAGCGGGCAATGACCAACCGTTCTCTAACCCCTACACCTTATTCCCTGACGGCCACGTGCAGCTCCTTGAGCTGCGCGGCGTCCACCGGCGAGGGCGCGTCGGTCATCAGGTCCTGCGCACTGGTGGTCTTGGGGAAGGCGATCACGTCACGGATCGACTCGGTGCCGGCCATCAGCGCCGCGATGCGGTCGATGCCGAACGCCAGGCCGCCGTGCGGCGGTGCGCCGAATTTCAGCGCCTTCAGCAGGAAGCCGAACTTGGCCTCGGCCTCTTCCGCGCCGATGCCGAGCAGCTCGAACACCGTGCTCTGCATCTCCGGGCGATGGATACGGATCGAGCCGCCGCCGATCTCGTTGCCGTTCAGCACCATGTCGTAGCCGCGGCTCACCGCGTTGTGCGGATCGGCGCGCAACTGCGCGGCGTCATCCACCTTGGGCGCGGTGAACGGGTGATGCAGAGCCACGAACCGCTGCGCCTCGTCGTCGTATTCGAACATCGGGAAATCGGTGACCCACAGCGGCTTCCAGCCTTCCTCGACCAGGCCGCGATCCTTGCCGACCTTCAGCCGCAACGCGCCCATGAAGTCGGTGACGGTCTTCCACGCGCCGGCGCCGAAGAACACGATGTCGCCGGTTTGCGCGCCGGTGGCTTGCAGCACGCCCTCCAGCGCCGCGTCGTCGAGGAACTTGGCGACTGGCGAGGTGATGCCCTCGCGCCCCTTGGCCAGGTCCTCGACCTTCAGCCAGGCCAGGCCCTTGGCGCCGTAGCGCGCGGCGTATTCGGTCAGGCCGTCGATGTCCTTGCGCGACAGCGTGCTGCCGCCGGGCACGCGCAGCGCCGCCACGCGGCCGCCGGCATCGTTGGCCGGGCCGGCGAACACCTTGAACTCGACATGCTTCACCGCCTCGGCCACGTCCACCAGCTCCAGCGCGATGCGCAGGTCGGGCTTGTCCGAGCCGAAGCGACGCATCGCCTCGGCCCAAGTCATGCGCGGGAAGCTGGCGTCCAGTTCCACACCCTGCACCTCGCGGAATACGTGGCGGATCAGCGCCTCCACGAAATCCTGCACGTCCTGTTCCTCGACGAAGGCGAATTCGAGATCGAGCTGGGTGAATTCGGGCTGGCGATCGGCGCGCAGGTCCTCGTCGCGGAAGCAGCGAGCGATCTGGTAGTAGCGGTCGAAGCCGGCCACCATCAGGATCTGCTTGAACAGCTGCGGCGACTGCGGCAACGCGTAGAACTGGCCCGGATGCACGCGGCTGGGCACCAGGTAGTCGCGCGCGCCCTCGGGCGTGGCCTTGGTCAGGATCGGCGTCTCGATGTCCTGGAAGCCGCGCTCGTCCAGGTAGCGGCGCAGCGCCTGCACCAGCCGGATGCGCTTGCGCATCATCGCCTGCATCTCGGGGCGGCGCAGGTCGAGGTAGCGGTAGGTCATCCGCATGTCCTCGTTCGGGTTCTCGTGCAGCGCGAACGGCAGGTCCTTCGCGGCGTTGAGGATCTCGACCTTGTCCGCCAGCAGTTCGATCGTGCCGGTTTTCAGCTTGTCGTTGACCGACAGGCGCGGGCGGATGGTGCCGGTGACGCGCAGGCAGTACTCGTTGCCGATCTCGCCCGCCAGCGCAAACGCATCGACGTTGTCGCGCTCGATCACCACTTGCGCCAGCCCCTCATGGTCGCGCAGGTCGACGAAGGCCACGTGGGCCTGCAAACGGATCTTGTTGACCCAGCCGCACAGGGTGACGGTCTGGCCGATCAGCGACTCGTCGATGAGGCCGCAAAGATGCGTACGCATGCGCTTGGAACTCCGGGCCGCGTCGGCGGCAAAAGCGGGGAAAAGACCGCGAATCTTACCACCGCCGCCGATGGCTGCGGCGGGCGACGAATCAGCCCTTGCCGCCGGCCGATGGCGCCGGAGCAGGCGATGGCGCTGGCGCTGGTGACGCCGCGGGGGTCGGGGTCGCGGCAGGTTTCGCGGTGGCGTTGTGATCACCGGCGAGATTGCGCTTCTTGTCGCCCTCTTTCTTGAAGTCTGTCTCGTACCAGCCACTGCCCGCCAGCCGGAACGAGGGCGCGCTCACCATCCGGTGCAACTGCGGCTCGCCGCAGGCGGGGCACACCGTGGGGTCGGCATCGGACAATTTTTGCAGACGGTCGAACCGGTGGCCGCAATGACTGCATTCGAACTCGTAGATGGGCATGAGGAACTCCGTAATCGATCGATCGCGATGGCGATGGAAACTCGCCATTATCGACCCGCGCGACCGGATTTCAACGTACCACCGGGCCCATGGGCGTGGCCGGCCCGCCGGCGTAGTCTCGTCGCCCTGGCGTGCGGAAGCACGGCCAGTGCCGTGGTCGTGGCGCCATTTGGACGTCTATACGTCTGTTGACGCGAGCGGCGAGTAAGCCTAACCTGCGGTCCGTTGCACTGCAGCAATTCCTTCCCCACGGAAAATCCCCCATGAGCAAGCATTCCGATACGAGCCGTACCGCCTGGCTGCCCGCACTGGCGCTGCTGGCGTTGTCCACCGGCGCCGCCGCGCAGGACACCACCGCGCCCTCGCCGACCAAGGCCCAGCGCCTGGATGCGGTGATCGTCACCGGCACCCGCGCCGACAACCGCACCGAAAGCAGTTCGCTGACCCCGATCGACGTGGTTTCCGCCAAGGTCTTGCAGCAGACCGGCACCACCGAGCTTTCCACCGCGCTGGCCCGCATCATTCCGTCGCTGAATTTCCCGCGCCCGGCCGGCGGCGACACCGCCGACCAGCAGCGCCCGCTGCAGCTGCGCGGCCTTTCGCCCGACCAGGTGCTGGTGCTGGTGGATGGCAAGCGCTGGCACCCGGGCGCCCTGCTGCTGACCAACGGCGTGGTCGGCCGTGGCTCGCAGGCGGTCGACCTCAACACCATCCCGATGGCCGCGATCGACCACATCGAGGTGCTGCGTGACGGCGCCTCCGCCCAGTACGGCTCGGACGCCATCGCGGGCGTGGTCAACATCATCCTCAAGAAAGGCGCCGAGGGCGGCTCGGTCGAGGCGCTGGGCGGCCAGTATTACGCCGGCGACGGCCGGCAATGGCAGGGTTCGGCCAACGTCGGCCTGCCGTTGAACGACGATAAGGGCTGGATCCGCTTCACCCTGCAGGACGGCAGCCAGAACTACTCCGACCGCTCCGCCCCCGAGCGCGTGGCGCCGTTCGAGATCGGCCAGCGCTACGGCGATCCGGCGGTGAAGAACAAGAACCTGTTCCTCAACGCCCAGTACGACATCACGCCCGCCGTGCAGTTGTACGCCCTCGGCCACTACAGCACCCGCGACACCACCTCGCCGGCGTTCTTCCGCGACACCGCCAGCGGCAACGCCGTCCCCTCGCTTTATCCGAACGGCTACACCCCGCTGGAGCAGGGCAATTCGATCGACCGCTCGCTGGTCGTCGGGCTGCGCGGCACCACCAGCGGCGGCTGGCGCTGGGACA
The DNA here is from genome assembly GCA_044463365.1 of Rhodanobacter sp. Taxonomy (GTDB): domain Bacteria; phylum Pseudomonadota; class Gammaproteobacteria; order Xanthomonadales; family Rhodanobacteraceae; genus Rhodanobacter. The sequence continues at coordinate 3,294 of JBIQMK010000105.1, read as the reverse complement.
TCAGCGGCAATGCCGGCGGCAACCGGGTGTCCTACCGCACCATCCACAGCGTCAACCGCGCGCTGCTGAACGACTTCGGATCGACCCAGTCCAGTTTCCACGACGGCATCCTGCATGCCGACCAGCAGTCGTTCGACATCGACATCGCCAAGGATCTATCGGTGGGCAGGCTACCCAACCCGGTCACCCTCGCCTTCGGCACCGAATACCTGCGCCAGAGCTACCGGATCGACGCCGGCGAACCGGCCTCGTACTACGTGGGCACCTCCGGCGTGTCCGGCGGCGCGCAGGGCTTCGGCGGCTACCAGCCTTCCGACGCCGGCTCCTACGCCCGCCACGACGTGGCCGAATACCTGAGCCTGGAAACCAACCTCACCGATCGCCTGGGCACCTCGCTGGCGGTGCGCCATGAGGATTACAGCGACTTCGGCACCACCACCACCGGCTCGCTGTCGGCCCGCTTCGACTTCACCGACAGCTTCGCGCTGCGTGGCAGCGCCTCGACCGGTTTCCGCGCGCCCGCGCTGGCCCAGCAGTACTACGCGTACACCTCCTCCACCTATCAGGGCCCCGGCAACAACCTCGGCCTGACCCCGGGCATCTACAACACCGCGCTGGTGTCGTCGATCAGCCCGCTAGGCCGTCTGCTGGGCGGTGAGGCGCTGAAGCCGGAGAAGTCGCGCAACTTCACCGTGGGCGCGGTGTGGAACCCGACCGACGCGCTCAGCCTCAGCCTGGACGCGTACCAGATCGACATCGACAACCGGATCACGCTGTCGAGTTACCTCGGCACCACGTCCCCCGTGGTGCAGGATTACCTGGCGGCCAACGGCATCACCGGCAGCAACTACAGCAGCGTCGGCTACTTCACCAACGCCGTGGACACGCGCACCCGGGGCATCGACTTCGTCGGCGGCTACCACTTCGACTTCGGCAACGCCGGCAGCCTGCAGACCTCGCTCAGCTACAACTACAACTACAACAAGGTCACCGACATCAAGCCCAACCCCGCGGCGCTGGACGCCCTGGGCATCAGCATCAAGCGTGTGGACCGGCGCGACATCTACGGCCTGCTGGCCGACACCGCCCCGCGCAGCAAGTTGATCCTCAATGGCCTGTACAGCGTGGGCAACTGGGACATCAACGCCACCATCACCCGCTACGGCAGCTTCACCTCGTTCAGCACCTCCAGCGCCACCTTCGACCAGGTCTACAGCGCGAACTGGGTGAGCGACCTGTCGGTCAGCTACAACCTCGACCATTGGACCTTCACCTTGGGCGCGGACAACCTGTTCGACAAGTACCCGAACAAGGTCAACGCCATCAACGGCTACGGCGCCAACAAGGGCACGATGCCGTATTCGGTCTACTCGCCGTACGGCTTCAACGGCGGCTATGCCTACGGCAAGGTCGCCTACCACTGGTAAGTCATCACCATCCGAAGCAAGAAAAAACCCCGGCATGCCGGGGTTTTTTCTTTGCGAGGTCACGCGCCTCAGGACTGGCCGCTGCCGCGAAACACCAGGTGGCCCCCCTCGGCAGCGACACGGATGGTGTCGCCGCTCTGGAACTGGCCCTGCAGGATCTGCCGGGCCAGCGGATTCTCCAGCTGCTGCTGGATCGCCCGCTTCAGCGGCCGCGCACCGTAGACCGGGTCGAAGCCGACATTGCCGAGCAGGGTCAGCGCGTCGTCTTCCACCTCCAGCTTCAGCTGCCGCTCGGCCAGGCGCTTCTCCAGGTACTCCAGCTGGATCTTCGCGATGGCACGGATCTGCGCCTTGTCCAGCGGGCGGAACACCACGATCTCGTCGAGCCGGTTGATGAACTCGGGGCGGAAGTGCGCCTGCACCACGCCCATCACCGAGGCCTTCATCTGGGTGTACTGCTCCTCCGCGTCGCCGCCGCTTTCCGAGGCATCCTGGATCATCTGCGAACCGAGGTTCGAGGTCATCACGATCACCGTGTTGCGGAAGTCCACGGTGCGACCCTGGCCATCGGTGAGGCGGCCGTCGTCGAGCACCTGCAGCAGGATGTTGAACACGTCCGGATGCGCCTTCTCCACCTCGTCCAGCAGGATCACGCTGTACGGCCGGCGGCGCACGGCTTCCGTCAGATAGCCGCCTTCCTCGTAACCGACGTAACCGGGAGGCGCGCCGACCAGGCGCGAGACCGAGTGCTTCTCCATGAACTCGCTCATGTCGATGCGCACCATCGCGTCGGTGGTGTCGAACATGAACTCGGCCAACGCCTTGCACAACTCGGTCTTGCCCACGCCGGTGGGGCCCAGGAACAGGAACGAACCGTTGGGCCGGTTGGGATCGGACAGGCCCGCGCGCGAGCGGCGGATCGCATCGGCCACGGCGTGCACGGCCTCGTCCTGGCCGACCACGCGCTTGTGCAGCTCGTCCTCCATCTTCAGCAGCTTGTCGCGCTCGCCTTCGAGCATCTTGCTGACCGGGATGCCGGTCCAGCGGCTGACCACCTCGGCGATCTCGTCGGCTGTGACGCGGGTCTGCACCAGCTTGAAATCCTGCGTCTCGGCGGTCTGCGCGGCGGCGAGCTGCTTCTCCAGTTCGGGCAGCTTGCCGTACTGGATCTCGCTCATCCGCGCGTAATCCTGGGCGCGCCGCGCTGCCTCCAGCTCCTGGTTGGCCTGCTCGATCTGCTCCTTCACCTTGGTGGTGCCCTGCAGCGCGGCCTTCTCGGATTTCCAGATTTCGTTGAGGTCGGAGAACTCGCGTTCGAGCTTCTCGATGTCGGCTTCCAGGTCGGCCAGGCGCTGCTTCGATTCGCTGTCCTTTTCCTTCTTCAGCATCTCGCGCTGGATCTTCAGCTGGATCAGCCGCCGCTCCAGCCGGTCCAGTTCCTCCGGCTTGGAGTCGATCTCCATGCGAATGCGCGAGGCGGCCTCGTCCATCAGGTCGATCGCCTTGTCCGGCAACTGGCGGTCGGCAATGTAGCGATGCGAGAGCGTGGCGGCGGCCACGATCGCCGGGTCGGTGATCTCCACGCCGTGGTGCACGGCGTAGCGCTCCTTCAGGCCGCGCAGGATGGCGATGGTGTCCTCGACGGAAGGCTCGCCCACGAACACCTTCTGGAAGCGCCGCTCCAGCGCGGCATCCTTCTCGATGTACTGGCGATACTCGTCCAGCGTGGTCGCGCCGATGCAATGCAGCTCGCCGCGCGCCAGCGCAGGCTTGAGCATGTTGCCGGCGTCCATCGCGCCCTCGCCCTTGCCGGCGCCGACCATGGTGTGCAGCTCGTCGATGAACAGGATCACGCGGCCCTCCTGCT
>JBIQMK010000104.1:0-11300 GCA_044463365.1 Rhodanobacter sp. | reverse complement strand
GCAGCACGAAGTTGTCGGCGATGGTCCAGGCGACGTTGAAGCTGGGCAGCACCTCGTTGTAGCGCTTGCTGGTGGAGGAGTTGGTGAAGTCCTGCACCACGGCCACCTCGCGCGGCAGGTACTGGAAGTCGCCCGGCGCGCAGGCGCCGCCGCCGGCATTCACGCCCGAGGCCGGGCAGATCAGGATGTTGCCCGCCGGATCGTGGTAGTACACCGCGTTGTTGGTGGTGACCTGGTTGGCGACGGTGAGATCCTGCTTCGTGCTGACGAAGCGCACGCCCACGTTGCCGCGCAGCACGCCCGTATCGAAATTCGCCTGCACATAGGCCGCGGCAATCTTCTCGCCGATGGACGACTTGTTCTCGGGCTTGTTGTAGATCACCCGGTCGTAGGTCTGGTTGAGATGGTTGTAGTAGGCCGGGAAATTGATCGCCGGGAAAATGCTGTCCTTGTAGATCTCGCTGCTGCCGTCCAGCTCGTTCGCCAGCAGGAAATCGGCCGGCAACTGGCCGGCGTTCGGATCGCAGGTCTGGAACTGCGAGGTGGTGCCCTTGCAGTACCAGCGCACTTCGTTGCTCTGCTGTTCGGCATGGGCGTCGCTGTACTTCACGCCGAACTGCAGCGACTGCATCCAGCTGGAATCGAACGCCCAGGTAAAGTCCGCCTGGGCGAAGTTCTGCGCGTTGGTGGTGTTGACCATGTTGGAGCCGGTGGAACCCAGGTCCACCTGACCCTCGCCGGCGAGCATGTTGTTCAGCACGTCCGGCGCCGCCGTGATGGTGGGACGGCTGCCCAGCGTCCACGCGGCGCCATTGCTGCCATCGACCCATTGGCCGTCGACGAAGTTGCGCGGCTTGGCGGCCATGCCCAGTTCGATCGACGGGCCGCCCGTGGCCCAGGTGCGCCCGACGTTGAACGATCCGCTCAGCATGCCGCCGTTGTCCCACTCGCCCGCGATGTTCACCGTTTGCGAGGTGGCCTTCTCCACCGAGTAGTTGCCGTTGAGCCACGGGATCTCGGTGGAACAGACGTCCACCGCCTGGCGTTGCTCGCCGGTCGACGGGTTGGTCGTCGCGTTGCAGCCCACGCCCGCGGCGGGAAGCACGTAGTTGGCGCCGGTCACGACCGTGCCCGACCTGTCGAAGCTCAGGCCATTGGGCGCCAGCAACCGGCCCTGCTGGTCGTCGAAATTGCTGTTGCCGGGCAGGCCCCATTCGGGTATTTCCAGCGTGTTGGTGATCTGGTCCTGCGTGCGCTCGAAGCGGAAGTAGTTGCCGGTCAGCTGCAGATGGTCGCTGGGCTTGAACTGCATCGTCGCCTGCACGCCTGTGGTCTTCAGGTCCAGCTGGTTGCGGCTGGTGGAAAACTGCTGCGGCATCCAGAAGCCGTTGTAGACGTTGCCGGCCTGGTCGACCACGCCGCCGCCCGGCCACAGGTCGATATTGGATGCCACGTCGGCCGGGTACGCGTTGCCGCGCACGTTGGTGGCCGGCTGGCTGCAGGCCTGCGGATCGGTGCAGTTGTCCGACCACCAGTGCCAGCTGGTTGCGCTGGCGGTGTAGTTGATGTCGCGGCGCTTCTGGTAGGAGCCGGCCACCAGCACGCCGAAGGTTTCGTCCTTGTTCTTCCACGACCACAGCGCCGACACCTGGGGGGTGATCTTGCTGCTGTTGTCGGAGCCCGCGCCGGTGACGGTCACGAAGCCGTCGTTGGCCGCCATCTCCAGCGGGCGGCGCGTGCGCAGGTCCACGTTGCCGCCGATGCCGCCCTCGTCCAGACGCGCTTCCAGGCTCTTGTACAGCTTGATGTCGGAGAACATGTTGGCCGGGAACAGCGTGTAGTTGAACGAGCGCGTCAGCCCGGCCGAGGTGTCGGCCGAGGCGACGTAGTTGCCGTTCAACTGCGTCAGCGTCAGCTCCGGCGCAAGGCCGCGGATGCTGACCGTCTTGCCTTCGCCGGACTCGCGGCTGATGACCACGCCCGGCACGTGCGCCAGCGCATCGGCGATGTTCTTGGCGGGAAACTGGGCGATGTTCTGCGCGTTGATGACTTCCACGATGGAGTTGGCGTCGCGCTTGTCCTGCACGTTCTGGTCGATCGACTGGCGATAGTTGGTGACGACGACCGTCTGCAACGTGGTGGCGCCGGGCTTGCGCCGGTTGGTGCCGTCACTGCTGGCGCTCGTTTGCGCCTGTGCGCTGTCCGATTGCGGCGCAGCTGCCGGCGATGCCGCAAGGGCGTCGTTGGAGATGGATGCCTGTGCAAAGGCCGCCGCCGGCAGCCCCAGGGCGCCAAACGACAAGGTCGTCAACGCGAGTGCGGTGTACAAGGGTTTGCGCGTGAATACGTGCGGTAGGTAAGTCATTGTGTTGCTCCCCATACGATGATGGGCGCCTTCAAGATCGCGGCGCGGTGACCCCCTGTTTTAGGTCCCACTCAGCTCTCCTGCATGAGGATCACGACGTGTTCGGTATCGCGGATCGTGCCCGTCCTGCGATTGCCGACGGCCCGGGCGCGGGGCACACGCCCCCGGGACATGGATAGGTGGCCGATGTCACCTGCACGGCGGCACCGGTCATCAATGGAAAGCAGTGGCGTCCGATCGCAGCCATGGTCAGGCGGTCGCCGCGGCGCCGAACGAGGGCGGCCGGTCTTCGATGGCGCGACCGAACTGCGTGTTCGGCGCGCGTCCCATGTGGAAGGTCAACGCGCCGCCCGCGGCCAGCTCGGCATGGCTGATCCAGCTGCGCGTCCACGGCTTGCCGTTCCAGCTGACGGACTGGATGTAGGGCGTGTCCGCGCCGTTGCCGACCGTCGTCACCACGAGCTTTTTCTGGTTGCCCAGCGCGACCTCGGCACGCTTCAGCAGCGGGCTGCCGAACACGTAGGTGGCACCGACCGGATCGACCGCGTACAACCCCAGCGCGCCCATCACGTACCACGCGCTCATCTGCCCGCAATCCTCGTTGCCGGCCAGGCCGTCCGGCGCGGCGCGGTACATGGTGTCCAGCAGCGAGCGCACGCGCGCCTGGGTCTTGTGGTGCGCGCCGGTGTAGGCGTACAGGTAGGCAATGTGGTGGCTGGGCTCGTTGCCGTGGGCGTACTGGCCGACCAGGCCGGCGATATCCGGTGGCGCGTTGCCGGGCACGCTGGGCGGCGCGTTGAACAGGCCGTCCAGCTTCTTCTCGAACGCCGCCTCGCCGCCGAACAGCTGCATGTAGGCGTACAGATCATGCTGGTTGAGAAAGGTGGCCTGCCAGGCGTTCGACTCGGTGAAGTCGCGCCACTGGTCGGAGTGGCCGATCGCCACGGGGTCGAACGGATCCTCCAGCCAGCGGCCCTCGCTGTCGCGCGGGCGCACGAAGCCGAGCTGCTTGTCGAACACATTGCGGTAGTTGCGCGAGCGCGAGCGCAGCGTCTTGGCATCGGCGGCGGCGCCCGCGGCGTCGGCGATGTGCGCCACCGCCCAGTCGTCGTAGCAGTACTCCAGCGTCTTGCTGACGGCCTCGCCTTCCTTGTCGCTGGGGATGTAGCCCAGTTTGCGGTAGTACGGCAGGCCGCGGTAATCGTCATCCATCGCGCGCTTGCGATACAGCGGCCAGGCTTTTTCGATATCGATGCCCTTGAAACCCTTCGCCTGCGCTTCGGCGATCACCGATGCGGAGTGGTAGCCGATCATGCAGCCGGTTTCCACGCCCTGCAGCGGCCACACCGGCGGCCCCTCCGGACTCTCGGCGGCCATGCGGATCAGGCCGTTGACCAGGTCCGGTACGCGCTCGGGCTGGTAAAGCGTGAACAGCGGATGCAGCGCGCGGTACGTGTCCCACAGCGAATAGGTGCTGTAGTTGTGCGCACCCTGCGGCAACTGATGGACGGCGAGATCCATGCCGCGATAACGGCCATCGACATCGCTGAACAGCGTGGGCGCCAGCATCGTGTGGTACAGCGAGGTGTAGAAGATGCGCCGCATCTCGTCGCTGGCCGCGTCGATGGCGATGCGGCCCAGCTCCCGTTCCCAGGCCGCATCGGCGGCCGCGCTGACGCGGTCGAAATCCCAATCGGGCATTTCCCGCTCGAGGTTGCGCAGCGCGCCCTCGATGTCCACGCCGGAGAGGCCGACCTTGACCAGCAGCGGTGCGCTTGAGGCATCGCTAATGTGCAGCGCCGCCTTCAGGTGCTTGCCGCTGGCCTCGAGCGCACCGTCGGGCAATGCCTTGTCCTCGCTGTACAGCACGCCCTTGTCGATCGGCCGCGACAGCTTCATCGCGAAATGGATGTAACGGCCGTTCGCCCACTGATGCACGCGGCGCGAGCCGACCAGGGTGTCCTTGCCGACCAGCTTCAAGGTCGCGTCGGAGACGCGGCACGGCTCGGTCGGCGAATCGCTGATGCCATGGGCAAGATCGACCAGCAGGTGGCCGTCGCCGGCACGGTTGAACGTGTAGCGATGCAAGCCGGTGCGCTCGGTGGCGGTGAGCTCGGCAAGAATGTCGTGATCCTTCAGCGTGACGCGGTAGTAGCCGGGCCGGGCACTTTCCGTGCTGCGGTCGAAGCGCGAGCGATAGCCCGGGCCCGGCGTCACCACCGCATCCACCGGCCATTGCTGCGGGGTTCCCGGCGCCGGCTTCAGGTCGAACTGCGAGACGTAGTTGATGTCGGGCCGGCCGCGCGCACCGGGCTGCAGCTCCACGGTGCCCTGGGCGGGCATCACCAGCACATCGAGCAGATCGGCCGCGCCGGTGCCGCTGAGATGGGTGTGCGAGAAGCCCATGATCGAGCCGTCGCCCTCGTGATAGCCCGAGCAGGCATCCCAGCCGTTGTTATTGGTATCCGGACTGAGCTGCACCATGCCGAACGGCAGCGTGGCGCCCGGATAGGTATGGCCGTGGCCGCCGGTGCCGATGAACGGATCGACGTAACGCGTGAGTCCGGCAGCTTTCGCACCGGCCTGATCCGAACCGGAGCGGCCGCTGGCAAACGCCGGCGAGACGGCGAAACGCGTACCCAGCAGCGCCAGCGCGGTGGCGGAACCTTGGAGAAAACGTCGACGGGTAACCATGCAAAGTGCTCCGGTCGCGGAAACGGGTGATGCCGAGGCGCTCAGGTGCGCAGCAGCTCGGGTTGACGATGGGCCAGGTCGACGATCAGTTCGCCGAACAGCGTGTTGGCCCAGGCGAACCACGCGCGGGTGAAATGCGCGGGGTCGTCCTGGTCGAAGGATTCGTGCATGAAGCCGGTGCCGGCGTGGGTGGTCTTCAGCCAGTGCAGGCACTGGCGGATCTCGCCGGCATCACGCGTGGTGAGCGCGCGCATGATCAGCGACATCGGCCAGATCATGTGCAGGCCCTGGTGCGGACCGCCGATGCCCTGCGCGGCGGTGCCGCTGAAGAAATACGGATTGCGGTGACTCCACGCCGCCGCGCGCGTGCGCAGGTAGCGCGGATCGTCCTGCGCCAGCGCGCCGAGGTACGGCAGGCTGGAAAGGCTCGGTGCGTTGGCGTCGTCCATGAACAGCTGGTTGCCGTAACCATCCACTTCGTAGGCCCAGACATCCCCGCCCTTGTCGTCGCGGATCACGGCGTATTGCTTCAGCGCCGCATCCACCTCGTCGGCCAGCTCACGGCAATCGCGCGCGAACGCATCATCGTGATGGATGGCCACCGACATCTCGGCCAGCTGGCGCAGCGAGGTGACCGCGAAGAAATTGGCCGGCACGAACAGCGGAAACAGGCAGGCATCGTCTGACGGGCGGAACATCGAGAAGATCAGCCCCACCGGTTTCGCGGGGTTGCCGTAGCCGCCCAGCGGCGGGTTCTCGGTGGATACCTCGGGAGCGCGCTGGAAGTGGTAGGGGCCGGGGCCGTCCTTGCGCTGCTGCACACGAAACGTCTGCAACACGGTATGCATGGCCGCCCGCCAGTCGTGGTCGAACGGGGCCACGTCACCGGTCGCCTTCCAGTAGCCGTAGGCCAGGCGGATCGGGTAGCACAAGGAATCGATTTCCCATTTTCGCTCCGCCACGCCCGGGCGCATGTCGGTGTGGTCGTGCTGTGCCCAGTCCAGCGTGCTGCGCTGGGCCGGATCGGGCATGAAGGCATTGGCGTAGGGATCGATCGAGATGCACAGCGCCTGGCGCTGGATCAGGCCGTGAAAAAGCCGGCGCAATGCATCGTCGCGCGGCGCCAGCGGCAGATACGGCCACACCTGCGCCGACGAATCGCGCAGCCACATCGCGTCGATGTCGCCCGTGACGATGAACGTGTCCGGCTTGCCGCGCAACGTGCCCAGATGCACCGTCGTGTCCAGCGTGTTCGGGTAGCAGTTCTCGAACAGCCAGGCCAGTTCCGGATCGCCGATGCCGGCCTTGGTCCGGTCGATCAACTGCTCCACCGCCGCGCTGACAAACCGCCGCTGTGCGGGTGGCGGGCGGCGACTGCGAAAAGCCCGATGCTGCGGCTGGGCCATCACATTCGGGATGCGGCCAACCATCGCACCGCCGGTGGCCAGCGCCATCATCTTCAGCATGTGGCGGCGGCCGCTGATCATGCGCGCTCCGCACGGTGGGCGCCGCCCACCGCAGTGGTGACGTTACCACCGCCATGCACGCTTCCGGTATCTCTGTTCATCATTCGAAGTCCTCCCCGGACATTTCGAATCTTCAGAGCCAGGCCGTGCGGAGAAACCGGGGCTTCCCGCGCACGAAACCTGAGATCGAATGCACATGAATTTCACGTGCAAACAACCCACTCCCGGGTTTCAGGTAACGTTACCCAACCGTTCCGGCGAAGTCAACACGACGCACGTGTTGGCCGTCACATGAACCTTCTGTCGCTTGGGGCGCGCTGCTTCGCCATGCTGTACGAGAAGTGCTTATGGCATCGCGCAGGCAAACGGATACCCAGGGCACGATCAGGTCGCGTCAGCCACTGCTCCCGCGAATGGCCACCGGTGACCGCACGACGACACGCGCGCGATCACCCGCGGGGCAAGCGGCCTAAAGCGCGCCCGGCTGCCCGGCGTAGAACTGTTGCAGAAATGCCTGCCGCGCCGCGCCCTTGTCCACCACGCTGCGCGGGTGCGCATCGATGGTCTGGCGCAGCAGGCCGCCGGCGGATTCGGCCGTTGCCGGCCATGTCGGCAAGCCCTCGCCGTTCGGGTCGCCGTGTTTGATGAACTGCGCGAAATAGCCTTGCAGCAGACGCGAGGTCTCGCGGTCGTCCGCCGTCCAGGCGTAGACCGGATTGCCGTCGAGGTTGCCCAATGCGTACTCGATCTCGGCACTGTGCACGGCCCCGGCATCGGCGGTTTCACCCGCGACCGGCTTGCGCTTGGCCGGTCGCGGCTGGTCGTAGTAATAGAAATACACCGGTGCGTTGCCGGTGTGGCGGTGCAGATCCATCCAGCGCCAGGTGCTGTGCGCGATGAACATGTCGCCGGCCAGCGCGGTGCCCGAGCGTTTCACCGCTTCCTCGTCATCGCCCGGGTACAACGCCAGCGCACGCGACGCCTGCGCACCAAACAGGCGCTCGAGCGCGGCGCGGTAGTTGGCGGGCGTGGGGCTCTTTCCATCGAGCAGGCCGAGATAGGAGCCTTCCTGCGAATTGCTGCCCAGCAGCAGCGGCACGGCGGCCTGGGCGCCGCGCGCGAACGTGGCCGCCGGCGGCTCGGTGAGGAAATAGCCGTCTATATCCGGTGCGAACCGCGGCGTGGATTTGTCCGCCGTGGCCTGCAGCAAGGCCTCGGCGGGCATGGCGCGCAACGCCGCCAGCGAATCGGCGCCCACCTGCGCCATGAACTTCTCCCCGCGCTGCTGCGCTACCTGCAGCGACAGCGGCGCCAACGGGGCGATCAACGCACCGCTCTCGCCAATGGCGCCGGCGATCACGCTTTTGGACAAGGGCGAGGCCATCAACGCGCTCACCGACATGGAGCCGGCCGACTCGCCGCCAATGGTGATTTTCGCGGGATCGCCGCCGAAGCGAGCGATGTTCCGCTGCACCCAGTGCAGCGCGGCGTTCTGGTCCAGCAGGCCGTAGTTGCCCGCCGCGTGCTGCGGCGATTCGGCCGCCAGCGCCGGCAAGGCGAGGAAGCCGAACACGCCCAGCCGGTAATTCACCGTCACCGTGACGATGCCGCGCGCGGCCATGCTGGCGCCGTCATAGCGCGGCTCCGAGGCGTCGCCCGCCATGTAACCGCCGCCGTAGAAATACACCAGCACCGGCAGCTTCTGCGCGGTCGCGTGTGCAGGCGTCCACACGTTGAGGTAAAGGCAATCCTCGCTGACGCCGTCGCTGCGAAATACCATGTCGCTGTAGATGGGACGCTGCATACAGCGCGGCCCGAAGCGCTGCGCCTTGCGCACGCCGGTCCAAGGCGCCACCGGTTGCGGCGGCTTCCAGCGCAATGCGCCCACCGGTGGCGCGGCATAGGGAATACCGTGGAACTCGTTCAGTGCCACGCCACCCACGGTGGCGCTGTTGCCCGCTATCGCGCCGGCCGCCACCGACACGGTTGGTGCTGCGGCGTTGGCTGGCAGCGCTGTGCAGGCCAGCAACATCGTCGCCGCGACCGCCGCACCGCGATGCAGGGAATGGCGCAATACGAGGGGGAGTTTCATCGGATGGCGTCCTGGAGAGAATCCGGGCAGCGTAAAACATTCCGGCGTGGACGGCAGCACGTTCCGCAATGAGCCCATTCGGGCACCCATGCAGGAGGGCTTCGATGGCGACGCTTCCGATCGTTATCGCGGTTTGAAAAGCATCGCGACTGAAGTCGCTCCTACGCAGGCCTACAGCTGTTCGGCGGCTTGTGACGACAGCCAGTCGAACACCCGCTGGCGCCACGGCCGCTCGCGCCATTGCGCCAGGCTGAGCTCGCGCGAGCGGGCGATGTCCATGCCGATCACGTCGGTCATGTGCGCGGCGAACGCGTAGTCGTAGATGGCCACGTTGGATTCGTCGTTGAGCCGGAACGAGCGGTTGTCGAAGTTGGCCGAGCCGCCGATGGTGAGGTAGCCATCCACCACCATCAGTTTGTTGTGGAACAGCGCCGGCTGGTAGCGGTAGATGCGCGCGCCCGCCTGCAGCATCGCGCCCCAGCGCGCCTGCGAGGCGTTGCGCACTACCGCGCTGTCCACGTACGGCCCGGGCACCACCAGCCGTATCCGCACGCCGCGGCGCATGGCGTCGCGCAGCGCGGTCAGGGTGAGTTCGTCCGGCACGAAATACGCCGCCTCCAGGTCGATCCGGCGGCGCGCGCCGTTGATCGCCATCAGGTACATCAACTGCATGTTCTCGCTGCCACCGTCGGGAGAGCTGGCGAACGCCTGCACCGCCAGGTCGCCGCGGTGCGGCACCTCGGGGTAGTACTCCGGCCCCAGCAGCGCCTCGCCCGTGGTGGCCAGCCAGTTCTGGCCGAAGATGGCCTGCATCTGCGCCGCGGCGGGGCCCGTCACGCGGAACTGCATGTCGCGCCAGTGATCGGGCTGCAGGCCGTTGCCCTCCCACGCATCGGCAATGCCCACGCCGCCGTTGAACGCCACGATGCCGTCCACCACCAGCAACTTGCGATGGGTGCGGTTGTTGATGCGATCGAGCGAATACCAGTGCAGCGGGTGGAAGTACTCGAAGCGCACGCCACCGGCGCGCAGCTCGTCCACTACCTGCCGTTTCATGCGGGTGGAGCCCAGCCAGTCGGCCAGTACGTGCACCCGCACGCCGGCGCGTGCGCGCTCGGTCAGCGCGGCCACGAATTTCCTCGACACCTCGCCCGACCAGTAGATGTAGGTTTCCATGTTGACGCTGTGCCGCGCACTGCGGATGGCGGCCAGCATGGCGGGGAAGATCTCCTCGCCGTTCTGGTAGTCCGCCACCGCGTTGCCCTCGCTGACGCCGGTACCGAGCAGCGTGCCCATCTCGCGCCGGAACTGCGCGCTCTCCACCGCGCTGACATGGCCCAGCCGGTGTTGCAGCTGCTTTTCCTGCGGCCAGACGTTGAGCAGGACGATGCCGATCACCCCCGCCGCCAGCGCACCGGCCAGCAGCCAGAGTATGTGTCGTCGCCACCGCGCCGCCGCCATCACGGCAGCCCTCGGCATCTGTCCCCGCCGCCAGCTGGCGGGCTCCGCATCACCCCCGCGTGCGGGGAACGCACCCTGGTCACCGCCGGGTCAGCACGATCCAACCAGCTCATGCGCGAACGAGCGTGCCGCTTCCATGGCCGCGTCCTCGTTGTCGAAATGCTCCGCGGGCACGGTGCGCAACGAGCCGTCGGGAAGCTGTACCGTGGCGCTGAACAGCCCGTCGTCCTGCTTGTTCAGGATCGCGACGAATGCTTTGCCGCTGTCCTCGAAGGCACGCTCCTGGTGGGCCTGGCTCATGATGGAAACCTCGCTCGCTGCTAGGGAAAAGCGCATCAATGCCACAAGCCCGTGGCAGGGAGCGTGAAGACAGGCCTGCGCTCGACGCAGCGCATTCACGCCATGGCCGCCGATCGACCACCGCCCGTTAACCGCGCGAACGATAGGTTGCTGCATCCCCGTCAACGGAGCCGCGCCATGTCCAAGGGAGACAAATCCTCGTACACCGACAAGCAGAAACGCCAGGCCGCGCACATCGAGAAGAGCGAGAAGAAGGAAGGCAAGTCGGAGAAGACCGCCGAGCGGATCGCCTGGGCCACCGTGAACAAGCAGGACGGCGGCGGCAAGAAATCCTGAGCGGCCGCGTCCGAAGGTCGACGTTTCAGCGGGCGTGGCGCAACGCGTAATCGATCGCCGCGCGCACCGCCGCCACCTGCGCGGCGTTGCATTGTTCGGGCGTGGCCCGTGGGCTGTCGGGATAGACCTCGGTGGTCGTCCTGTACGGTGCGTTCGTGATGCCGGCGCACAACCCCAGCGCCTTCAGCGCATAGGCGATCACGCCCGGCCCCACCACGGGCGAGCCGATGATTTCGCCGCGGGCATCGGCCGGTGCGATGTGGGTCACTTTTGCCACGGCGTCGATGATGGCCTGCTGGAACGCTGGCTGCGGATGCTCGCTGTCGTCCACCAGGTAGAAACCATCGGGTATTTCGCCCGGCACGTACGCCACGCCATCGCGAGCGGCCAGCGCGGGACGAAATTCCGATTCGTCCGTGTCCGTGGTTTCGTGCAGGTCGACGTGCACCAGCACGCGATCGCCCAACGGCGCCACCAGGCGCATCAGCGCCGCCGATTCCTGCGCGGGGCTGTCGTCGCGGAACGAGCGGTTGGGATCGAGCGCCAGAGCGTTCCATCGATGGATCCGCTCGTAGCCCCAGGGGCT
>JBIQMK010000103.1:0-11357 GCA_044463365.1 Rhodanobacter sp. | reverse complement strand
GAGCCAGGGGGCAACGTTCGCCCCCGCCGTCGGATCGGCGGATCGGCGGATCGGCAGTCAGCCGCGGCCTTGTTCCGCCGGGGTGCGGGTCGAGACGGGTTTGGCCGGCTCGCCCTTCTTGCCGAAATCCTCCATCAGCGTCTTCATGTCCTCGGCATGCTCCTCTTCCACCGCGAGGATGCCTTCCAGCATGCGTTTGGTGGTGGTGTCGCGGTCGCCCACGTAGTTGATGATCTCGCGGTAGCTGTCGATCGCGATGCGCTCGGCGACGAGGTTCTCCTCGATCATGGCGGCGAGGTCGTCGGGCACCACGAACTCGGCGTGGCTGCGGCTGGACAGGCCATCGGGTTCGAAATTGGGTGTGCCGTCGAGCTGGGTGATGCGCTCGGCGATCTGGTCGGCGTGGCCCTGTTCCTCGTTGGCATGCTCGAGAAATTCGGCTGCCACGCTTTTGGCATTGATGCCCGAGGCCAGGTAGTAATGTGCCTTGTAGCGCAGCACGCAGACGAGCTCGGTCGCCAGCGCCTCGTTCAACAGTTTCAGCACGGTGTCGCGGTCGAGCGTGTAGCTGTCGGTGACCGCGCCCTGCTGCATGTGCTCGCGCGCACGCCTGCGGATGGTCTGGATATCGGAAAGGAACGGTTGGTTGTTGGCGGCCATGCAGGTCTCCTCGCTACGTCGGAACGCGTATCCGACGAGCTTACGCCCCGCCTGCGTGGTGATCGTGTAAACGCGCCCCGGCCGCAGGTGTCCGGCCAGGCATCTGGTTCGAAGCGGTCTCGCGACGATGGGGCGAAGCGACTGCCTGATGCGCGCTCAGCGCGGAACGTAGGCGCGCAGGAAGGTATTGACGCCGTTGCGCGCCATCTCTTCGATTTCGGCGGCGGCGGTATCCGGGCATTCGTCGCAACCGAACAGCCGGCGCAACAGCATGTCGCCCTTGATCAGCGAGAAGAACTGCACGCTGGCGGTCTTCACCACCGGGATATCCAGCGCGCCGTGGTCGACCGCCTGTTGCAGCAGGTTCTCCATCAGGCGGTGCATGCGCGCCGGGCCCTCTTCCCACAGCAGCTTGCCGTAGCGCGGATTGCCCTGACGGCAATCGCTGAGGATCGCCCGGAACGTGCCCACGTGTTCGGCCTGGCAGTCGATGCGCATGTGCGCCTTGGCGATGGCGTGCAGCGTCTGCTCGATGCCCACCTCGGGATCGAACTGGTAGATGTCCTCGGGCAGAAGGTCCTCGATGCGCGAACGGATCACTTCGCGGAAGAGATTGTCCTTGTCGCCGAAATGGCTGTACACGGTCAGCTTGGAAACCTTCGCCTCGGCGGCGATGGCATCCATGCTGGTACCGGCAAACGCATTGCGTATGAACAATGCCTTGGCTGCGGCCAGGATCGCCGCGCGTTTTTCCATGTCCTTGGGGCGGCCCGGTCCCTGTGGCTTTGTTTGCGCGCCGCTGGTCATGCCCGCACCTTCACAAATGAGAATCAGGCCTTTATTATACGCAACGGTACAATTATTTTCCAGAAACGCCATTTTCCCGCGCATGTCAGCTGCGCTCAATGACGTGCGTCAACCGTTCGCGATGACTTCCGGCACTACGTGGCGGCGGGCGAGGCCGTCACGCTGTGATTGTCGGAATGCGGCCTGACGCTTATTCTTCTTCACCTTTTCCGATTCACGGGACATCAGCTGAAATGGCAATGAATTTCGAGCAGGCGCGGCTGAACATGGTCGAAAACCAGGTGCGGCCCTGGGAAGTGCTGGACGGCCGCGTGCTGGACGTGATCGGCCGCGTGCGACGCGAGGATTTCGTTGCCGCCGAACACCGCCGGCTGGCGTTCGCCGACCTGTGCCTGCCGATCGGCCATGGCGAAGTGATGATGAAACCCGTGGTCGAAGGCCGCGTGCTGCAGGCGCTGGACTTGCAGCCCACCGATCGCGTGCTGGAAATCGGCACCGGCTCGGGCTTTCTCACCGCCTGCCTGGCAGGGCTTTCGGCCCACGTCACCAGCGTGGACATCCATGCCGATTTCACCGCGGCGGCGGCCCAGCGGCTGCAGGCGGCGAACGTGAGCAACGTCGATCTGGCGACGGGCGAAGCCGTGGAAGACTGGCAGCCCGGTGAAGCCTTCGACGCGCTGGTCGTCACCGGCGCGGTCGCCACCATCCCGCCGCGCTGGCTGGGCTGGCTGAAGCCCGACGGTCGCGCGGTGATCGTGCGCGGCAAATCGCCGGTGCAGCACGCCACCTTGTTGACGCTCGAGGGCGAAGGGCGTTTCCGCGAGGAAACCCTGTTCGAAACCGACCTGCCCTATCTGAAGCACGCCGAGCCGCTTCAACCCTTTGTTCTCTGACTTTCCGCCCCCGACTTCCCCATGAGGCAACCCATGCGTTTGAAGCTGCTCACACTGGCCCTGGCGATGGCTGCCGTTTCACTGCCCAGCCATGGCGAAGATCTGCTGGACGCGTACCGTGAAGCCCGCGCCAACGATCCGGTGCTGATGCAGGCGGACGCCACCCGGTTGTCCATCGGCGAAAACGTGAACCAGGCGCGCGCGCTGCTGCTGCCGCAGATTTCCGCGGGGCTGACGCTGCAGCAGACCAACGGCGGCAACCACGAGGTGGTGCAGGATCCGACCAATCCCAATCGCACGATCGACACCAGCCAGTTCGGCCACACCCGCACGCGCAACATGAATGTGCAGCTCAGCCAGACCGTGCTGGATTTCAGCGAGTACGCCAACCTCAAGGCTGCGCACTCCGCCGCCCAGGCGCAGGACGAGCTCTACCAGTCCGCCTTGCAGCAGCTGTACGTGCGCGTCACCCAAGCCTATTTCGGCGTGCTCACCGGCGAGGACCAGCTGGCCTACGCCAAGGCCAACGAGGACGCCTACCGCCAGCAGTACGAGCAGTCCAACCAGCGCTTCAAGGTCGGCCTTTCGGCGATCACCGACGTGTACCAGGCCAAGTCGTACTACGAAGCGGCCAAGGCCAACACCATCGCCACGGAAAACGCGCTCAACGATGCCCGTGAGGCGCTGACCGAAATCACCGGCAAGCCCACCGGCGAGCTGAAGAAGTTGCGCGAAGACCTGCCGATGCAGCCGCCCACCCCGAACGATCCGGACACCTGGGTCAAACAGGCGCTGCAGACCAACCCGGACCTGCTGGCCCAGCGCAGCAACGTGGAAACCACCGAGCACAACATCAGCGCGGCGCGCGCCGGCCACCTGCCCACCATCACCGCCAACGTCAGCTACGGCAAGAACGCCAGCTGGTACCAGAACATCGGCAGCGGTCGCCAGGACAACCGCGGCGCCACCACCATCGGGCTGACCTTGAACGTGCCGATCTTCTCCGGCGGCGCCACCCAGTCGCGGGTGCGGCAGTCCATCTACCAGCGCGACTCGGCCCAGGATGCGCTCGAATCGCAGCGCCGGCAGGTGGTCCGCACCACGCTCGACAACTACCGCTCGGTGATTGCCGGCATTTCGCAGGTCGAGTCGACCCGTGCGGCGGTGGACTCCGGCAAGAAGGCGCTGGAGGCAACCCGCGCGGGCTTCGACGTGGGCACGCAGACGATGACCAACGTGCTGATCCAGATCCAGAACCTCACCCAGGCCGAGAGCGAGTACTCGCAGGCGCGCCATGAGTTCGTGTTGAACAAGCTGAAGCTGAAGCAGTCCTCGGGTACGGCGGATATCAAGGACATGGAAGCGATCAACGCCTTGCTGCAGTAAGCCGCTACAAGGTCACACACAAAAAGGCCGGGCATGCCCGGCCTTTTTTGTACTCGCCGTCCCCGGACGGGTGCGCTTCATTCCTGCAGCAAGGCATCCACCATCTGCATGACGCGCCGCACGGCGCCACGCTCGCGATCGAAGACCTGGTGCGCGACGCGGCCCATCTGCGCGCGTTTCTCGTCGTCGAGCAACAGGCGCAGCACATCGGCGCCGAGCTGGTCGCTGCCGTGCACGCATTCGGCACCGCCCTCGCGGATCAGCGTGAGCGTGATCTCGGCAAAATTGAACGTGTGCGTCCCGACCAGCACAGGCCTTGCCAGCGCAGCCGGTTCCAGCACGTTGTGACCGCCGATGGGTACCAGGCTGCCGCCCACGAAGGCCAGGTCGGCCGCCGCGTAGAACGGCATCAGCAGGCCCATCGCGTCGATCAGGAAGACCTGGTGCGATGGCGCCGGCAGCCCTTCGGCACTGTGCGTGGCCACCGAAAAACCCAGCGTGCGCACGGCATGCTCCACCAGCTTGAACCGTTCCGGATGGCGCGGCGCGATCAGCAGCAACGCATCGGGAAACTGCTTGAGCACCTGCAGATGCGCTTCCAGTACCGCCAGCTCCTCGCCCTCGTGGGTGCTGGCGGCCATCCAGACGGGCCGTTCACGGCCCCATTGCCGGCGCATGCTGGCGCCCGCGGCGGCGGCATCGGGCGGGATGCGCATGTCGAACTTCATGTTGCCGCTGACCACGATCTGCTGCGGCTCGGCGCCCAGCCAACGGTAGCGTGCCGCATCGGCCACCGACTGCGCGGCGATCACCTGCACGCACTGCAGCGCCGAACGGACGGTGCCGCGCAGCGCGCGATAGCCCCGCAGCGAGCGATCGGAAAGGCGCGCGTTGACGATCATCAACGGGATCCCGCGCTCATGGCAGGCGTGATACAGGTTCGGCCAGATCTCGGTTTCCACGATCAGGGCCAGCTGCGGACGGATCCGCTGCAGGAACCGGTTCACCGCGAACGGCAGGTCGTAAGGAAGATAGACGTGAAACACCGCGTCGCCGAACAGCTGATGCACGCGCGCCATGCCGGTCGGGGTGACGGTGCTGATGACCAGCGGCGCATTGGGGTAATCCTTGCGCAACGCCTTGACCAGGGGCTCGGCCGCATTGACCTCGCCCACCGACACCGCGTGCACCCACAAGCTGCCGTTGAAGCCCGGCGCATCGAAAAAGCCGAACCGCTCCCGCCAACGCCGATGGTAGGGCGGCGATCGCACCCCGCGCAGCAGCAAGCGCAGCACGATCAGCGGCATCACCAGGTACATCACGAAGGTGTAGAGATAACGCAAGCGCAGGCTCCCGGGGAGCGGAGAAGTATACGGGGAGCGGGGAATGGGGAATGGGGAATCGGGAATGGGGAATCGGGAATCGGGAATGGGGAATCGGAATCGGAATCGGGACGCTCTCCCGGTCTTCCTCAACCGTTCGGGCTGAGCGTAGCCGCGTAGCGGCGAAGTCGAAGCCTCACCATATAGTCCCTTCGACTTCGCCGCTGCGCGCGGCCACGCTCAGGGCGATCGGTGAAAGTGCGCGATGCTCCAATCCCCCTAGCCATTCCTCGCCAACTACACTATCCGCAATGCCCGGCGCCTCCCGTCCCCTTTTCACCCGCTCCCTGTTGTCGCCTCGTCACTGGCCGGCATGGCTGGGCATGGGTGCGATCCGCCTGATCGCACGGCTGCCCTATCCCGCACTGCTGTGGCTGGGGCGGCGGCTGGGTGCGCTGGTGCAGCGGTTGCCGTCGCCGCGGCGGCACATCGTGCAGGTCAACATCGGGCTGTGCTTCCCCGAGTTGAGCGCCACCGAGCAGACGGCGTTGATCGACGCCAACCTGCGCGACGTGGGTTTGATGCTGGTGGAGTTCGCGCTGGGCTGGATGGGCAGTGACCGCCAGATCGCGCGAATCCCGCTGCAGGTGGAAGGGCTGGAGCATCTCGCGGCGGCGCGCGCGCAGGGCAAGGGCGTGCTGCTGGTGGGCGGCCACTTCTCGCACCTGGAGCTGTGCGCGCGGCTGGTATCGCAGCGCATCCGCATCGCCGGCATGTACCGGCGCATGGATTCGGACGTGTTCGAGTGGAACGTGCTGCGCGCGCGGCTGGATTACGCCGACGCGATGTTCGAGAAGGAGGACATCCGCGGCACGGTGAAATACCTGCGCAACGGCGGCACGCTGTGGTACGCCCCCGATCAAGACATGCGCAGCAAGGACAGCGTGTTCGTGCCGTTCTTCGGCGTGCCGGCGGCCACCATCACCGCCACCCATCACCTGGCGCGGATGTCCGGCGCGCTGGTGATCCCGTTCTTCCACCGCCGACTTCCAGGCAGCGAGGGCTATGCGCTGCGGCTGGGTGCGCCGCTGCAGGATTTCCCCGGCCCCGACGTGCACCACGACACGGCCCGCATCAACCGCTGCATCGAACAGATGGTGCGCGAGGCGCCGGCGCAATACCTGTGGGCGCACAAGCGCTTCAAGACGCGCCCGCCGGGCCAGCCGCCGGTTTACTGATCGCGCCGCCGGCGCCGCGCCTCGTACAGCTTGGCGTATTTCAGGAACGCGTAGAACGCGTGGATGCGCGCGGCGATGAAGCCGGCCCAGCCCGAGCGCCAGTGCCCGCGCAAAAGATAAAAGCGCAGAAAGGCCACCGTGGGGTACGCCACCATGCGCAGGCGCAACCAGCGCACCCGCCGCCGGGCAAGATCGTCCAGCTGCAGGCTGGAATAGCGATCCGCCTTGGCCACGCGTCCGGCAATATCGCGCTCGCCATGGTGATCGATGGTGACGTCGAGCACACCGACGGAGCCGTCGACACGCACCTCCTCATGCACCGCGTGGCCACTCATGCGCGCGTGGTGCCGATCGAACAGGCGCACGTAGTGGTTGAGCCGCGCATGGCGCGACTGCCAGCGCCAGAACTGCCACTCCCGCCGCCACAGCTGATAGGCCACGTGCGTCGGCGCGTGCAGCGCCTGCTGCAACGGCGCGGCGGTGGCCTCGTCCAGCGATTCATCCGAATCGAGCAGCAATACCCAGCGGTGGCTGGCCAGATCGATCGCCGCCTGCTTCTGCGCGCTGTAGCCGGCAAACGGCTGCACGTGGACGCGCGCGCCGTAATGCGCGGCGATCGCCACCGTGGCGTCGGCGGAGCCGGAATCCAGCACCACGATCTCGTCCGCCCAGCGCACGCCGCGCAGGCAGGCGTCCAGCGTGGCGGCGCTGTTGAAACTGGTCACCACCACCGACAGCGGCTCGCGCATGGCGGTCATCGGCGGCTCGCCCCGTCGACGTCCGCCACCACGTACAAGGCCGCGCACCAGAGTCCCAGCAACCAGGCCAGCAGCAGGCCCCACCAGGCCGAATAGAAGGCCAGACTGGTGTTGAGCGGAAACAGCATCACGCCCAGCGCCAGGGTGACTGGAAAGGCCCGCGAGCGCGCCGCCGCACCCACGCCGCGCCACGCACGCCACGCCAGCGCAACCGCCGCCAGCCACAGCAGCAGGCCCAGTGTGCCCGTCTCGGTGAGGATCTCCAGCACGATCTGGTGCGCATGGCAGGCGCCCATGCCGACACCGCAGGGTTCGGCCACCAGGAAATGGTCATCGGCCGGCGCGTAGTGCGGGTAGGCGTAGCGAAACGCGCGCACGCCCACGCCATTGACCGGGTGGCCCGCGATCATGCGCGAGCTGGTCGCCCAGATATCCAGCCGACCGCTGAGCGCGGCATCGACCGAGCGGTCCGTACCGTGCAAGGCGACCAAGCTGCGATCCATGCGCGCCTGGAAGCGCGGTGAGGTTTTCCAGGCCACCCCACCAGCCAGCGCCAGCAACGCGGCGCCCAGCACGCAGAACAGCACAAACTGCCGTGGCGACCTTGCCTCATGCCAGGCGAAACCCAGCGCCACCAGCGCGTAACTCAACCATGCGGCGCGCGAGCCGGCCAGCAGCACCGGGCCAAGCACCAGCACGAAGGCGATCAACAAGCCCGCCAAGCCCCAGCGCCGACGCGCCGCCCACAGCGCGAACGGCGACAACACCGCCAGCGTTGGGCCCAGCTTGAGATTGTCGGCGCCGAAAATGCCAGACACCCGTTCGGCCTCGGCATGGCCGCCCAGGCTCCAGCCGGTGAGCGCCTGCATCCAGGCATCCAGCACCCACAGCGCCAGCACCAGCGCCACCGCGACAAACAACGATTGCAGCCTGCTGTCCCGGCGTACCGCGAAACAGGCATACAGCGCCAGCGGAAAATAGCGCAGCAAGCCCGCCACCGTGCCCCAGCTTTTTCCCGGCGCGTCCGAATCGAAGGCCGACAACAGCGCCGCGGTGGCGTAGGCGCCCAGCAGCCATAACGCCAGCCGCGCACCGGCATGCCCGCGCAGCGCATCGCGCTGGCGCGCGAACAACAGCACCACACCCAGCAGGCACAGCAACGTTCCCGCTTCCGCGCTGCGGCCGAACGGCAACAGCGCGATCACCAGCCACAACGGCAGCAACGGCGAGCGCAGCGCGGCACCCAGCGTGGTTCCAGGGGATGTCATGCGCAAACCCGGCGGAAGGGAAAGGCGCATTGTAGGCGAGCAGCGCAGAGGCGGTCTGTGGGAGCGGCGTTAGCCGGCAACCTCGTGGTACAGCGCCAGTGTGGCCTGTTGCATGTCCGACAGGCGATAGCTGTGCAGCAAGGGAATCGACGGGGCCACCCGCAGCAGTTCGGCGGCGCGTTCGGCCAGGCGCTCGCGGTCGCCCGGCGGCACGCGGCCGGCGGGATACAGCTCGGCCAGCAGTTCGCCCACGCCACCATGCGCATAACCGAGCACCGGGCGGCACATCGACAACGCCTCGACCACGGTGCGACCGAACGACTCGGGCTGGTTCGACAGCTGCAGAATCAGGGTGGACACCGCATAGATGTCGCGCACGTCGTCGCGTTGCGGGGTCAGCACCACCTGGGCACCGACGCCGCGCGCGCGGATCAGGTCATTCAATTCCGCCACATAGGCTTCGCGGCCCGGTTCGATCACGCCCAGCAACAGCAGCCGGGTATCGATGCCGCGGCCCTTCAGGTCGGCGACCAGTTCGATCGCGTCGTGATGGCCCTTCAGGCGCGTGCCGCGCGCGGGAAGCGTCAGCAGCGGCGCCCCCATCAACGAGGGGTACTCGGAAAAGAACGAGGTCTTCCAGCCATCGTCGGCACGATGGCCGTAAGGAAATGCCTCCGGGTCGATGCCGCGCGGGATCACCCGCACCCGGCCCGGCTCCAGCCAGCGGTAGTGGCTGAGCACGTAGTCGCGCAGCGTCTGCGAAACCGCCACCACGCGCTCGCCGCGCAGCAGGATGGCGCTGTAGCGCGAGGGCGAATTGAGCCCGTGCACGGTGGTGATGAAATGCGGTCGCGGCACCAGGCCCTTCATCGCCCACCAGCCCATCCACGCGGGCAACCGCGAGCGCGCATGCACGACGTCGGGCCGGAGCTGCCGCAGTACACGGCGCAGCTTGCCCAGCCGGACCAGCGTGAGCAGCGATTTGCGGCCGATATCCAGGGTGATGTGTTCGCCACCTTCGGCCAGCAGCTGCGCCACCAGCCGGCCACCCGCGGAGATCACCACCGAACGGTGCCCGGCCTGCACCAGCGCACGACTGATCTCCAGTGCCGACCGCTCCGCGCCGCCCGCATGCATGGCGGGAATCAGCTGGACGACGGTCAGCAGCTTGGCAGGTGCGGCGGCGTTGCTGGACATGGGGTCACGTTTCGGGGCGTTCATCGCGGAAGGCAAGCAGAAACCATGCCGCCGGCCGCATTACGCCGCGCCCGTCGTCAGTCGCGCAACACGTAATGGGCCGCGCAGTAGCTGCAGGTTGACTCGCCGCCGTCATCGACGATCGGCAGGTACACCTTGGGATGCGAATTCCACAACGCCATGCCGGGCATCGGACAGGACAGCGGAAGGTCCGCGCGCGTCACTTCGTAACGATTTTCGGCATTTGCCGGTATCAGCGGAACGGCCGCGGAAAAGGGGCGCGACATGGACGGAACTCCAGACAGACCATCAGGCCGCAAATGGTAGCAGGCGCGACCAGCCACAGACTGACCGGCAGGCGATTTTTCGGTCGACATACGGCAGGGGCGACCGAAGCCGCCCCCGCCCACGGCCGACGGCAGACCGCTTATTTCGCCTTGGGCACCGAGCCTTCGGTGGTGATGCGGATGGTGATGTCGTCGCTGACGCTGGGCACATAGGCGCCCACGCCGAAATCCGAGCGCTTCAGGCTGGCGGTGGCGTCGAAGCCGATCGACTGCGCCTTGCTCATCGGGTGCGGGCCAATCTTGTTCAGGGTGGCGTCCAGCACGACCGGCTTGGTCACGCCATGCACGGTGAGATCGCCGGTGACCTTGAACTTGTTGCCGCCCAGCGGCTGCACCGCGGTGCTCTTGAAGGTTACCGTCGGGTATTTCGCGGCATCGAGGAAATCCGGCTTCTTCAGGTGTTCGTCGAGCGCCGGCACGTGGGTATCGAGGCGGTCCAGCGGCAGCGTCACCTGCACGCTCGATTGCGCCGGGTGCTGCTCATCGAACACCAGCGTGCCCTCGCCCAGGCCCAGATCGGCGGTGGGGTTGGAGTAGCCGAAATGGTTCCAGCTGAACAGCACCATCGTGTGATCGGGATCGAGCTTGTAGGTCACCGGGGCGGCTTGCGCCGATACGGCGGCGCCGAGCAGGCCGGCCACAACGAGATAACGAAATGCGCGCATGGTGAATCTCCGGGTGGGGATCAGAAGGACAACGGAAAGGATCAGGCGATCCGGCAGGCCTCGTCGAACGACAGCCGCGGACTGCGCGGGAAGAAGTTGCGGCTGCGATCGCCATGGCCGATGGCGATCAGGAAGTTGGATTTGACCGCGGTACCGGCAAAAAATGCCGCATCCACGCCGGCCTGGTCAAACCCCGACATCGGGCCGCAATCCAGGCCCAGCGCCCGCGCCGCCATCAGCAAGTAGGCGCCCTGCAGGCTGCTGTTGCGGAACGCGGTGCTGTCGATCAGCGGCTGGTTGCCCACGAACCAGCTGCGCGCGTCGGCATGGGGGAAGAGTTGCGGCAGGCGCTCGTAGAACTCGTGGTCGGTGCCGACGATGGCCGTGACCGGCGCCTCCATCGTCTTGGCGCGATTGCCGTCGGACAGATGCGGCGCCAGCCTGGCCTTGGCTTCCTGCGACTTCACGAAGACCACCCGCATCGGCGAGGCGTTGGCGCTGGTGGGGCCGAACTTGGCCAACTCGTACAGCCGATGCAGCTGCTCGTCGGTCACCTCCTGCGGCAACCAGGCGTTGAACGTGCGGGCCTCGCGAAACAATTGATCGAGCGCCATCTCCGAAAGCGAATCACTCATGGGTATCCTCCAGGACATGCGCACGCCAAGACAGGCGGCGCGATCGCAAAGAAACGAGTGTAGTGGTGGTCCGGCGCGATCGAACCACGGCCGAGGGGAACGCACTGTGTATGCCAGCGAAACAATCGCCCGCAAAATGCCGCCATGCTGTCGCAAGGGGAGTGCTGTGTGATCACTGGCG
>JBIQMK010000102.1:0-11390 GCA_044463365.1 Rhodanobacter sp. | reverse complement strand
AGGGCATCCTCCAGGCGGTCGTTGCCCGCTTCCCTGACTTTCGCCAGGGCGGCCAGGCGCTGCGCATTGAGCGTGTCCAGTCGGCGCCGGAACACCTGCTCGACAAGCTTTTCCTTCGAACCGAAGTGGTAGTTCACCGCGGCCAGGTTGACGCCAGCGGCCGCCGTCAGCTGGCGCAGCGATGCGCCCTCGAAACCGCGCTGGGCAAACAGGACTTCGGCGGCGCCGAGTATGCGTTCCTTGGTCGAGCTTGAGCGATTCACGAGGCTCCCATCCAGCAATGACGAACAGACGTTCAAACGATCGTTTGAGCATACGCGGCCCGCTTCACGAACGTCAAACCGACCGGCCACTTGCAAACCGCATATGACTTGCGTATGAGCTAGAATCTGTCAGACTTTCCGGGGCTAAACCCACAATCCTTGTCAGGTTTACGTCACCGCCGGCTGTTCTGGCCGGCCCTTTTCATCTTTTTTATCCGTCACCGGAGCAGATTCGTATGGCGCTGGAGCGCACCCTTTCCATCATCAAGCCCGACGCCGTCGCCAAGAACGTCATCGGCCAGATCTACGCCCGTTTCGAAAAGGCTGGTCTCAAGATTGTCGCTGCCAAGATGAAGCAGCTGTCGCGCCAGGAGGCCGAAGGCTTCTACGCGGTCCATCGCGAGCGTCCGTTCTTCAAGGCGTTGGTTGATTTCATGATTTCCGGCCCGGTGGTGATCACTGCGCTGGAAGGCGAGAACGCCGTGCTGGCCCATCGCGACCTGATGGGCGCCACCAACCCGAAGGAAGCGGCGCCGGGCACGATCCGCGCGGACTTCGCCGACTCGATCGATGCCAATGCCGTGCATGGCTCCGACGCGGTCGAGACCGCCAAGGTGGAGATCGCGTACTTCTTCGCCGCGACGGACGTGCTGTCCCGGTAATTTGTGCGTTCAGCCTTGAACGCGAAGATACAAAGCGGCCATCCGTGGCCGCATCCTCACAAGAGTTTTTTCCTTGGACCAAGTCGCTGCCAGCTCGAAGAAGGTCAATCTGCTTGTCTTCGACCGCCGGGGTCTGCGTGATTTCTTCACGCAGATCGGCGAGAAGCCGTATCGCGCCGAGCAGGTGATGAAGTGGATCTACCACGACCTGGAAGACAACTTCGAAAACATGACCGACGTGGGCAAGGCGCTGCGCGCCAAGCTCACCGAGGTCTGCAGCATCGGCGCGCCGAGGGCGCTGTTGAACAAGGTGGCCACCGACGGCACGCACAAGTGGCTGCTGGGCATGGACTCGGGCAACGCGATCGAGACGGTCTACATTCCGGAGCCGACGCGCGGCACCTTGTGCGTGTCCTCGCAGATCGGCTGCGCGCTCAATTGCGGTTTCTGCTCCACCGGCGCGCAGGGTTTCAACCGCAACCTGTCCACCGCCGAGATCATCGGTCAGGTCTGGGTGGCGGCAAAGCAGCTGGGCAATGTCACCCACCAGAACCGCCGCATCACCAACGTGGTGATGATGGGCATGGGCGAACCACTGGCCAATTTCGACAACGTGGTCAGGGCGATGCACCTGATGCGCGACGACCTGGGCTTCGGCCTGGCGTCCAAGCGCGTGACGCTTTCCACGGCGGGCATGGTGCCGCTGATCGACCAGCTGTCCGACGCCATCGACGTGTCGCTGGCCGTTTCGCTGCATGCGGCCAACGACGAGCTGCGCACCGAGCTGATGCCGATCAACAAGCGCTATCCGATCGCCGACCTGCTGGCGGCGTGCCAGCGCTGGATCGCGCGCAAGCCGCGCACCTCGATCACGTTCGAATACACCTTGATGAAGGGCATCAACGACCAGCCCGAGCATGCCCGCCAGCTGATCAAGCTGATGCGCAAATTGCCCACCTGCAAGGTCAATCTCATTCCGTTCAACCCGTTCCCGGGCACCCGGTACCAGCGCTCGGACGCCAACGACATCCACGATTTCCAGACGCGGCTGCTCAACGCCGGCGTACTTACCATGCTGCGCCGCACCCGCGGCGACGACATCGATGCCGCGTGCGGTCAGCTGGCGGGGCAAGTGACCGACCGTACCCGGCGCAGCGCCGATATTCGCAAGCGCCAGGACGAGGGGGCATTGCATGCGAGCTGAGCGGATTCTGGCAGTCGGTCTGCTGCTGGCGTTATCGGGGTGCGTCACGACGCATACCAATAGCAGCGCGCTGGGCGCGCACATGCCCAAGACGTCCAAGGCCCAGCAAGCCATTGACGCGGCACGGGTCCATACCGAGCTGGGCCAGCGCTACATGGCCAACGGCGATCTGCAGGAGGCGCTTGGCAAATTGACCAAGGCCTTGCAGTTCGATCCCGACTACGCACCGGCGCACACCGTGATCGCCGTGCTGTACGAACGGATCAACAAGCTCGCCGAAGCCGAGCAGCATTACCGCAAGGCCGTGGCGCTGGAACCGGCCAAGGGCGCGCCGAACAACAACCTCGGGGCGTTTCTCTGCCATACCGGCAGGGGCGGCGAAGCCATCGAATATTTCCGCAAGGCGGTGGACGATCCCTTCTATCAGACCCCTGATGTGGCATTGACCAACGCCGGGGTGTGCCAGCTGCAGATGAGCGACTCGAAAGGTGCGGAGCAGAGCTTCCGCGACGCGCTCGTGCGCAACCCCAAGAACGCCGAGGCGCTATATCAACTGGCAAACTTGCTTTTTTTGCGCAATGATGCCTTTCACGCCCGCGCGTTTCTGCAACGCCGGGAGGGGCTGGGCGCGGCTGACGCCGCGACCTTGAAACTCGGTCACGATATCGAATCTCGTCTGGGCGACCTGGATGGCGCTCGCACTTACAATCAGCGTCTGCAAAGCCGTTTTCCGGACTCGGAACAGGCGCGTGCTCTGGACAACAACGTTAGCCAATGACCATGCAATCCCATTTCCCTGGCCAGGATGCCAGCGAGTCGATCGTATTTGATGCTCCCCAAAACGCGGAGCCGGCGGTTGCGGCAGACTCCCGAGACACCAGTTTCGGCGCCCTCCTGTGTGCGGCGCGTGAAGCGCGGGGCTTGGAAATCGAGGCCTGTGCCCACGTACTCAAATTGCCGGTTCGGATGTTGCGACGGCTGGAGAGCGACGATTATCAGGACATCGACTCCAAGGTCTATCTGGCCAGTTACATCGGCAAATACGGCCATTATCTCGGTGTGGAACCGGCGCGCGTCCAGGCTGAGCTCGACCGCATCAAGCAGACCGAGCCCACGCTGGTGGCCACGGGCGGTATTTCGCATTCCCGCTTTTTGCTCGACCGTTACGCTACGGCCGCCACCTACGTAGTCCTGACTGCCGTCATCGTGGTGCCGATGGTCTGGATGGGCGTGCGTGGCACGCTCAATCGCGACCTCAGCCATCTCGCTCCGCTGGATGCAACGCCGGTCGCGCAGGTCGATGCTCCCGGTTCCACCGTGAACGACACGGCGCGGGTGCCAAGCCACGTGGCTTTGCCGCCCCCGGTGCAGGAGCAACCCCTGCTGGCCTCGATGGCCGCCTTTCCGAACCTCGACAGCACGTGGGCGTCCAGGGAGCGGGCCGCCGTCGCCCCGCCCGCCACCGTCGGCGCTGGCACGGGTGGCCACAACCTCGAGCTCAACCTCACCGCGGCCAGTTGGGTCGAGGTGACCGACACGGCCGGCGTACGGCTGGAATACGGTCTGCTGCCCGCGGGCAGCCACAAGGTCTATCAGAGCGACAAGCCGCTCGACGTGCGCATCGGGAATGTTTCCGGCGCCAGCGCCACCATCGACGGGCATCCCGTTGGCCTCGATGATTTCCGGCATGCCAACGTTGCCCACTTCAGCGTCGAAATCCGCGACGGCAAGGCCACTCCGACCGCCCGCTGATCCACGCACCCGGCTCCGTCCGGGTGCCACATTTCGGTTATGCTTGCCCATTGCCCGCCCGGTACCGAGCGGTATCGGTGGGCTTTTTGCTTTTATGTCCCGCGCCGGCTTCCGAATGCGCCGGCGGGGCGCGGACTTCCGAAGGATTTTTGCATGGCATTTGACGCATACGACGACTACGAACAGAGCGAACTGGTACAGAAGTGGCTGCGCGACAACGGCCTGTCCATCGTCGTGGGTATCGTGATCGGACTGGTCGGTATCTTCGGCTGGCAGCAGTGGCGCAGCCATCAGGCGCGCACCCAGGGCGAGGCGGCGGAAATCTACCAGCAAGTGCAAACCGCGCTGGCTGCCGGCAAGAATGGCGACGCGGACCGGCTCGTCGACAAGTTGATGAAGGATTTCGAGAAATCTTCCTTCACCGTCTTTGCGGTGAGCGATCGCGCGCGTCAGCAGACGGAGGCCAACCAGCTGGACAAGGCCGAAGCCTCGCTACAGTGGGCTGCCAGCCACGCGAGTGACGAGGCGCTCAAGTCGCTGACCGAACTGCGGATCGCCCGAGTCGAGCTGGCACGCGGCAATGGTGCGGCCGCGCTGGCCGCGCTCGACCGCATTGCCGCCGGGCACTACCAGGGTCTGAGCCAGGAACTCCGCGGCGATGCACTGGTCAAGCTTGGGCGTATCGATGAGGCGCGAAAGGCATATCAAACCGCGTTGTCGGTGCTGAGCGAGGGGGCCCCGCAGCGCGCCGCCTTACAGATGAAACTCGATGATCTGGCCGCGGCCGGAAAGCAGGGCGCATGAAATCCGGATCCATGAAACGAAATTCGCTGGGCTTGCTCGCTGTCGCGGCAATGTTCGCGATCGCCGGCTGCCATTCCTTCAAGAAGGAAAACATCCAGCCGCCGACGCCGCTGCCCGACGATTTCAAGCCGACGGTGCAGGTGGAAAAGTTGTGGAGCAACAGCGTCGGCGAAGGTGCCGGCGACAGTGGGGTGCGACTGCGCCCGACCGTGGTCGATGGCGTGCTCTACGCCGACAGCACCGACGGCAAGCTGGTGGCCATGGACGCAGCCAGCGGCAAGAAGCTCTGGTCGAAAAGTTCGAAGACCCATGGCTGGTTCGGCTGGGGCGACAAGAAGCGTCCGGACGCGTTTTACGCGGGCGGCCCGGCGGTGAGCGGCGATCTGCTCGTCGTGGGCACGCTGGACGGTCACGTCTACGGCATCAATGCCAAGGATGGCAGCCCGCGCTGGGATGCGGCGCTCAATTCCGAAGTGCTGGCCTCGCCGTCGATCGATGGCGGGCTGGTGCTGGTACGCACCCAGGATGGCCGGGTCTATGGTCTGGATGCCGGTACCGGTGAACGTCGCTGGGTGTACGACCAGGGCAGCGTGCCGCTGCTCAGCCTGCGTGGGAACGGCGCCCTGCTGGCGGCCAACGGCGTGGTGTTTTTCGGCAGCGACGACGGCAAGCTGGTGGCGCTGCGCCAGGACAACGGCGAAAAGCTGTGGGAGCAGAAACTCTCCACCGGCGAAGGTCGCACCGACATCGAGCGCCTCAATGACGCCGACAACGCCATCCTGCTCGACGGCAGCACGCTGTATGGTGGCGCCTACCATGGCAACCTGGTGGCCATCGACGGCCCCAGCGGCCGGCCGTTGTGGGCTCATCAGTTTTCCACGATGGACGGGCTTGCGGTCAATGGCAACGCCATTTTCGCCGTGAACGACGAGTCGCAGGTCTGGGCGTTCGACAAGAACGGCGGTTCCGATATCTGGAAGAACGACGCGCTGAAATACCGCTGGCTCACCGGCCCGGCCGTGCAGGGCAATTACGTGGTGGTGGGCGATCTGGACGGGTACGTGCATTGGCTGCAAACCGGTGACGGCGCGCTCGCGGCCACCAAGCGGCTCTCCAGGAAAGCCATTCGCGCCCAGCCGTTGGTGGTAGGGGACGTCGTTTACGTGGAAGACGTGGAGGGCCGTATCGGCGCCTACCGTCTGTCCACCCGTTGATCGCGGGAATCCGCTGCCCATCATGTTGCCCGTCGTCGCGCTAGTTGGTCGTCCCAACGTCGGTAAATCGACCCTTTTCAACGTATTGACGCGCAGCCGCGACGCGCTGGTGGCCGACATGCCGGGCGTCACCCGGGATCGCCACTACGGCATTTGCCACAGTGGCGCGCGTCCCTTCGTGGTGGTCGATACCGGCGGTTTGTCCGGCATTGACGAAGCCATGGACGTGCTCACCGCCAGGCAGGTGCGCCTGGCGATCGAGGAAGCCGACGTGCTGGTGTTCGTGGTCGATGCCCGCGACGGCCTGCTGCCGCAGGACTACACCATCCTCAACGAGCTGCGCCGCAGCGGCAAGCCGATCGTCGCTGCGGTCAACAAGACCGACGGGCTCGATGACCAGGCCGTGCTGGCGGAGTTCTCCGCGCTCGGCCTCGGCTCCATCCTGCCCTTGTCCGCCGCGCACAGCCGCGGCACGGGCGAACTCACCGACGCGTTGTTGCCGTTGCTTCCCGCCGACAGCGAAGGCGCTGCCGAGGACAACGACGAGAGCGGCAGCATCCGGGTGGCGATCGTCGGCCGCCCGAATGCGGGCAAGTCCACCCTGATCAATCGCCTGCTGGGCGAAGACCGCCTGATCGTGTCCGACGTGGCCGGCACCACCCGCGACCCGATCCGGGTGCCACTGGAGCGTGATGGCAAGCGCTATACCCTGATCGATACCGCGGGTGTCCGGCGCAAGGCGCGGGTCGAGGAGGCGGTGGAGAAATTCAGCGTCATCAAGACGCTGCAGTCGATCGCCGCGGCCCAGGTCGTGGTGGTGATGATCGACGCCCGCGAGAACCTGGCCGACCAGGATCTCACCCTGATCGGCCATGTGGTGGACGAGGGCAGGGCGCTGGTGATCGCGATCAACAAGTGGGACGACATGGATCAATACCAGCGCGACGAATGCCGCCGCGCGCTGGATCGCCGGCTCGTGTTCGTGGACTGGGCCAGGCAGGTGCAGATTTCCGCGCTGCACGGTTCGGGCCTGCGCGAACTGATGCGCGCCGTGGTGCGCGCACATGCCTCGGCGACCAAGGTGCTGGTGTCGTCCGACCTCACCAAGACGCTGGAAAAAGCGTACGAGAGCTACCAGCCGCCGCTGGTGCACGGGCATTCGCCCAAGCTGCGCTTCGCCCACCCGGGTGGCAACAACCCGCCCACGATCGTGATCCATGGCACGCGCACCAAACACATCGCACCGGCTTACCAGCGCTACCTGGAAAACTTCTTCCGTAAACGCTACAAGCTGGAGGGCACGCCGATCCGCATTGCCTTCCGCGAAGGCGAGAATCCGTACGCCGGCCGCAAGAAAGTGCTGACGAAGCAACAGGAGAAGAAGGCACGGCGCCGGGTCAGCGAGCTGATCAAGCGCACGCGCTGAGTCGCACTAGCCCAAAGCGTTTCGGATGAGCCGCAGTGATCACGTCACATCGGCGCGAATAAGTGCGTATACGACCGCATCCATCGGTTCCTCCTGCACCCAGAGCCGATGGCGGGCCAAGGTTTCGAACTTCGCGCCGATCTTTTCCGCGGTGCGGCGGCTGGCCCCATTATCGGGCAGGGTGACGATCTCGATCCGGATCAGCCCCAGACGCTCGAACCCGAAACCTGCCACCAGCGATGCCGCGCGCGCCGCGATGCCTTCACCCTGACGCGACTGGCGCACCCAATATCCAAGGTTGGCGCTGCGATGCTTCAGGTTGCGCTGATTGAGCCCCACCGCGCCGAGCAGTTCGCCGGAGCCATCGTCGAATACCGCGAATGCAAAGTGCTCCGCATGCGACCAGCCATGTTTGCAAAATGCGATCCATGCCCGAGCATCCTCCAGCGCGTAGCCGGCGTGGCACCAAGGCAGCCAGCGCCCTACCGTGGACAGGGAGCTCTGCGCGGCGTCACACAATGATTCGGCATCCTGCGATTGCCAGGGGCGCAGGCGCAAACCCTTTCCGCAAAGTTCAATCCCGGCCACGATCTGTTTGAGAGGCATTCGGGCTCCCTTTCGTTTGTATGCGTGCCGGCTAGCCCCGATAATGCATGCCTTTGCAGACAGGCACGATCATGAGCGCACGCATTCTCGACGGCAAACGCATTGCGCAGGAATTGCTGGGGCGCATCGGCCGGCGCGTTGCGGCGCGCAAGGCACTCGGCTTGCCGCCTCCGGGCCTGGCGGTGATCCTGGTGGGGACGGATGCCGGCTCGCTGGTGTATGTGCGCAAGAAGCGCGAGGCCTGTGATCAGGTCGGGTTCCGCTCGTTCGCACACGACCTGCCGGCCGACACCACCCAGGAGACCTTGTTCGCGCTGATCGACCGGCTCAATGCCGATCCGGAGGTGCACGGCATCCTGGTGCAGTCGCCACTGCCGCCACACATCGACGAAGACGCCATGGTCGACCGGATCGATCCGGCCAAGGACGTCGATGGCTTCCAGGCCATCAACGTGGGACGGCTGGCGCTGCGCCGCTTCGGCTTGCGCCCGTGCACGCCCAAGGGCGTGATGACCTTGCTGGGACACACCGATCGCCCCGTGCGTGGGCAGCATGCCGTGGTGGTCGGCGTATCCAACCACGTGGGGCGTCCGCTGGTGCTGGAGCTGATGATTGCCGGCTGCACCACGACGTGTTGCCACCGATTCACGCGTGACCTGGAGAGCTTCGTGCGCCAGGCCGACATCCTGGTGGTGGCGGTGGGCAAGCCGGGCCTGGTGAAAGGCGACTGGATCAAGCCGGGGGCGGTGGTGATCGACGTGGGCATCAACCGGTTGGATGACGGCCGGCTGGTGGGCGATGTGGATTTCAAGGCAGCCGCGCAGCGTGCAAGCTGGATTACTCCGGTGCCTGGCGGGGTGGGTCCGATGACGGTGGCCACGCTGCTGGAAAACACGCTGGAAGCGGCAGAAGCGCGCGCCATTTCCACCCGATCGGCCTGACGAGCGCGCGATTGTTGGTGAGCCATCTGGCGAGCAACACGGTACGCCGCGTATAATTCCCTCTTTGCAGCGGGACTTTTCGCATGCGCATCCTCGCCGAGGCCCTGACCTACGACGACGTTTTTCTGGTTCCCGGCCACTCCATCGTGCTGCCGCGCGACGTCGACACCTCCACCCGGTTTACCCGCAACCTGCGTCTGAACATCCCCATCGTGTCCGCCGCGATG
The DNA here is from genome assembly GCA_044463365.1 of Rhodanobacter sp. Classification (GTDB taxonomy): domain Bacteria; phylum Pseudomonadota; class Gammaproteobacteria; order Xanthomonadales; family Rhodanobacteraceae; genus Rhodanobacter. The sequence goes on along the minus strand of JBIQMK010000102.1, from coordinate 2,291 downwards.
GACACGGTAACCGAGGCGCGCCTCGCCATCACGATGGCGCAGAACGGCGGTATCGGCATCATCCACAAGAACATGACGGCCGAGCAACAGGCGGCCGAGGTGCGGCTGGTGAAGAAGTTCGAGGCCGGCGTGATCCGCAGCCCGATCACCGTGGGTCCCGAGACGTCGATCCGCGAAGTGCTGCGGTTGACCCATGCGCACAACATCTCCGGCGTACCCGTGGTCGAGGGCAGCAAGCTGGTCGGCATCGTCACCAGTCGTGATCTGCGCTTCGAGCGCAAGCACGATGATCCGGTGCGCAACATCATGACCCGCGAGGACAAGCTGGTAACCGTGCGCGAAGGCGCCAGCCAGGACGAAGTGCTGTTGCTGCTGCACAAGCACCGCATCGAGAAGGTGCTGGTGGTCAACGACGCGTTCCAGTTGCGCGGGTTGATCACGGTGAAGGACATCCAGAAGGCGCGCGACAACCCCAACGCGGCGAAGGATCACCACGAGGCGCTGCTGGTCGGCGCGGCGGTCGGTGTGTCCGGCGACACCGAGCAACGCGTGGCCGCGCTGGTGGACGCCGGTGTGGACGTGCTGGTGGTCGATACCGCGCATGGCCATTCGCAAGGCGTGATCGATCGCGTGGGCTGGGTGAAAAAGAACTACCCGAACGTGCAGGTCATCGCCGGCAACATCGTCACCGGCGAGGCGGCGCGCGCGCTGCTCGACGTGGGCGTGGATGCCGTCAAGGTCGGTGTTGGCCCGGGTTCGATCTGCACCACGCGCGTGGTTGCCGGCGTCGGCGTGCCGCAGATCACCGCCATCGACATGGTGGCCACCGCGTTGAAGGACGAGATCCCGTTGATCGCCGATGGCGGCATCCGCTATTCCGGCGACATTCCCAAGGCGCTCGCTGCCGGCGCTTCCAGCGTGATGCTCGGCTCGATGTTTGCCGGTACCGAGGAATCACCCGGTGAGGTCGAGCTGTTCCAGGGCCGCTCGTACAAGAGCTACCGCGGCATGGGCTCGATCGGTGCGATGGCGCTGGGGTCCAAGGACCGCTACTTCCAGGAAGAGGCCGACGCGGACAAGCTGGTGCCCGAAGGCATCGAGGGTCGCGTGCCGTATCGCGGCCCGCTGCGCAACATCATCCATCAGCTGATCGGCGGCCTGCGTGCCTCGATGGGCTATCTGGGCGCGGCCACCATCGAGGACGTGCGCAACAAGGCGCAGTTCGTGAAAGTGACTTCCGCCGGCGTCACCGAGGCGCATCCGCACGACATCCAGATCACCAAGGAAGCGCCGAATTACCGGCTGAATTCCTGAGTGTGCCGGGAATGGGGAATAGGGAATGGGGAATCGGTAGAGCGGTTCCTCGCGTGTCATGGCCAGCGCTCGGGCCTGACGCTTTTCCCGTTCCCGTTCCCGATCCCCGATTCCCGATTCCCTGCTGAAACGCCGTCATGACCGAATCCCGAATCCCGAATCCCGTATCCCGGCTCCACGACGACAAGATCCTCATCCTCGATTTCGGTGCGCAGTACACGCAGCTGATCGCGCGGCGCATCCGCGAGATCGGCGTGTATTGCGAGATCTGGGCGTGGGACCACGACCCAGCGCAGATCGCCGCGTTCGGCGCCAAGGGCATCGTCCTGTCGGGCGGGCCGGAATCCACCACGCTGGCCGATGCACCGAAGGCGCCGCAGCAGGTGTTCGATGCGGGCGTGCCGATCCTGGGCATCTGCTACGGCATGCAGACGATGGCGGCGCAACTGGGCGGCGCCACCGAAGCGGCCGACGCACGTGAATTCGGCCATGCCAGCGTGGACATCGTCGCGCCCAGCCGGCTGTTCAATGGTCTCAATGACCATCCCGGCGACCACAAGCTCGATGTGTGGATGAGCCACGGCGACCACGTCGCCACGGCGCCGCCCGGTTTCACGGTCACCGGCCGCACAGCGCGCATCCCGGTCGCGGTGATGGAAAACGACGACAAGCGCTGGTACGGCGTGCAGTTCCATCCGGAAGTCACCCATACCAAGCAGGGCGAGGCCTTGCTGAAGCGCTTCGTCAGCGAGATCTGCGGCTGCGCCACGCTGTGGACGGCGGCCAACATCATCGACGACCAGATCGCCCGCGTGCGCGAGCAGGTCGGTGACGATCACGTCCTGCTGGGCCTGTCCGGCGGCGTCGATTCCTCGGTGGTGGCCGCGCTGCTGCACAAGGCCATCGGCGATCGGCTGACCTGCGTGTTTGTCGATACCGGCCTGCTGCGCTGGAAAGAGGGCGACCAGGTGATGGCC
>JBIQMK010000101.1:0-11460 GCA_044463365.1 Rhodanobacter sp. | reverse complement strand
TGTCCGAACTTCCCTACGCCTGTGGCACCCCACCCTTGACCGCGCGGCTGCGTACCAGCCCTGAGGATTTCCAGGTGGAGGAAATCCTCGGCTACGACGCTGACGGCGCCGGTGAGCATGTCCTGCTGTGGGTGGAAAAGCGCGGCGCCAACACCGATTGGGTGGCGCGCGAGCTGGCCCGGTTCGCCGGCGTGGCGCCGGTTGCGGTGGGCTACGCCGGCATGAAGGATCGCCACGCGGTGACCCGGCAGACCTTCTCCGTGCAACTGGCGGGCAAACCCGAGCCGGACTGGTCGACGTTTCCGCATACGGAAGTGAAAGTGCTGGCGGCGACGCGGCATTCGCGCAAGCTCAAGCGCGGCGCGCTGCGCGGCAACCGCTTCGTGCTGGTGTTGCGCGAGGTGCAGGGCGATCGTGAGGCGGCGGAACAGGTATTGCAGCAGATCGCTGCGCGCGGCGTGCCCAACTATTACGGCGAGCAGCGCTTCGGCCGCGAAGGCGGCAACGTGGCACAGGCCCGGGCGATGTTCGCGGGGCGCCGGGTGGAGCGTGACAAGCGATCGTTCCTGCTCTCCGCCGCGCGCTCGCAGATCTTCAACGAAGTGCTGGCGGCGCGAGTCGAACGGCACGTATGGGATAAGCCGCTGGCGGGCGAAATCTGGTCGCTGGCCGGTTCGCGCTCGTGGTTCGGGCCGGAGCCTTTTACCGAGGTGCTGGCCGAGCGCCTGGCCCGCGGCGACATCCACCCCTCCGGCCCGCTGTGGGGGCAGGGCGAACCACCGACGCAAGACGAAGCGGGCGCGCTGGAGCGTGAAATCGGTGCGGCCTACCAGGATCTGGCCGACGGCCTGGCGGCCGCACGCATGGATCAGGAGCGCCGTCCGCTGCGACTGTTGCCGCAAGCCTTGAAATGGCGCTGGCTGGCCGACGACGCGTTGGAGCTGGTGTTCGAATTGCCCGCCGGCGCCTACGCCACCGTCGTGGTGCGCGAACTGGCTGTTGTGATGTAGGAGCGGCTTCAGCCGCGATGCCTTTTGCCGAGGTGATCCGGGAGTATCGCGACTGAAGTCGCTCCTACGGAAGCCGCTCGTGCAGAAAGGTGGATGATGGTTTCGTCTACCGTTTGAGCAAAACCACCACCGCACCTGTGCCGCCCAGCGCGGGCCGCGCCGAAGCGAAGGCGATCACGTCGTCCCGCCGGCGCAGCATCCGGTCGGTGAGCGCCTTCAATACCGGGCCTGCCGCCCGGGAGCGCAGCCCCTTGCCGTGCACGATGCGCACGCAGCGCCAGCCCTCGCGCCGCGCTTCGGCCAGAAAATCCACGATGCTGCTCTGGGCCGCGGCGGCGTTCATCTGGTGCAGGTCGATGTGGTCCTGCACGCTGAACTGGCCGCGCTTGAGTTGCCGCAACAGCTTGGGGGGATAGCCCTCGCGCAGGTAGCTGAGCTCCTCGCCCACTTCGAGCGAGGCCGGATCGAAGTCGAGTTTCAGCAGGTCGCCCGCCACCGCCGCCTCGTCGGCCTCGAACATGCGCGGATAGGGCGCCGGCTTCGCGGCCGCCGGGGGCGCGGCTACCGCATCGATCGGCCGCGTATCGCCGATCGCCTCGCGAAACAGGCGGCTGTCGTCATCGCTGATCGGCGCGGGCTTGCGTTTCATGCGGCCATGGTAACGCGTTGCAGCGCGAACCGGCGCCATGGGAATGCGGGGCTTCGCTACGGTAGACTTGAACGCTCGGAGCGCACGGCGCCGGATGAACGTTCCTGGTGGAAATCCCGCAACCTGGCGCATTGTCCAGCAGCCTCTCTCCACCATCCCCGGCGGCTGCAGCTCACGGTTTCCTACGGATCAGCATGCGAGTTCTGGTAAGCAACGATGATGGCGTGGATGCACCGGGCATCCGCGTGCTGGCCGATTGCCTGGGCAAGGTCGGCACGGTGACCGTGGTGGCGCCTGATCGCGACCGCTCCGGCGCCAGCAACTCGTTGACCCTCGACGTACCCGTACGCGTGCTGCCGATGGGCGACGGTTATTACCGCGTGGCCGGCACGCCCACCGATTGCGTCCATCTGGCGCTGTCGGGGCTGTTGCAGGATGAGCCGGACATCGTGGTGTCGGGCATCAACAACTCGGCCAATCTCGGCGACGACGTGATCTACTCGGGCACGGTGTCGGCGGCGATGGAGGGACGTTTCCTGGGGTTGCCCGCCATTGCCGTCTCGCTGGTCAGCAGCGATCACCAGGGTACCCATTACGAGTCGGCGGCACGTGCGGTGCTGTTGCTGATGCAGCGGTTGCTGGTCGATCCGCTGCCGGCCGATACCATTCTCAACGTCAACGTACCCGACCTGCCGTGGAAGCAGATAGCCGGTTTCGAGGTCACCCGGCTTGGCCGGCGCCATCGTGCGGCGCCATCCGTGTTGCGGGCCGATCCGCGCGGCCGTCCGATCTGGTGGATCGGGCCGGCGGGCGAGGTCGACGATGCCGGACCGGGCACGGATTTCGATGCGGTGCGCCGTGGTTTTGTTTCGGTCACGCCGATCCACGTGGACCTGACCCGTTTCCAGGCACTGGAAAAAGTCAGCAGCTGGATGCAGGCGCTGAGCGATGATCTGGCGGATGGATCCGCCACCCAACATGAGGTTGCTTGAACGGTGAATCCCTATCCTCTGCCTGCCGCGGCATTCAAGGGCGAAGGCATGACTTCGCAACGTGCGCGCGACCGGCTGGCCAACAGCCTGAAAGACACGGGCATCCGCGACTCGCGCGTGATCGAAGTCATCCGCAACACGCCGCGGCATCATTTCATCGACCAGGCGCTGCACGCGCGCGCCTACGAGAACACGGCGCTGCCGATCGGCCACGGCCAGACCATTTCGCAGCCGTGGGTGGTGGCGCGAATGACCGAGGCGCTGCTGGAATCGTTCGACGCGAAAGAGGGCATGCCGCGCAAGGTGCTGGAGATCGGCACCGGTTCGGGCTACCAGGCGGTGGTGCTGGCGGCGCTGGTGCCGCAATTGTTCACGGTGGAGCGGATCGAGGAATTGCTGCGCCAGGCGCGGCGGCGTTTCCGCCAACTGGGGTTGACCAACCTGCGCTCCAAACATGATGACGGCAAGCTGGGCTGGGCCGACGAAGCGCCTTTCGACGCGATCATTCTCACCGCCGCAGGAGATACCGTGCCCACCCGCATTCTCGATCAACTGACGCCCACGGGGGTGCTGGTGGCGCCGGTGGGGTCGCCCAGCAGCCAGACACTGATTCGCCTGCGTGGCGACGGGCAGGGCGACTTCATCCAGGAAGAACTGGGCGCCGTGAGTTTCGTGCCCCTGCTTGGCGGGATCGGCTGATGCGCCTGTTCGGTACGCTTTACGCCCGTGCGCTGGTATGGGCGCGTGAGCCGCGCGCGATCTATTACCTTTCCGGCCTGAGTTTCGTCGAGGCCTTCATCTTTCCGGTTCCGCCGGAAGTGATGTTGGCGCCGATGATGCTGGGCAAGCGGCAGCGGGCGTTCCATTTCGCGAACATCAGCCTGTTGTTCTCGCTGTTGGGCGCGCTGGTGGGCTATCTGTTGGGCCACTGGGCGTTCCATGCCTTGAAACCCGCGCTCGAGGCCCTGCATTTCCTCGCCCCGATCGAACACGGCGTGGAAGTTCTGCGAACCGAGATGGCGACCCACCGCTGGGGCATGTTCGGCGTGCTGATCCTGGCCGCCCTGCAACCGGTGGTGCCGATGAAATTCATCACCTGGGCGGCGGGCATCGTGGCGGTGCCGATCCTGCCCTTCCTGGGGTGCATGGCGTTGGGCCGGGGCAAGCGGGTCTGGCTGCTGGCCCTGCTGATCCGCTTCTTCGGCGATCGTGCCGAACGCGTGCTGCACAAGTACATCGAGTGGTTCGGTTGGGCGGCCCTGGTGGTGCTGGGCGCATTGCTGGGATGGTGGCTGCTGCGTTGAATCGGCGCATCGTGAAAAGGAATGGACGGCTCGCTATGCTGATGACCATGAATCGACTGCCGCACGTGTTCTTTGCCTCGCTTGCAGCGCTGGCCCTGGCCGGTTGCGGAACCATGCGCAGTTCGGTGGTGTTCGAGCCGGCCGTCGGACCGGCCGTGGCGACCGCGCCAGCCCGGTCCGCGGGCGCTCCGACCACGGCTTCCACGGCGTCCGCTGCCCGCACGCCCATCCCGGGCGGCACCTATGTCGTGGCGCGTGGCGACACGCTGTACTCGATCGCCTTCCGCAGTGGCGTCGACTTTCGGGACCTCGCCCAATGGAACGGTATCGCCGCGCCGTTCACCATCTGGCCGGGCCAGACGTTGAAGTTGTCGCCGCCGGCAGGGGTTGCCGCTCCCGCCGCGGTGGGGGCAACGGGGCCCGTATTCCAGACGATTCCGGCCACGGCGCCCACCCCGGCGCCAGCGCCGGCCGGGAAGCCACCGGCCGCGGCACCCGGTTCCACGGCGCAAGCGGGGGCAAGCGCGGCGGCCGCGGCTGGCGCGGGCGCATCCGCGACGGTCGCCGCCGTTCCGGTGGCCGGCGAGACGGCGCCCTCGCATTTGCCGCCGGCCGCGCCGCCGGCGGCCGTGGGTGCCTCGCATTCGGCCGGCGGCATTACCTGGCGCTGGCCGGCATCGGGTTCGGTGATCAAGCGGTTCAGCAGCGGTGATGCCATCCCCGGCATCGAGATAGCCGGCAAATCCGGCGAACCCGTGCTGGCCGCGGCCAGTGGCGTGGTGGTCTACAGCGGCAATGGCCTGGTCGGTTATGGCGAGCTGGTGATCATCAAGCACAACGACAGCTATCTGTCCGCTTACGGCCACAATCGCAAGCGGCTGGTCAAGGAAGGGCAGCGCGTCAGCGTCGGCCAGCAGATTGCCGAAATGGGTTCCACTGGTGCCAGCCGCAACGAGCTGCAGTTCCAGATCCGCAAGGACGGGAATCCGGTGGATCCGCTGAAGTACCTGCCGGCGCAGTAAATCACCCGACCCCGGTAGGTGTCAGGAAACCTCGGCGGCGCCAAGGATGAATGCGGCCACCACCCGGCGACCTTCGCTGGCCAGCAGGTTGTATGTGCGCGCGGCCGCGGCATTGTCCATGACTTCGATACCCACGCCCTTGCGCAGGAAACCGGCCATGAACGCGGGAGCCGGAAAAACCTGCCGCTGACCCGTGCCAAGCAGCACCAGTTCCGGCTGCAGCGCAAGAAGCGCTTCCACGTGGTCCGCCGACAGCATGCACGCGCTATCCGCCGGCCAGTTCTCGACAACGTGGTCGGGTGTCAGCAGGAAGCTGCGTTTCAGTTCCCGGTCAGCCAGGGTGATCGCATGGGCGCCCGTGCGGCGCACAAACAGGTAATCGTCGGGGCGGTCCAGCGAGAGATCCATGGGATGCTCCTGGTGTTTCAGCGCGGCAACGCGATCTTCGGCTCATCCACGTTGCGACGGAAGAGCACCACGACGTGGCCGATCTTGTGGATCTGCTGTGCCTGCGTGCCGTTGGTCAGCACGTCGATTTGTGCCTGTCGTTCGTCCTTGTCGCCGCCGGAGAGCTTGACCTTGACCAGTTCGTGGATATCCAGCGCCTGGTTCAGCTCCTTCACCACCGCCTCGGTGGCTCCCTTGTTGCCGAGCAGGACCACGGGGCTGAGGTCGTGTGCAAGGCTGCGCAGGTAGCGGCTCTGCGAGGGGGAGAGGGTCATGCGGTGTGGCCGATTCGCGGTGGGGGAACCGCAAAGGGTATCATGCGCCCTCCAGCTCCCCACAAGTGACCATCGACGACATGGCCCGCAGCAAGAGCAGCGCCGTCTGGCTGCGCGAACATTTCAAAGACGAGTATGTGAAGAAGGCCCAGGCCGCCGGCTTGCGTTCGCGCGCAGTCTACAAGCTCGAAGAGTTGATCGATCGCGACCATTTGCTCAAGCCGGGTATCAATGTGGTCGATCTTGGCGCCGCGCCGGGCAGCTGGTCGCAGCTGGTGCGCAACCGGCTCGGCGACACCGGCAAGGTGCTGGCGCTCGATATCCTGCCGATGCAGAGCATCGCCGGCGTCGATTTCCTGCAGGGTGATTTCCGCGAGGAATCCGTCCTGCGCGAGCTGGAAGCGCGTCTGGAGGGGCAGAAGCTGGATCTTGTGCTGTGCGATCTGGCCCCCAATATGAGTGGTGTAGCGTTGACCGACCAGATCCGTGCCATGGTTCTGGCCGAGTTGGCGCTCGATTTCAGCAAGCAGTGGCTCAAGCCAGGCGGCTCGTTCCTGATCAAGTTGTTCCAGGGAGCGGGTTTTGACGTTTACCTGCGCAACTTGCGCGCGGAATTCACCCGCGTAACGATGCGTAAACCCAAAGCCTCGCGCGCCCGGTCGCGCGAGGTCTACGCGCTGGCGGTGGGGCGCAAGCCCTCCGCAGCGTCATCGGCGAGAACCGTGCATGAATGAAACAGCGAAAAACGTGTTGCTCTGGGTAATCATCGCGGTGGTGTTGTTCACCGTGTTCCAGAGCTTCAGCCCGCACGGCGCGGCCTCGTCCGAAATGCCGTACAGCGGTTTCGTGCAGAGCGTGAACAACGGCAACGTGGCCAGCGCCACGATCAGCGCCGATCAGCCAGCCACCATCAGCGGCAAGCTGAAGGACGGCAGCCCGTTCCGCACCGTCGCGCCCATGCTTGGCTTCACCACCAACGAGGTGGTCAAGCAGATGCAGGACAAGGGCGTGGAGGTGCGCCAGGATCCGGCGGAGGGTTTCTCGCTGATCGGTTTGCTGGTGAGCTGGCTGCCTGTGCTTTTGATCGTGGGCGTGTTCATCTGGTTCATGCGCCAGATGCAGTCCGGTGGCGGCGGTCGCGGCGCGATGAGTTTTGGTCGTTCGCGCGCCAAGCTGCAGGGCGAGGACCAGATCAAGGTCAACTTCAGCGATGTGGCCGGTTGCGACGAGGCGAAGGAGGAGGTCGGCGAACTGGTCGAGTTCCTGCGCGATCCGGGTCGCTTCCAGAAGCTGGGCGGCAAGATTCCGCGTGGCGTGCTGATGGTGGGCCCGCCGGGCACCGGCAAGACCCTGCTGGCGAAAGCCATCGCAGGGGAGGCGAAGGTGCCGTTCTTCTCCATTTCCGGTTCCGACTTCGTGGAAATGTTCGTGGGCGTCGGTGCCAGCCGCGTGCGCGACATGTTCGAGCAGGCCAAGAAACACGCTCCGTGCATCATCTTCATCGACGAGATCGACGCGGTCGGACGGCATCGCGGCGCCGGCCTTGGCGGTGGTCACGACGAGCGCGAGCAGACGCTGAACCAGTTGCTGGTGGAGATGGATGGCTTCGAAGGTACCGAAGGCATCATCGTGATCGCCGCCACCAACCGCCCCGACGTGCTGGATCCGGCGCTGCTGCGCCCGGGTCGTTTCGACCGCCAGGTGGTGGTCGGCTTGCCCGACGTGCGCGGCCGCGAGCAGATCCTCAAGGTGCACATGCGCAAGGTGCCGGTCGCCAGCGACGTCAATGCGATGACCATCGCGCGCGGCACGCCGGGTTTCTCCGGTGCGGACCTGGCGAACCTCGTCAACGAGGCCGCCTTGTTTGCGGCGCGCGAAAACGCGCGCGAGGTGCGCATGAGCCATCTGGACAAGGCGCGCGACAAGATCCTGATGGGCAGCGAACGGCGCTCGATGGCGATGAGCGAGGACGAAAAGAAGCTCACCGCCTACCACGAGGCCGGACACGCCATCGTCGGTCGCCTGGTGCCCGAGCACGACCCGGTCTACAAGGTGACGATCATTCCGCGCGGCCGTGCGCTGGGCGTCACCATGTACCTGCCCGAAGGCGACAAGTACAGCATCAACCGGGTGGCGATCGAATCGCAGTTGTGCTCGCTGTATGGCGGTCGCGTGGCCGAAGAGTTGATCTTCGGCGCGGACAAGGTCACCACCGGTGCCTCCAACGACATCGAGCGGGCCACCAAGATGGCGCGCAACATGGCGACCAAGTGGGGCCTGTCCGACGAGCTTGGCCCGATCACCTACGGCGAGGACGAGGACGAGGTTTTTCTGGGCCGCTCGGTAACCCAGCACAAGAGCATCTCGAACGAGACCGCCAGCAAGATCGACGAAGTGGTGCGGAGCATTCTTGATCGTGCGTTTGCGCGTACCCGGGAACTGCTCACGGCGAACCTCGACAAGCTTCACGTCATGGCCGACGCGCTGCTGCAATATGAAACCATCGATGCCAGCCAGATCGACGACATCATGGCCGGGCGCATTCCGGGCCCGCCGGCGGATTGGACCAAGAACGCCTCGACCGGCGGCACTCCGCCGCCGCCGCCGCCCAGGGGCGATGCCGGCTCGCCGGTAGGCAAGGTGGGCGATCCCGCGACACAGAACAGGGCTGGCATCGACGGCTGAAATGGACGGCCAAACGATCGCGACGATGCGAGGCACATCCGGCTTGACCGTTTCCTCGTATCGCAGCGATGGTTGCGCGGCTTTCGCGTGATGCCGAGCGCCGCATGCGGCAATCCGCGGTCGCCGCATGAAGTCGAAAGAAAAAAATTCACGAAAAAAGGTTGACGCACGACGGCGGAATCTGAATAATTCCGCTTCTTGCTTCACCGCATCGATGTCCCAACGTCGACGACGGCAGAGCAACAGTTTTTTCAGTGCGCCCGTAGCTCAGTTGGATAGAGTACCTGGCTACGAACTAGGTGGTCGGGAGTTCGAATCTCTCCGGGCGCACCATTTTTATACTGTTGGCGAGGTGTTCGCGCCTCGCTGTTTTCTCCGCAAGAGGGCTTCATTCCGATCGCGGAGATGGTTCCAGATGTCATGGTGTGCTTCGACACGGATTGACTGGGCGAGGCGTCACCCGTAACAATTCAAGGCTTCGGTGTTTGATCAACCGAGGATTCGAAAGCGGGGTATAGCTCAGTCTGGTAGAGCGTTGCGTTTGGGACGCAAAAGTCGGGGGTTCGAATCCCTCTGCCCCGACCAGCGATACGTTCTGCCACAGAGACTGCGCCTGTAGCTCAACCGGATAGAGCATCGGCCTTCTAAGCCGACGGTTGCAGGTTCGAGTCCTGTCTGGCGCGCCAGTTGCAAGATTTACGGTGGATGTAGCTCAGCTGGTTAGAGTCCCGGATTGTGATTCCGGTTGTCGTGGGTTCGAATCCCATCATCCACCCCAGTTTCAAACCCGGTTCCGGCGTCACGTCAGTTCATGGGCCGTTAGCTCAGTTGGTAGAGCAGTTGACTCTTAATCAATTGGTCGAAGGTTCGAATCCTTCACGGCCCACCAATCGAAACAGGCACCTCACGGCAACGTAGGTGCCTGTTTTTTTATCCGCGATCGCGCCGGTGGCGCGACTTCGTGGAGGCGGACCTGGCGGTCATCGTGCGCGTTGTAGAGCACCGCAGACGGTCCGGCGTGGCTTGTGCTGCGTAGCGTGGCAACCGTAAAATGGCCCGTTATCCAGTGCCCAAACGCTGTCGGTGAACACGATGGTGGCGGTGTCCGGGGTGACGGTGACCGGCGCGGCAGGGGTGAGGTTTTTGTTGCGCCAGTTGCGGCAAGGCGAGAGTGGCGGAATTGGTAGACGCACCAGATTTAGGTTCTGGCGGTTAACCCCGTGGGGGTTCGAGTCCCCCCTTTCGCACCGTGTCAAGCTGGTCTTTTCATTTGCGGCGGCCTAGCCGCCATGGTGCCTGCGGCAGGCCCAAACATCAGGTAGTACCAGGAGACGTCATGCAGGTTTCGGTTGAGAACATCGGCACCCTCGAGCGCAAGCTCACGGTGAAGTTTCCCGCGGAGCGCTTCGATTCGCAGGTGAGCGCACGTATAGCCGAGATGGGCCGTACAGCGCGCCTGAAGGGGTTCCGGCCCGGCAAGGTGCCGCCGGCCGTGATCAAGCAGCGTTTTGGCGAGCAGGTGCGTGGTGAGGTGCTGTCCGACCTGATCGGGAGCACGTTGCGCGAGGCGGTGACGCAGGAAAAACTGCAGCCGATCGCGAATCCGGCGATCGACACGACAGGCAAGCCGGAGAACGGCGAGATTGCGTACACCGCCACGTTCGAGATCATGCCCGAGTTCCCGGTGGTCGACGTGGCCGCGCTGGAGATCACGCGCCCCGCAGCCAGCGTGACCGACGCCGACATCGACAAGATGCTCGAGACCCTGCGCCAGCAGCGCCGCAGCTTCGACGAGGTCGATCGTGCCTCCGTGGACGGCGATTTCGTGCTGTTCGACTATGCCGCCACGGTCGACGATTACCGCTTCCCGGCCGAAGGCCTGGAGCGCGCGGGAAGCGTGCTGGGGTCCGGAACGCTGTTCAAGGCGCTGGACGACTCGCTGCTGGGACGCCGCGCCAACGACGAGTTCGAGACGGACGTCGCGTTCCCCGCCGATTTCCGCAACGAGAAGCTGGCCGGCAAGACCGCAAAGGTAAGCTTCAAGGTCGTCAAGGTGCAGGCCCAGAACCTGCCCGAGGTCGACGGCGAGTTCGCCAAGTTGTTCGGCATTGCCGATGGCAACCTCGACACCTTCCGCAAGGAAGTGCGCGCCAATCTCGAGCGGGAATTGAAAGCCGCGCTGATGGGGCAGTTGAAGTCCGAGGTGGCCGAGAAAATCGCCCAGGCGCACAGCGGATTGGACGTGCCCCGCCTGCTGGTGCAGTCGGAGGCACAGAACCTGGCGGCCAACAGCGTGCCGCGTGGCGAGCAGCCGTCGCCGCAGCTTGTCGAATCGGCCGTGCCGATGGCGCGCAAGCGCGTGATCGCGGGCCTGCTGATGAGCGAAATTGCCCGCAAGGAAGGGATCAAGATCGACCGCACCCGCGTGGCGGAACAACTGGCGGCCATCGCCTCGACGTACGAGGAGCCGGAGAAGGTCATTGAACTCTACAACAGCGACCCCCAATTGATGACCGGGCTGCAGAATCGCGTGATGGAAGACCAGGTTGCCGAGTGGGTGGCGGAACATGCCAAGACCACCCGTCTGGATCTGAGCTTCGACGAGGTGATGCGCCCGGCTGGTGCCTGATTCCATCGGTACCGTTTCGATCCGGCCCGAGGATGTATCGGGCCGGATGCCATACTGTCAGGCACATCACCCGGAGAGCTGCTAATGGCCATGGATCAGATCCAGAACCTCAATTTGGTACCGATGGTCGTCGAGCAGACGGCCCGTGGCGAGCGCTCCTACGACATCTACTCACGCCTGTTGAAAGAGCGCGTGATCTTCCTCGTTGGCGAGGTCAACGACCAGGTGGCCAATCTGCTGGTTGCGCAGATGCTGTTCCTGGAATCCGAGAACCCGGACAAGGACATCCAGTTCTACATCAACAGTCCCGGCGGTGCGGTTACGGCTGGCCTGGCGATCTACGACACGATGCAGTTCATCAAGCCGAACGTCAGCACCATGTGCATCGGCCAGGCCTGCAGCATGGGCTCCTTCCTGTTGATGGCGGGCGCGAAGGGCAAGCGTTAC
>JBIQMK010000100.1:0-11550 GCA_044463365.1 Rhodanobacter sp. | reverse complement strand
GCGCTGCGTTACATCAGGAAAATCGAGGCCAGGCCCAGAAAGATGAAGAAGCCGCCGCTGTCGGTCATCGCGGTGATCAGCACGCTGGAACCCAGTGCCGGATCGCGGCCGAGCTTGGTCATCAACACGGGAATGCCTACGCCGGCAAACGCGGCCAGCAGCAGGTTCAACGTCATCGCGGCGGTCATCACCAGGCCCAGCGACAGGCTGTCGTAAAGCCACCACGCCACGATGCCGATCACGCCGCCCCAGATCAGCCCGTTCAGCAGCGACACGGTCAGTTCCTTGCGCCACAACCGCTTGGCGCTTTCGGCGGTGATCTGGTTGAGCGCCAGCGCGCGCACGATCATGGTGATGGTCTGGTTGCCGGAGTTGCCGCCGATGCCAGCCACGATCGGCATCAGCGCGGCCAGCGCCACCAGCCGCTCGATCGAGTTCTCGAACAGGCCGATCACGCGCGAGGCGATGAACGCGGTCACCAGGTTGATCGCCAGCCACGACCAGCGGTTGCGCAAACTGGCCCACACGGAGGCGAAGATGTCCTCCTCCTCGCGCAGGCCGGCGCGGCTCAGCGCTTCGCTCTCACCTTCCTCGCGGATCACGTCGACCATCGCGTCGATGGTGATGCGGCCGATCAGGTGGCCGTGGTCGTCCACCACGGGCGCGGTCACCAGGTCATAGCGCTCGAACGCCTGCGCCACTTCATAGGCGTCGTTTTCCGGATGGAAGGTGTTGACGTCCGGCGCCATCACCTCGCTGACCATCTTGTCGGGCGCGTTGACCAGCAGCCAGTGCAACGGCAGCACGCCGGTGAGCAGGTTGTCCTGGTTGATCACGAACAGCTTGTCGGTCTGCGCGGGCAGCTCGTCCCAACGGCGCAGGTAGCGCAGCACGACTTCCAGGCTCACATCCTCGCGGATGGTGACCATCTCGAAATCCATCAGCGCGCCAAGCTGGTCGTCCTCGTACGACAGCGCCGACTGCACCTGCTCGCGCTGCTGCGCATCCAGGCCCGCCATCAGCTCCGGCAGCATCGCCGTGGGCAGGTCCTCGACCAGATCGGCCAGCTCGTCGGCATCGAGGGTCTCGGCCGCGGCCAGGATCTCGTGGCGATCCATGTCCGCGATCAGCGATTCGCGCACCGCGTCGGAGACTTCCAGCAGGATCTCGCCGTCGCGGTCGGCCTTGACCAGTTGCCAGATCGCCAGGCGGTCATCCAGTGGCAGCGATTCGAGGATGAAGGCGATGTCGGCCGGATGCAGCTCGTCGAGCTGCTGGCGCAGATCGATCAGCACGTCCGCGGGCAGGCGGCCGTCCGCCTCGTGCCGATGCAGCAGCTCGACGATGACGTCGAGCTGGTCGTGCAACCGGCTGGCGGCGCTGCGGGCTTCTACTTCGGTCACGCGCGCTCCAGCAGGACGCACGCTTGCGCGGCGATCCCTTCACCCCGGCCGCAGAAGCCGAGTTTTTCGGTGGTGGTGGCCTTGACGCTGATGCGGCCGATGTCGCTGCCGAGGTCGGCGGCAAGGCATTCGCGGATGGACGCCACGTGCGGACCGACTTTCGGCGCCTCGCCGATCACGGTGACGTCCGCGTTGCCCAGCAGATAACCCTGTTGCCTCATCAACTGCGCGGCATGGCGCAGGAACTGGCGGCTGTCGGCACCGCGCCAGCGCTCGTCGCGTGGCGAGAAATGCGTGCCGATATCGCCCAGCGCCAGCGCGCCGAAAATCGCGTCGCACAATGCATGGATCACCACGTCGCCGTCCGAATGCGCCACCAGCCCGCGCTCATGCGGCACGCGCACGCCACCCAGCATGACGTGGTCGCCCTCGCCGAATGCATGCACGTCGAAGCCCTGGCCGATCCTCATCGCGGCGTGCCGGGCGAAAGCGCGAGGGGGTTCGTCGCGATGGCGTTCATGTCACGGTCCTTGAAAGCAGGTACGCCGCCAGCGGAAAATCCGCCGCGGTGGTGACCTTGATGTTGTCTTCGGCGCCTTCCACCAGCAGCGGGGCGTAACCGGCCAGTTCCATCGCCATCGCCTCGTCGCTGACGATCCGGCCATCGCTCGCCGCCGTGCGCAGCGCCGTGGCCAGTTGACCACGACGGAACATTTGCGGCGTGAACGCGCGCCAGCGCTGGTCGCGCGGTTCGGTCCGCGCGCTGCAACCGGCCGCGTCGGCGCGCTTCAACGTGTCGCGCAGCGGCGCTCCCAGCAAGCCGCCATCCCTCGCACTCCCGCGCTCGATCAACGCGCTGATGTCGGCCAGGCGCACGCAGGGGCGTGCCGCATCGTGCACCAGCACGAAGTCGTCCTGCCCGACCGCGGCGGGCAAGGCATCGATGCCGGCCAGCACCGAGTCGCTGCGCTCGGCGCCGCCCACGGCGGTCAGCACGCGCTTGCCGTCGAGTTCGGTGATGCCAGGCCAGTGCGCATCGTCCGCACCCAGTGTCACCACCAGCCCGGCGATTTGCGGATGTGCAGCAAGGCGTTCCAGCGTGTGTTCGATCAACGACCGCCCCGCAAGCGGCAAGTATTGCTTGGGACAACTGCCACCCACCCGCGTGCCGCGCCCGGCAGCCGGCACCACGCACCACAGCGGGCCGGTCATTGCGCGCCCGCGGGTGGCGCAGCGGGTGGCGGGGGCGGCAGCGAAACGCTGGCCGCCGTGGCCGGCCTTTCGTCCACCTGATAGAACGTCTCGCCAGGCTTGATCAGGCCCAACTCGTTGCGCGCACGCGCCTCGACCGCCTGCTCGCCCTGCTTCAGATCCAGCACGTCGGCCGCCAGCGCCTGGTTGCGCTGCAGTAGCCGTGCGTTTTCGTCAGCCTGTTTCTTCAGCGAAATGCGCAAGGTGTCCACCTCGCGCACGCCGCCGCTGCCGGACCACAGTTTCAGCTGCAGCCCGACAAGCATGACGATCAAGATCAGGGCAACCCAGCGCAGCATGGGATGTCGTGGCTCCCGTCAACCGGGCAGGCGCGTCAGGTTGGGGAACGCGTCACGACCGGCATAGCGCGCGGCGCTGCCGAGGGCTTCCTCGATGCGCAGCAGCTGGTTGTACTTGGCCACGCGGTCGCTGCGGCACAGCGAGCCGGTCTTGATCTGGGTCGCCGTGGTGGCCACCGCGATGTCGGCAATGGTGGTGTCCTCGGTTTCGCCGGAGCGGTGCGAGATCACCGCCGAGTACTTCGCCGCGTCGGCCATCGCGATCGCTTCCAGCGTTTCGGACAGCGTGCCGATCTGGTTCACCTTGATCAGGATCGAGTTGGCGATCTTCTTCTCGATGCCTTCGCGGAAGATGGTGGGGTTGGTGACGAACAGATCGTCGCCCACCACCTGCACGGAATCGCCGATCCGGTCGGTCAGCAGCTTCCAGCCGTCCCAGTCGCCTTCGGCCATGCCGTCCTCGATGGTGATGATCGGGTACTGCTTGGCCCAGCCGGCCAGCAGATCGACGAACTCGGCCGAGCTGTACTTCTTGCCTTCGCCGGCCAGGTCGTACTTGCCGTCCTTGTAGAACTCCGAGCTGGCCGCATCCAGGCCCAGCAGGATTTCGCTGCCCACCTTGTAGCCGGTCTTGTTGACCGCCTCGAGGATGGTGTCCAGCGCCTCGATGTTGGAGCGCAGGTTGGGCGCAAAGCCGCCTTCGTCGCCGACGGCGGTGTTGAGGCCCTTGCCCTTCAGCACGCTCTTCAGCGCGTGGAAGATCTCGGCGCCGGCGCGCAGCGCTTCGGCGAAGCTGGGCAAGCCCACTGGCAACACCATGAACTCCTGCACGTCGATGTTGTTGTCCGCGTGCTCGCCGCCGTTGATGATGTTCATCATCGGCACCGGCAGGGCACCGGGCTTGCCATCCTTCGACAGGTATTTCCACAGAGGCTCGCCGCGCGAGGCGGCCACCGCATGCGCCGCGGCCATCGAAACACCGAGCAGCGCGTTTGCACCCAGCTTGCCCTTGTTCGGCGTGCCGTCCAGCGCGATCAGCTTCGCATCCAGGCCTTTCTGGTCCGCGGCATCGAAACCCTTCAGCGTGTCGGCAATGGTCCCGTTGACGTTGGCCACCGCATTTTTCACGCCCTTGCCGCCGTAACGCGACTTGTCGCCATCGCGCAGTTCAACCGCTTCGCGCGAACCGGTCGAGGCGCCGCTGGGTACCGCGGCGCGGCCGAACGCGCCGTCGGCGAGCGTGACTTCGGCTTCCAGCGTGGGGTTGCCACGCGAGTCGAGGATTTCACGGGCGTGGATGCGGGTGATCTGGTTGCTCATGCGGTTTCCGTTGGTCGAGTTGAATGGTCAGTGGGGTATAGGGGCGAATTCGCGCGTGGCCGGATGCCTAGACGCCTTGTTCGAGAAAGCCATGCCGCTTGGTGACGGCGTCGAGTTCCAGCAGCGTCTCCAGCAGCGCCTTCATCTTGTCCAGCCGCCACGCGTTGGGGCCATCGCTCAGCGCCTTGCTGGGATCGGGGTGGGTCTCGGCGAAGAGCCCGGCCACGCCCACCGCCACGGCGGCGCGCGCCAGCACCGGCACAAATTCGCGCTGGCCGCCCGAGGTGGCGCCCTGCCCGCCCGGCAATTGCACCGAATGGGTGGCATCGAACACCACCGGGCAGCCGGTGTCACGCATCACGCTGAGCGAGCGCATGTCGGAAACGAGGTTGTTGTAGCCGAAGCTTGCGCCGCGCTCGCAGACCATGATGCTGTCGTTGCCGGCGGCCTTGGCCTTGGCCACCACGTGCTTCATGTCCCAGGGGGCCAGGAACTGCCCCTTCTTGATGTTCACCGGCTTGCCGGCGCGCGCCACCTTCTGGATGAAGTCGGTCTGCCGACACAGGAAGGCGGGCGTCTGCAGCACGTCGACCACCGACGCCACTTCGTCCATCGGGGTGTATTCGTGCACGTCGGTGAGCACCGGCACGCCGATCTGGCGTTTCACTTCACCCAGGATGCGCAGGCCTTCTTCCAGCCCCGGCCCGCGGAAGCTTTCGCCGGACGAGCGGTTCGCCTTGTCGAAGCTGGACTTGAAGATGAAGTGGATGCCGAGCCCGCTGGTGATTTCCTTCAGCGTGCCGGCGGTGTCCAACTGCAATTGCTCGGACTCCACCACGCAGGGGCCAGCGATCAGGAACAAGGGCTGGTCCAGCCCGATATCGAATCCGCAAAGCTTCATAGGACGTATTTCCCGATCAATAGGCCATGCCGCCTCATGCGCTGGCCTGCACGGCCAGCGGTTCGCCGTCGCGCACGGCCTTGTACTCGGCCGCGGCACGGACGAAATCGCTGAACAGCGGATGGCCGTCCCGCGGCGTGGAGGTGAACTCCGGGTGGGCCTGGCAGGCCAGGAACCACGGATGCTGCTGCTGCGGCAGTTCCACCACTTCCACCAGCAGGTCATCCATCGACTTGCCGGAAATCACCAGGCCCTGATCCTCGAACGACTGGCGGTAGCGGTTGTTGAATTCGTAGCGATGACGATGGCGCTCGCGCACCACCTCCTGACCATAAAGCTGGCGCGCCAGCGTGCCAGCCTTGAGCCGGCATTCCTGCGCGCCCAGGCGCATGGTGCCGCCCAGGTCGGAGCGGTCGGTGCGCTGCTCGATCTCGCCGCTGGCCGTGGTCCACTCGGTGATCAGGCCGATCACCGGGTTGGCCGTGTTGCGGTCGTTCTCGCTGGAATCGGCATCGGTGAGGCCGGCCACGTGGCGGGCGAAATCCACCACCGCCGCGTGCATGCCGTAGCAGATGCCGAAATACGGCACGCCGTGTTCGCGCGCGTATTTGGCAGTCAGCACCTTGCCTTCAAAGCCGCGCTTGCCGAAACCGCCGGGCACCAGGATCGCATCGACCCTGCCCAGCACTTCGGCGGCGCCTTCGGCCTCGATCTGCTCGGAGTCGATCCAGTCCAGGTTCACCCGCGTCTGCTGGCGGATGCCGCCATGGCGCAGCGCCTCGGCCAGTGACTTGTACGCGTCCTTGTGCTCCACGTACTTGCCCACGATGGCGATGGTGACCTCGTTCTTCGGGTGCTCCACGGCGTCGACCGTGCGCTGCCAACTGGACAGGTCCGCCGGCTCGGCATCCAGGCCCAGCCGCTTCACCACGATGTCGTCCAACCCCTGGCTGTGCAGCCACAGTGGCATCTTGTAGATCACGTCGACATCCGGCGCGCTGATCACGGCGGACTCGGGCACGTTGGTGAACAGCGCGATCTTGCGACGCTCTGCCTCCGGCAGGGCCTCCTCGCAGCGGCACAGCAGGATGTCCGGCTGGATGCCGATCGAGCGCAACTCCTTCACCGAATGCTGGGTCGGCTTGGTCTTGATCTCGCCGGCGGCCTTGATGAACGGCACCAGGGTGAGATGCATGAACACCACCTTCTCCGGGCCCTGCTCCACGCGCAGTTGGCGGATGGCCTCCAGGAACGGCAGCGATTCGATGTCGCCCACGGTGCCGCCGATCTCCACCAAGCCCACGTCGAAGCCGCGCGTGGCTTCGTGGATACAGTGCTTGATCTCGTCGGTGATGTGCGGGATCACCTGCACCGTGGCGCCGAGGTAATCGCCCCGGCGCTCCTTGCGGATCACGCTTTCGTAGATCTTGCCGGTGGTGATGGAATTCTTGCCGGTGAGGCGGGTGTGCATGAAGCGCTCGTAATGCCCCAGGTCAAGATCTGTCTCGGCACCGTCGTCGGTCACATAGACCTCGCCGTGCTGAAACGGGCTCATCGTGCCCGGATCGACATTGATATAGGGGTCGAGCTTCATCATGGTGACCGAGAGCCCGCGAGCCTCAAGAATGGACGCGAGTGACGCCGCCGCGATGCCCTTGCCAAGCGAGGACACTACACCGCCGGTGACGAAGATCAGGGGGGTCATGAAATTCAGCCGTGCTGGAAATCGGCATTTTAGCGGCATCGGCGTCCAGCCGCGAGGGATCAGCGCAAATTACTGACGAAAGATTCAGCTGGCATGACAAAACCCCTCGCGATGACCCGGCTGGGCGCGGCCGATGGACCCGACGCGGCTGCTAATATCCAGCGATGAACCAGCCCGTACCGACCCGCCTGGCCGCCTTGCGCGCCGCCATGCAGCAACACGGCATCGCCGCCGTGCTCGTCCCCAGCGCCGACCCGCACCTGTCCGAATACCTGCCCGCACACTGGCAGGCGCGTACCTGGCTGTCCGGCTTCGACGGTTCGGCCGGCACCCTCGTGGTCACCGCGACCGAGGCGGGGCTGTGGACCGATTCGCGTTATTTCTCCCAAGCCGAGCAGCAGCTGGCCGGCAGTGGCATCGCCTTGATGAAGGAACGCGTGGCGGACGTGCCCGACCACCTCTCCTGGCTGCAACAGAAACTGCAGCGTGGCGACGTGCTGGCCGTGGCCGGCGACAGCCTTTCCGTCAACAGCCAGCGCCAGATCGAGCGCAAGCTGGCCGTCGGCGGTGCCACCGTCCGCATTGACCTGGATCTGCCCGGCCTGATCTGGCCCGATCGCCCCGCCCTGCCGCAGGCGCCGGTGTTCGCGCATGACCCCGTCTACGCCTGCGTGCCGCGTGCCGACAAGCTGGCGCGGTTGCGTGAGGCGATGCGCGCGCAGAGCGCCAGCCACCACCTGCTTTCCAGCCTGGACGACATTGCCTGGCTGACCAACCTGCGCGGCAGCGATGTCGAGTGCAATCCGGTGTTCCTGGCGCATCTGCTGGTCGAGGCCGAGGGCCGCGCTGTCCTGTTCGTCGATCGGGCCAAGCTCGATGATGCGCTAGCCGCCGAACTGGCCGCCGACGGCATCGATATCGCGCCTTACGAAAACCTGCCCGGCGCCCTGGGCGCCCTGACCGCCGACGACAAGCTGCTGCTGGACAACGGCCGCGTGGTCAGCGCCATCGCCGCCGCCATTCCGGCCCACACCGGGCGCATCGAAGCGGCCAATCCCAGCACCGCGTTCAAGGCGATCAAGACCGCGGCCGAGCTGGACCATATCCGCGAGGTGATGCGCCGTGACGGCGTGGCCCTGGTCCGCGCGTTTCGGGAGTTGGAGGACCGGCTGGCCGCCGGAGAATCGCTCACCGAACTGGACGTCGACGCTCTGCTGCACCGGCAACGTTCGGCGCAACCGGGCTGGGTCGGCGAAAGCTTCGCCACCATCGCCGGCTACCTCGCCAACGGCGCGTTGCCGCACTACCGCGCCACGTCCGAGGCGCACAGCAAGCTGCAGGCGAAAGGCCTGCTGCTGGTCGACTCGGGCGGGCAGTACCTGGGCGGCACCACCGACATCACCCGCGTGCTGGCGCTGGGCGAGACCACAGCCGAACAACGGCGCGACGCTACCTTCGTGATGAAGGGCATGATCGCGCTGTCGCGCGCCCGCTTCCCGAAGGGCGCCAGCGGCCCGCAACTGGATGCGCTGGCGCGCGCACCGCTGTGGGCCGGCGGCATGGATTACGGCCACGGCACCGGCCACGGCGTGGGCTACTTCCTCAATGTGCACGAAGGTCCGCACGGCATCCGCCCGCCGTCGCCCGGTGGCGCGCTGGTGCCACTGGAACCGGGCATGATCAGCTCGATCGAACCGGGCCTGTACAAGCCCGGCCGTCACGGCATCCGCCACGAGAATCTGGCGGTGGTGATCGAGGCCGACCGGACCGAGTTCGGGGACTTCCTGGCGTTCGAGACATTGACCCTGTGTCCGTTCGACCGCCGCGCGCTGGAGCCGGCCCTGCTCAATCCTGATGAACGCGCCTGGCTGGACGACTACCACGCCGCCGTGCGCGCGGCGCTGTCGCCGCTGCTGGACGGCGCCGATCTGGCCTGGCTGGATCGCCATTGCGCGCCGCTGGACGGTTAGGGAAGGCCTGATCGATCGACGTTGACCCGTCATTCCTGCGAAAGCAGGAATCCAGTGCCTTTGCAGTCAACCGGTTGGAGGCACTGGATCCCTGCTTCCGCAGGGATGATGAGCAAAATCAGGAGGGCCTGCACGCCTCACCGACCCTTGACCTCCTCGCCCCCGCCGCCCATCCTGCCCCGTTACCTTTCACAGTCATCGCCCCATGAGCAATCGTTACGACGCCGCCGATATTGAAGTCCTCTCCGGCCTGGATCCGGTCAAGCGCCGGCCCGGCATGTACACCGACACCAGCCGGCCCAATCACCTGGTACAGGAGGTGGTGGACAACTCGGTGGACGAGGCGCTGGCCGGCCATGCCGGCCATATCGAGGTAACGCTGCACGCCGATGGCTCGGTGGAAGTGAGCGACGACGGCCGCGGCATGCCGGTGGACATCCATCCCGACGAAGGCATCCCGGTGTCGAACTGATCCTCACCCGGCTGCATGCGGGCGGCAAGTTTTCCGGCGACAACTACAGCTTCTCCGGCGGCCTGCATGGCGTGGGCGTCTCGGTGGTCAATGCCCTGTCGAGCCGGGTGGAAGTCACCATCTGCCGGAACGGCAGCGAACAGCGCATGGCGTTCGAGAACGGCAACCGCGCCAGCGAACTGGAACTGCTCGGCACGGTGCCCAAAAAGCGCACCGGCACCCGGCTGCGTTTCTGGGCCGACCCCAAATATTTCGACACGCCGAAAATCTCCTTGCCCAAGCTGAAGCACCTGCTACGCGCCAAGGCGGTGTTGTGCGCCGGGCTCCATGTGAAGCTGACCGACGCGGCCAGCGGCGAAGTCATCGAGTGGCATTACGAGGACGGCCTGCGCGATTACCTGAGCAGCGAACTCGACGGCGCCGAAGCGATGCCGGCGGAGTTGTTCGTGCATCACGTGGCGCGCGATACCGAAGGCCTGGACGTGGCGCTGGCCTGGCTGCCCGAAGGCGAGCTGGTGCAGGAGAGCTACGTCAACCTGATCCCCACCGCCCAGGGCGGCACCCACGTCAACGGCTTGCGCAGCGGCCTCACCGTGGCCATCCGCGAATTCTGCGACATCCGCAACCTGCTGCCGCGCGGCGTGAAGCTGGCGCCGGAAGACGTGTGGGAGCGGCTGTCCTTCGTGCTGTCGGCGCGGTTGCGCGATCCGCAATTCGCAGGCCAGACCAAGGAGCGGCTGTCGTCGCGCCATGCCGCCGGCATGGTCGAGAACATCATCCACGACGCCTTCAGCATCTGGTTGAACCAGCACACCGAGGTTGGCGAGCGCATCGCACAGCTGGCGATCGAACGCGCCAGCGCGCGCCTGAAGGCCTCCAAGCAGGTGGTGCGCAAGAAGATCACCCAGGGCCCCGCCCTGCCCGGCAAGCTGGCCGACTGCACCGCCACCGACCTCACCCGCACCGAGCTGTTCCTGGTCGAGGGCGACTCCGCCGGCGGCAGCGCCAAGCAGGCGCGCGACAAGGAATTCCAGGCGATCCTGCCGCTGCGCGGCAAGATCCTCAACACCTGGGAGGTGGAATCCACCCTGGTGCTGGCATCGGAAGAGGTGCACAACCTGGCCGTCGCCATCGGCTGCGACCCGGGCAAGGACGATCTGAGCGGCTTGCGCTACGGCAAGATCATCATCCTGGCCGACGCCGATTCCGACGGCCTGCACATCGCCACCCTGCTGTCGGCGCTGTTCCTCAAGCACTTCCCCAAGCTGGTCAGCGAAGGCCATGTGTTCGTGGCGATGCCACCGCTGTTCCGCGTCGACGTGGGCAAGCAGGTGTTCTATTGCCTGGACGAAGGCGAGAAGGTGGCGATGCTGCAGCGGATCGAGCGCGAGAAGATGAAAGGCGCGGTCAGCACCACCCGCTTCAAGGGCCTGGGCGAAATGAACCCGCCGCAGTTGCGCGAGTCCACCATCCACCCCGACACCCGCCGGCTGGTG
The DNA here is from genome assembly GCA_044463365.1 of Rhodanobacter sp. Taxonomy (GTDB): domain Bacteria; phylum Pseudomonadota; class Gammaproteobacteria; order Xanthomonadales; family Rhodanobacteraceae; genus Rhodanobacter. The sequence goes on along the minus strand of JBIQMK010000100.1, from coordinate 733 downwards.
CAGCTGACCACCGGCGAGGAAGACGGCACCGCGCGGGTGATGGATCTATTGCTGGCGAAGAAACGCGCCAGCGACCGCAAGGCGTGGCTGGAGGAAAAGGGCGATCTGGCCACACTGGAGGTCTGACCGGCGTCAGGCACCCTTCGACTTCGCTGCGCTACCCTCAGGGTGAACGGTTCAACATTCGCGCCATCCTCAGCCGTTCACCCTGCGCGTAGCGCAGCGAAGTCGAAGGGCCGCGCCGCCAAGACACAACCCGAACCACAGGCCGCACCATGCCAAGCTGGACCCGCCGCTCCATCGAAATCCTGGCCGCCGAGGCATCGCGTTCCGCCGACACGCACCTGATCCGCCTGGATCTGCCCGCGTTTCCCGGCATTCCGCTCTACCTCAAGGACGAATCCGCGCACCCCACCGGCAGCCTGAAGCATCGACTGGCGCGTTCGCTGTTCCTGTACGCGATCTGCAACGGCTGGTTGCATGAAGACCAACCGGTGATCGAGGCATCCAGCGGCAGCACCGCGATTTCCGAGGCGTACTTCGCGCGCCTGCTGGATCTGCCCTTCATCGCCGCGATGCCACGCCGCACCTCGTGCGACAAGATCGCGCAGATCGAGCGCTTCGGCGGGCGCAGCCACCTCATCGACGGCACCGACGTCTACGGCGCCGCCGAGCAGCTGGCGCGCGAATCCGACGGCTTCTACATGGACCAGTTCACCTACGCCGAGCGCGC
>JBIQMK010000099.1:0-11692 GCA_044463365.1 Rhodanobacter sp. | reverse complement strand
CCTTGCACAGCTACCGCGAATTGCCGATCCGCTACGGCGAATTCGGCGGCTGCCACCGCAACGAGCCGTCCGGCGCGCTGCACGGCATCATGCGCGTGCGCGCCTTCACCCAGGACGACGGCCACATCTTCTGCACGCCGGAGCAGATCGAGCCGGAAGTCACCGCCTTCCATGCGCAGGCCATGCAGGTCTACGCCGACTTCGGTTTCGAGCACATCGACGTGGCGTTGGCGCTGCGTCCGGAAAAACGCATCGGCGATGACGACGTGTGGGATCGCGCCGAGGCCGCGCTGCGCAGCGCGCTGTCGGCCGCCGGGGTGAAATGGACGGAACTGCCTGGCGAGGGCGCGTTCTACGGCCCCAAGATCGAATACCACATGAAGGATTCGATCGGCCGCGACTGGCAGGTCGGCACCATGCAGGTGGATTTCATGATGCCCGAGCGCCTGGGTGCCGAATACGTCGACGAGCACTCGCAGAAGCGGCATCCCGTGATGCTGCACCGGGCCATCGTGGGTTCGATGGAGCGCTTCATCGGCATCCTGATCGAGCATCACGCGGGCCTGCTGCCGACCTGGCTGGCGCCGGTTCAGGCGGTGGCGTTCAGCATCACCGATGCGCAAGCCGATTACGCCGCCCGGGTGACGCAAACCCTTGTCGACAAAGGTTTCCGGGTACAATCGGATTTGCGCAACGAGAAAGTCGGCTATAAAATCCGCGAGCATACGATGCAGAAAGTGCCTTACCTCCTCGTGGTCGGTGACCGCGAGAAAGAGACGGGGACGGTTTCTGTGCGTACCCGTTCCGGCGAGGACCTGGGCAGCATGCCGCTGGCCGACTTCATCGAACGACTGGAGACCGAAACCCGGCGCTGAGCCCGAACGCTCAGACTCGGCGGTCTTTTTCATCACTTCTTCTGGAGGATCGTGGTATCGCAACCACCGACAACAAGGGCAATCGCCGTAACCTGGAAATCCGCGTGCCGCGGGTACGTGTCATCGGTGCCGATGCGGAACAGCTCGGTATCCTGAGCCGCGACGAGGCGCTGGCGCTGGCGCAGGAAGCGGGCATGGACCTGGTCGAGATCCAGCCCAATGGCGATCCGCCGGTCTGCCGCATCATGGATTACGGCAAGTTCAAGTTCGAAGCCCAGAAGAAGGCGCAAGCCGCCAAGAAGAAGCAGAAGCAGGTAGAGATCAAGGAAGTGAAGTTCCGCCCCGTCACCGACGTGGGCGACTACCAGATCAAGCTGCGCAACATGCTGCGGTTCCTGGAAGAGGGCGACAAGGTCAAGGTCACCATCCGCTTCCGCGGCCGTGAGATGTCCCACCAGGACCTGGGCCAGAACCTGGCCCGCAAGATCCAGGAAGACATCGGCGACAGCGGCCAGGTGGAGTCCTATCCCCGCCTGGAAGGCCGCCAGATGGTCATGATGATCGGGCCGAAGAAGAAATAATCCCGCGCCACGAGGCCCTCTTGGTCTTGTCGGCGCGACTTGTGGGAGCGGCTTCAGCCGCGATGCTCTTGCTCTGGAGGCTCCAGGACAAAGGCATCGCGACTGAAGTCGCTCCTACTGGTATCGGGGCTTTGAACTCCGTATAATCGCCGGTTCGGCCCGCCTGGATGGGCCGTGCACCGATCGTGGCAGGACGGAAAGCGCAACCTGCGGTTGCCGCCAGATCAGTCAGAAACGGGGGTCTTCCCCCACCCTAAGGAGCATCACCATGCCCAAGATCAAGACCAACCGGGCGGCAGCGAAGCGTTTTCGCAAGACCGCGTCGGGCAAAATCAAGTGCGGTCACGCTTACCGGTCACACATCCTGACCAAGAAGTCGACCAAGTTGAAGCGCGGCCTGCGTGCCAAGAACCACCTGAAGGCGTGTGACACCCCGGGTGTCGCCCGCATGTTGCCGTACTGAAGACGAGGAGATAAACCATGGCTCGTGTAAAGCGTGGCGTTACCGCCCGTCGTCGTCACAAGAAAATCATCGGTCGCGCCAAGGGCTACTACAACGCCCGTCGCAAGGTCTTCCGCGTTGCCAACCAGGCCGTTGTCAAGGCCGGTCAGTACGCGTACATCGGCCGCAAGCAGCGCAAGCGCCAGTTCCGTGCGCTGTGGATCGTCCGCATCAACGCCGCCGCGCGCATGTTCGGCCTGTCCTACAGCCGCCTGATCAATGGCCTCTCCAAGGCCGGCGTCACGGTGGACCGCAAGGTCCTGGCCGACATCGCCGTGCACGACATCAAGGCGTTTGAAGTGATCGCCGAGAAAGCAAAGGCCGGTCTGGCCGCTTGATCGTCGGACGCCTCTGCGTCAGCGCGATATGATGTAAAGCAAGCGGGGAGGAGGCTTTGGTCTCCTCCCCGTTTTTGTTGGTGGGGAATGGAGAATGGAGAATCGGGAATGGCAAAGCGCAGCCGTTCCGATTCCCGATTCCCGATTCCCGATTCCCATGACAACCCGGAATCGCATCGATGGATGATCTGGAAAGCCGCGCCAAGCAGGCGCTGGCCGATATCGGCAACGCTGCCACGCTCGACGCGCTGGACGCCTTGCGCGTAGGCCTGCTGGGCAAGAGTGGCATCGTCACTGCCGCGCTGAAGTCGCTGGGCGCGCTGGCGCCGGATGAGCGCAAGGCCCGCGGCGCCGAGGTCAACACGGTCAAGCAGGCGCTGGCCGACGCGTTGGCCGCGCGCAAGCAGCAACTGGAGCAGGCGGAGCTTGACCGCCGCCTGGCCTCCGAGAAGCTGGACATCAGCCTGCCCGGGCGCGACGGCGAGCGTGGTGGCATCCACCCGATCACCCGCGCGCTGGAGCGCATCGCTTCGATCTTCGCGCGGCTGGGTTACCAGCGCGCCGACGGCCCCGAGATCGAGGACGACTGGCACAACTTCGAGGCGCTGAATTTCCCGCCGCATCATCCGGCGCGCGCCATGCACGACACGTTCTACTTCGGCGACGGCCGCCTGCTGCGCACGCATACCTCGCCGGTGCAGATCCGCGCGATGGCCGGCCGCCAGCCGCCCATCCGCATCATCGCGCCGGGCAAGGTCTACCGCAGCGATTCGGACCAGACCCATTCGCCGATGTTCCACCAGATCGAGGGCCTGCTGGTCGATGAAACCTCAAGCATGGCCGATCTCAAGGGCACGCTGACGGAATTCCTGCGCGCGTTCTTCGAGCGCGATTTCGAGATGATGTTCAAGCCCACGTATTTCCCCTTCGTGGAGCCCGGTGCGGACGTGATCATCCGCTGGGAGCAGGAGGACGGATCGAGCCGCTGGCTGGAGGTGCTCGGCTGCGGCATGGTGCATCCGAACGTGCTGAAGAACGTGGGCATCGATCCGGAGCGCTACACCGGTTTCGCCTTCGGCATGGGTGTCGAACGCCTCGCCATGCTGCGTTATGGGGTGAAGGACTTGCGTGCGTTCTTCGAGAACGACCTGCGTTTCCTGAAACAGTTTGCTTAAACGGGAATGGGGAATGGGGAATGGGGAATCGTAAAAGCGGCCGCCGCGCCATGGCTTTTGCTCTTCCCGTTCACCACTTCCCATTCCCCATTCCCGGGTCCGAACAATGAATTTCTCCGAGAACTGGTTGCGTGAACTGGTCGAGATCGACGCCGATCGCGAGACCCTGGTTCGCGCGCTGACGATGGCTGGTCTGGAAGTCGAGGATGTCACGCCCCTGGGCGAGTGCCTCGAGCACGTCGTCGTGGCGCGGATCGTCGCCGCCGAAAGGCACCCGCAGGCCGATCGCCTGCAGATTTGCCAGGTGGACGCGGGATTGGGCCAGCCGTTGCAGATCGTGTGTGGCGCGCCGAATGCCCGCACCGGCATCAAGGTGCCGTTGGCGATGGTGGGCGCGAAACTGCCCAACAGCATGGCGATACAGGCAGCGAAACTGCGTGGCGTCGAATCGAACGGCATGCTCTGCTCGGCCAAAGAGCTGGCGATCGATACCGACGCGTCCGGCCTGCTGGAACTGCCGTCCGATGCGCCGGTGGGGCAGCCGTTGGCCGCCTATCTGGGCTTGCCCGATGCCAGCATCGAACTCAGCCTCACGCCCAATCGTGCCGATTGCCTCAGCCTGCACGGCCTGGCCTACGACGTGGCGGCGCTGTTCGGCAGCGCCGTGAAGCTCCCCACTGCGGTCACGGTTCCCGTCAGCTCCGACGCACGCCGCGGGATCCGGCTGGAGGCGGGCAAGGATGCGCCGCGTTACCTGGGGCGCGTCGTCGAAGGCATCGATCCTTCCGCACGCACGCCGCTCTGGATGGCCGAGCGTCTCAGGCGCGCCCATTTGCGACCGATCAGTGCGGTGGTCGACATCACCAACTACGTGATGCTGGAACTGGGCCAGCCGATGCATGCGTTCGACAACGACGCGTTGCATGGCGACATCGTGGTGCGCCATTCGCGCGCGGGCGAGACGCTGAAGCTGCTCGATGGCAGCGATGCCCGTCTCGACGAGGGCTTCGTGCTCATCACCGATGAGCAGCAGGTGCTGGCCGTGGCCGGTGTCATGGGCGGCCACGAGTCGCGTGCCACCGAGACCACCCGCAACGTCTTTCTGGAGTCGGCCCATTTCGCGCCTGCCGCGATCATGGGGCGCGCGCGCATGCTGGGCCTGCACACCGAGGCCTCGCACCGCTTCGAACGCGGCGTGGACCCCGAGTTGCCGCGTCGCGCGCTGGAGCGCGCCACCGAATTGCTGCTGGCGATCGCCGGCGGCAAGGCTGGCCCGATCCTGGTCGCGGAAAACCTCGCCGATCTGCCGCGGCCCGCTCCGGTTGCACTGCGCCGCGCACGGCTCAAGCGCGTGCTCGGGGTGGACGTGGACGATAGCGAAGTGACACGCATCTTCACCGCGTTGGGCATGCAGGTCACCGCTACTGCCGATGGATGGCAAGTCATCGCGCCGAGCAGCCGCTTCGACATCGAGCGGGAGGAAGACCTGATCGAGGAAGTGGCGCGCATCTTTGGCTACGACAACATCCCCACGCTGCGCCCCAGCGGTGCGCTTGCGCTGGCGGTCGAGCCGGAAACGCGCATCGGCGAGCTGGCCTTGCGCGAGCAGTTGGCGGCGCGCGGCTATCACGAGGCGATCAACCTGTCGTTCGTGCCACTGGAACTGCTGACGCGCTGGGGTTTCACCGACGCGCTGGTGTCATTGGCCAATCCGCTGTCGGCCGACCTGGCGGTGATGCAGCCTTCGCTGCTGCCCGGCCTGATCGAGGCCCTGCGCCACAACCGCGCACGCCAGCAGGAGCGGGTGCGATTGTTCGAGGTGGCCCGTGTTTTTGCGGCGGGCGATCCGCCGCGCGAAACGCCAAGTCTCGCCATCGTGGCCTGCGGCAGTGCACGGGCCGAGCAATGGGGCGAGCCGTCGCGCGCGCTGGATTTCCACGACCTCAAGGGTGATCTTGATGCCCTGATCGCCTGGGGCGGCGAGCCCGCGCGCTGGTCGGTCGACGCCGTCGATCTGCCGACCTGGCTCCATCCGGGGCGCGGTGCGCGCGTCATGCGCGATGGCGAGACGGTGGGTTACCTTGGCGCGCTGCATCCGCAGCTGGCCAAGACGCTGGATCTGAGCGCCGACGTGCACGTGATGGAATTGGCATTGGAGCCGCTGCTGGCTCGCCGCCTGCCGCTGGCGCGGGCGATCCCGCGGTTTCCCGCGGTGCGCCGTGACATCGCCCTGGAGCTGCCGGAGGAGGTGCGTTGGTCACAGGTCGAGGAGGTTGTTCGGCAAGCCCTGGGCGAGCGCCTGCAGGAACTGCGCCTGTTTGACCGCTACAGTGGAAAGGGCGTTGAAGCGGGCCGAAAAAGCCTGGCTATGGGCTTGATTTTGCAGGACGCTTCACGCACGCTTACCGATGACGACGCGGACCGTTGCATACGAGAAGCGGTGGCTGCGTTGGAGCACACATGCAAGGCAAAGTTGCGAGGATGAAATGGCGCTGACCAAGGCGGAGATGGCCGAGCGGCTTTTCCTCGACGTAGGCCTGAACAAGCGTGAGGCCAAGGAATTCGTGGATGCCTATTTCGAGGTGGTCCGCGAAGCTCTGGAGAAAGGGGAGCAGGTGAAACTGTCGGGTTTCGGCAATTTCGACCTGCGGCTCAAGAACCAGCGACCGGGACGCAACCCGAAAACCGGTGAGGAGATTCCCATCTCCGCCCGCCGCGTGGTGACGTTCCGCCCGGGACAAAAGCTCAAGGTGAGAGTCGAGAGTTATGCTGGATCAGGGGAATAACACCGAGCTGCCAGCCATTCCGGCGAAGCGCTATTTCACCATCGGTGAAGTGGGCGAGCTTTGCGGAGTGAAGCCGCACGTGCTGCGTTACTGGGAGCAGGAGTTTCCGGCCCTCAATCCGGTCAAGCGCCGTGGCAACCGCCGCTATTACCAGCGGCACGACGTGTTGATGATCCGGCAGATCCGCTCGTTGCTCTACGAAGAAGGCTTCACCATCACCGGCGCCCGCGCCCGGCTGGAAGGTCCGCAGGCGCGCATGGAGGCCAGCATTTCGCACCAGATCGTGCGTCAGGTGCGGATGGAGCTGGAAGAGGTGCTGGCGCTGCTGCGCCGCTGAAATCATGGCTTCCGGGAAGGCCCGTGTACCTGCTAGAATCCCGGTTCCGTCGGGGCGTAGCGCAGCCTGGTAGCGCACTACGCTGGGGGTGTAGTGGTCGCGAGTTCGAATCTCGCCGCCCCGACCAATCATCGAAAACGACAACGGCACCCGCGGGTGCCGTTGTCGTTTCTGCATGTCGGATGGCTTGGGTGCCTGTGGAAGCGGCTTCAGTGGGAGCGGCTTCAGCCGCGATGCTCTTTCTTCGGTTTACAGAACAAAAGCATCGCGACTGAAGTCGCTCCTACACCCAAGGTTGCCTGCAGCGCGCCTTAGTACAGGATGCGGGTACGCAGCGTGCCGGGAATGGCCGCCAGTTTCGCCTTCAGCTCGTTGGCTTTCGCCTCCTCGGCGGAAACATCGATCACCACGTAGCCCACCTGCGCGTCGGTCTGCAGGAACTGCGCGTTGATGTTGACGTTCTCGCCCGAGAACACCTCGTTGATGCGCGACAGGATGCCCGGCACGTTGCGGTGGATGTGCAGCAGCCGCCGGCTTTGCGGATGTTCCGGCAGGCTCACCTCGGGGAAGTTCACGGCCGACAACGTGGAGCCGTTGTCGCTGTAGCGGATCAGCTTGCTGGATACCTCGACGCCGATGTTGTCCTGCGCCTCCAGCGTGCTGCCGCCGATGTGCGGGGTGAGGATGACGTTGTCCAGGCCGATCAGTGGCGATACGAACGGCTCGCCGTTGCCCTTGGGTTCCACCGGGAACACGTCGACGGCGGCGCCCGAAAGGTGGCCGCTCTTCAATGATTCGGCCAGCGCCTCGATGTCGACCACGCTGCCGCGCGACGCATTGATCAGCATGGCGCCCTTGCGCATTTTCTCCAGTTGCGCGCGGCCGAACATCATCTTGGTGGCGGGCGTTTCCGGCACGTGCAGCGTGACCACGTCGGAGCGTTCCAGCAGCTCGTCGAGGCTGGCCACGGCATGAGCATTGCCCATCGCCAGCTTCGCTTCGATGTCATAGAAGAGCACGCGCATGCCGAGGCTTTCGGCCAGCACGCCGGTCTGCGTGCCGATGTGGCCGTAGCCGATGATGCCCAGCACCTTGTCGCGCGCTTCATAGCTGCCCACCGCCGACTTGTCCCAGCCGCCGACGTGGCACTGCGCGTTCTTGTGCGGGATGCCGCGCAGCAACATGATCGCTTCGGCCACCACCAGTTCGGCCACGCTGCGGGTATTGGAGTAGGGCGCGTTGAAAACCGGAATGCCCAGCTTGCTCGCCTCGACCAGGTCGACCTGGTTGGTGCCGATGCAGAAGCAGCCCACCGCCATCAGTCGCTTGGCGTGCGAAAGCACGTCGGCGGTGAGCTGGGTGCGCGAGCGCAGGCCGATGATGTGCGCATCGGCGATGCGCTCCTTCAACTCGGCTTCGGGCAGGGATTTCGCATGCAGCTCGATCTGGCTGTAGCCTGCACGGCGGAAATTTTCGACCGCGGTGGCACTGAGACCTTCCAGCAACAGCACCTTGATATCTTCTTTCGGGAACGAGGTTTGCATGAGAGCCCTTGGGTAAATGGACGTCCATACTATGCCACGAATTTGTGCTTTTGTCGCAGCGCAGCACTGGACAGCCACAACCCGGGCTGGCACGCTTCCGCTGACCACCTGGAATTCCGATGACCGATCCTCGCCTCGCCGGGCTCGCCGCCCGTCTGCCCGGACTGCGCCTGCTGTCGGCGCCCGCAGAACTCGAATATTACGGCCGTGACTGGACCCGACGCTGGACGCCGGCGCCGCTGGCCATTGCCTTGCCTGCCAACATCGACGAAGTGCAGGCGATCGTGCGCTGGGCCAATGAGGAGCGCGTGGCGATCGTGCCCTCCGGCGGACGCACCGGACTTTCCGGCGGTGCGGTGGCCGCCAACGGCGAGTTGGTGTTGAGCCTGGAACGCATGAACCAGGTGCTGGATTTCAACGCCGTGGATCGCACGCTCACCGTGCAGCCCGGCGTGATCCTGCAGAAAGTGCACGAGGCCGCGCAGGAACACGAGCTGATCTACCCGGTGGATTTCGCCGCGCGTGGCTCGTGTTCGATCGGCGGCAACATCGCCACCAATGCCGGCGGCATCCGGGTGATCCGCTACGGCAATACGCGCGAGTGGATCGCCGGCCTCAAGGTGGTCGCCGGCAACGGCGAGTTGCTCGACCTCAACCGCGGCCTGATCAAGAATTCCAGCGGCTACGATTTCCGCCAGCTGCTGATCGGCTCCGAAGGCACGCTGGGCATCGTGGTGGAAGCCACTTTGAAACTCGCCGAACCGCCGCCGCCCTCGCAGGTAATGCTGCTGGCCTTGCCGGACATGGACGCCTTGATGCAGGTGTTCGCGCTGTTCCGCCAGCGCCTGAATCTGCAGGCGTTCGAGTTCTTCACCGATATCGCGTTGAAGCACGTGCTGGCCCACGGTGCGCAACGGGCGATCGATGGCGACTATCCGTATTACGTGGTCACCGAATTCGATGCCACCGACGAACTGGCGCAGGAAACCGCGTTGGGTGCGTTCGAATACGCGCTGGAGCAGGGCTGGGTGAGCGATGGCGCGATCGCGCAAAGCGAAACCCAGGCGACCGCCTTGTGGCGCCTGCGCGAGGGCATCACCGAGAGCCTGGCGGCGCACAAGCCGTACAAGAACGATGTGTCGGTGCGCATCAGTGCGGTGCCCGGGTTCCTGCACGAGATGCAGGACTTGCTGGGCCGCGAGTATCCGGATATCGAGGTGGTGTGGTTCGGCCACATCGGCGACGGCAACCTGCATATCAACGTGTTGCGTCCGGAAGGCCTGGCCGAGGACGCGTTCATCGCGCAGTGCGAGCACGTCACCAAGCTGCTGGCCGAAACGTTGCACCGTCACGGCGGCAGCATCTCGGCCGAGCACGGCATCGGCCTGGTCAAGCGCGCCTACCTGGAAAGCACCCGCAGTGCGGCGGAAATCGCGTTGATGCGCGGGGTGCGCCAGGTGTTCGACCCGAACGGCATCCTCAATCCCGGCAAGGTGATGACCGCGGACTGAGGGGCATTGGCGCAGTCTGCGGCGCGCTGATTCTTTGGATGGTAGCCTGCGAGGCCTCATCGTCTCAGGAGTTGCCATGTCACCGGAACGCCGTTCGCTGTACCCGGAGATCGAGCCTTTCGACCACGGGATGCTCAAGGTATCCGACCTGCACACGCTGTATTACGAACAGTGCGGCAACCCGCAGGGCAAGCCGGTGGTGTTTCTGCACGGTGGCCCCGGCGGTGGCACCAACCCCAGGTGCCGGCGTTTCTTCGACCCTGCGGTTTATCGCATCGTGCTGTTCGACCAGCGCGGCTGTGGCAAGTCCACGCCGCACGCGGAGCTGAGCGGCAATACCACCTGGGATCTGGTGGCCGATATCGAACGCGTGCGCGAGCACCTGGGCATCGACCGCTGGCAGGTGTTTGGCGGCTCGTGGGGTTCCACGCTGGCGCTGGCCTACGCGCAAACGCATCCGGAAAAGGTCACCGAGCTGGTCCTGCGCGGCATTTTCATGCTGCGCCGGCAGGAGCTGGAATGGTTCTACCAGCACGGCTGCAACGCGCTGTATCCGGATGCGTGGGAAACCTATCTCGGCGCCATTCCCGAAGTGGAACGCGGCGACCTGATGAGCGCCTACCATCGCCGCCTCACCAGTGCCGACGTCGACACGCGTGTCGCCGCGGCGCGCGCCTGGTCGGTGTGGGAAGGCGCCACCAGTTTTCTGTGGCAGGACGCCTCACACATCCAGTCCAGTGGCGAAGACGACTTCGCGCTGGCGTTCGCGCGGATCGAGTGCCACTACTTCGTGCACGGCGGCTTCTTCGAACACGACGACCAGTTGCTGCGCAACGTGGATCGCATCCGCCATATCCCTGCCGTGATCGTGCAGGGCCGCTACGACGTGGTCTGTCCGTTGCAGAGCGCGTGGGATCTGCATCGCGCATGGCCGGAGGCGGATCTGCGCATCGTGCAGGACGCGGGTCATTCTGCGTTCGAGCCCGGCAATCTGCATGAGTTGATCGAGGCAACGGACCGGTTTGGCCGCTGAGGGCTTTGCCGCCCTTTGTGGGAGCGGCTTCAGCCGCGATGCTCTTGTTTTTCCGGGGGCAAAGGCATCGCGGCTGAAGCCGCTCCTACAGGAACGAGGCGACTCCGGGTCAATCGTTCGGTGACAGCTGCTTGGTGCCGAAGATCTTGTCGCCCGCGTCGCCCAGGCCGGGCAGGATGTAGCCGTTTTCGTTGAGTCGTTCATCGATTGCGGCGGTGTAGATCTCGATGTCGGGGTGAGCCGCCTCGATGCGCGCCAGGCCCTCGGGTGCGGCCACGAGGAACAAGCCCTTGATGCGCGTGCAGCCGGCGGCTTTCAGCATGTCGACGGTGGCGACCAGGGTGCCCGCGGTGGCCAGCATCGGATCGACGATCAGCGCGATGCGCTGGTCCATGCGGCCGCTGAGTTTTTCGTAATAGGTTGTCGGTTGCAGCGTGTCTTCGTCGCGCTGCACGCCAACCACGCTGACCTTGGCCGCGGGGATCATGTCCAGCACGCCGGGCAGCATGCCCAGGCCCGCGCGCAGGATCGGCACGATGGTGATCTTCTTGCCCTTGATGCGGTGTACCTGCAGCGGCCCGGCCCAGCCGGTGATTTCCTCCGCCACGGTTTCCAGATCCTTGGTCGCTTCGTAGGTGAGCAGCGAGGCCACTTCGGAGGCCAGTGCGCGGAACTCCTTGGTGCTGATGGTGGCGTGGCGCATCAGGCCCAGCTTGTGCTGGATCAACGGATGCCGGACTTCGACGATCTTCATGGGCGGGTGCCGGGTCTGCGCGGCATTCGAGCTTAACCAAGCGGCCCCGCGCATGCATCTGCGCGGGGCCGTGGGTTCCTGTTCAGGGCGTGACCGGCGCCGCTTTCTTCTTCAGGCAGGAGCTCATGAACGCCTTGCGCTCATCGCCTTTCTTGCCGGTCGCACGCTTGTTGCAATCGGCCATGCGCTGCTGTTGCGCGGTACGGTGCTTGACCGGTGGCGCGTCGGTTTTCGGTGCCGCGGCGAGGGTGCTGCC
>JBIQMK010000098.1:0-11829 GCA_044463365.1 Rhodanobacter sp. | reverse complement strand
TTGGGGCGGCCCACGATGGCTACCTTGAGGCCGTCGTTCAAGCGCACGCCGCGTTGCGCTTCGCGCAGTAGCTCGGCCAGCTCGTGGCGCAGCTTGTCGAGTTGCGCGGTGATGGCGGGGTCGGCGAGGAAGTCGATCTCTTCCTCGGGGAAATCGATGGCTGCCTCGATGTGCACGCGCAGGGCAATCAACGACTGCAGCAACGCATCGACCTTGCGCGAGAACACGCCTTCCATCGATTGCAGCGCGGCGCGCGCGGCGGCTTGCGAGCGGGCCGCGATCAGGTCGGCCACGGCTTCGGCCTGGGCCAGGTCGAGCTTGCCGTTGAGAAACGCGCGTTCGGTGAATTCGCCGGCGCGCGCCAGCCGCGCGCCCAGCTCGCAGCAGCGGCGCAGCAGCAGGTCCAGCAGCACCGCGCTGCCGTGACCCTGCAGTTCCAGGACGTGTTCGCCGGTGTACGAGGCGGGCGCGGGGAAATGCAGCAGCAGGCCGCGGTCGATCAGCTCACTGTTGCCGTTGCGGAACGCGGCGAAGTGCGCGTATCGCGGCGTGGGCGCACGGCCGAGCAGGGTGGCGGCGATGGCGGGAACGGCCGGCCCGGAGACCCGCACCACGCCCACGCCTGCCATGCCCGGTGCGCTGGCGACGGCGGCGATGGTGTCGGTGGGGGTGCTCATGATGGTTCTCCGGATCGCAGATGATTCTGACGCAGGAATCCGACGCCCGCAGGGTTGAAGGTTGTGGTTTCTTGCGCGGCCCTTCGACTTCGCCACTGCGCAGGGTGAACGGCTTTGGACATGGGATCGGGCGGCCGGTGGGACACGTACGTGGCCGCGACCTGGTGAGATGACTCCGATGGAAATCGGGATTCCCCGGGGCACCGATCACCCTGAGCGTAGCCGCGCAGCGGCGAAGTCGAAGGGCAAAACCGCCGTCAACCCTCAAAAGAGAACAGCTGCGCCGGTTGTCCGGCTGCAGCTGTTCAATACCGGATGGCCGGTGCTCAGGCGGGCTTCGCCGCTTCCTCGCGGTCCACGTGATGGGTGACCCACCACTGCTGGCCCAGGCCGACGATGCCGTTCACCGCGTAGTAGAGACACAGGCCGGCGGGGAAGAAGGCGAACATCACCGAGAACAGCAGCGGCATCACCTTCATCATCTTCGCCTGGGTCGGGTCCATGCCCGCGGCGACGGGGTTCAGCCACTGCGTGCCCAGCATCACCAGCGCATAGATGATCGGCAGGATGTAGAGCGGGTCGGCGGCGCTGAGGTCGGGAATCCACAGGAACGGTGCGTGGCGCAGCTCCAGGCTGTACTCGAGTACGTAGAACAGGCCGTAGAACACCGGCATGGTGATCAGCACCGGCAGGCAGCCGCCCATCGGGTTGACCTTCTCCTTCTTGTACAGCTCCATGGTCGCCTGCTGCATCTTCAGCTTGTCGTCGCCGTAGCGCTCCTTCAGCTGCGCGATGCGCGGCGCCAGCTTGCGCATGCGCGCGCTGGAGCGGTACTGCACCGCGGTGAGCTTCCAGGTGAGGCCCTTGATCAGCAGCACCAGCAGGATGATCGCCAGGCCCCAGTTCTTCGTTATCGCGTGGAACTGCGACAGCACCCAGTGCATCGGCACCGCGATGGCCTTGAGCATGCCGTAGTCGATGGTCAGGTCGAGTCCCGGCGCGATCGCGTCCAGCGTGCCCTGCAGGTTGGGGCCGATGTACAGCCGCGCCTCGCTGCTCTGGCTCTGCCCCGGCGCCACGCTGATGGCGGGGCCGACGGTGCGGATCAAGTGGCGCGGATGGGCGCTGTCGGGATTGAGGGTGGTGGTGACGTAATGGTCGGTCTGGCCGGCCGGCGGTATCCACGCGGCGAAGAAGTACAGCTTCAGCATGGCCGCCCAGCCGCCCTTGTAGGAGGCATCGAGCGCGTCGTCCTTCTCGGCGAAATCCTTGAACGGCAGCTTTTCGAATTTCTCGCCGGTGTACCAGGCGGCGCCCTGGAAACTGCGCGATTCCGGATCCATGAAACTTTTCAGCCAGCCGTCGGGCTTGGGCGGTTCCACCCGCAGCAACTGGCGGTAGGCGTTGCCCTGCCAGGTCTGGCGGCTGCCGTTGTCGATGCGCTGGGTCAGGCCGATGACGTAGCTGCCGCGCTTGAACGTGTAGATCTTGGTGACCTTGAGGCCGTCCGCGTTCTGCCAGGTCAGCGGCACCTGCAATTCGTCCTGACCGCTGGCCAGCGTATAGGCCGTCTTGTCGCTGTGGAACAGTGCCAGGTGGTTGGGTTGGTCCTGCGTGCCGGCACCGCTGCTGACCAGGCCGTTCTGCGCCACGAAGTAGCGCGTGGCGCTGTCGTTCAACAGCGCCACGGGCGGTGGTGCGGGTTGCTTGTGGGTCGGCGCGACCGAGGGATACGCCAACAGATCGGTGTGCACCACGCTGCCGCCGCGGGTATCCACGACCAGGCGCAGCACGTCGGTGGTGATCGTGATGCGCGGCGACGCCGATGCGGATGGCGCCGTGTTCTGATCGGCAGCGCCGGCGGCCGCCGGCGCCCCGGCCTCGGGTATCGCTCCGGGCACGCTGGCATCGGCGGGCGCCGCGGCGCTGGCCGCGCTGGCGACGGCCGCCTGTGGCGGCCGCGGCGCGTAATCCTTCTCCCAGGCCAGAAACAGCAGATAGGCGACCGCCAGCAGGGCGAACATGAGGAAGGTGCGCGTTTGATTCATCGCGTAGCAAATCCGGTAACGCCACGACTCGGGATGGCCGCGGGAGGCAGGGATAAAAAGGTCAACGGCGGATTGTGGTGGTGTCGTCCGCCCGCTTCAATGGCTCGGCGGGCGTGGCCCCGCTGGCGAGCAGCTTTTTCCACAACGAGTCGATTTCCGCCAGCAATTGCGGCCCGGGCACGTTGGCGGCCTGTTCGCGCGCCATCACCATCAGGTCGACGGGAGGCAGCCGATGGCGGACCTGGCGAAAGGATTCGCGCACCAGACGCTTGATGTGGTTGCGCTCGACCGCACGTTTCGACACGCGCTTGGAGATCGCCAGGCCAAGACGGGCATGACCCAGTTCGTTGTCGCGGAAACGCAAATGAAAACAGCGGCCGCCTGCGCGTCCGCTGCTTGCTCGCAAGGCGGCAAAGTCACCGGGCCGACGCAGCCGCGCCTCGCGCGGCAGTCCGGCAGGGGACATCACCGGTACGCCGCTTACGGGATCAGGCGCTTGCGGCCCTTGGCGCGACGGGCATTGATGACTTTGCGGCCGTCGGCGGTGGCCATACGGGCACGGAAACCGTGCGTGCGAGCGCGCTTGAGCTTGCTGGGCTGGAAGGTCCGCTTCATGGCTTACTCCGAAGGGAATGTGGGTAAAAAGGTTTGCGAGTATGTGGTCAGATCGAGGCGCTGTCAAATCCGCCAGCCACCGCCCTGTGGACACCATGTGGATAAAACGGCATGGTGGCAGGTCGTACTGGTAGACTTGCCGATCGACATTCCGCGCGCCAGCGCCCCCCGCAGTGGATTGAGTAGATCGATGAGTGATTTGTGGCGACGTTGCCTTGAGCGTCTCGAAGGCGAACTGAGCGCCGAGGACCTGCACACGTGGCTGATGCCCTTGCAGGCCCGCGACAGCACCACGGGCCTGCAGTTGTTTGCGCCCAACCCCTACACGCTCGATACCGTGCGCGATCGCTACCTGGCGCGCATCGAGGCGGTAATGGAACAGTTGACCGGCCATGCGCTGACCGTGCGCCTGGACGTGGGCTCCAACTCGCCGCGCCCGGCGACGGCGGCCAAGCCCGCGGCGCCGACGGCGCCTGCCGTCCACGAACCGGCCGCCGCCAGTTTTCCGCACAATCTCGATCCGCATTACACCTTCGAGACCTTCGTCGAGGGCAAGTCCAACCAGCTGGGCAAGGCCGCCGCGATGCAGGTGGCGATGAATCCCGGTCGTGCCTACAACCCCTTGCTGCTGTATGGCGGCACCGGCCTGGGCAAGACCCACCTGATGCACGCGGCCGGCAACCTGATCCGGCAGCAGAACCCCGGGCGCAAGGTGCTGTACCTGCGTTCGGAGCAGTTCGTGGGCTCGATGATCGAGGCGCTGCGGACCAAGAGCATGGACCAGTTCAAGCAACGCTTCCGCTCGGTGGACGCGCTGCTGATCGACGACATCCAGTTCTTCGCCGGCAAGGACACCACCCAGGAGGAGTTTTTCCATACCTTCAATGCGTTGTTCGAGTCGAAACAGCAGATCATCCTCACCTGCGACCGCTACCCGAAAGAGGTGGACAAGCTCGAGCCGCGGTTGAAGTCGCGCCTGGGCTGGGGGCTGAGCGTGGCCATCGAGCCGCCGGATTTCGAGACGCGCGCCGCGATCCTGCTGGCCAAGGCGCACGACAAGGGCGTGGCGGTGGACGAGAACGTGGCGATGCTGCTGGCCAAGCGCATCCGCTCCAACGTGCGCGACCTCGAGGGCGCGCTGAATACGTTGGCGGCACGCGCCAATTTCTACGGCAAGCCGATCACCACCGACTTCGCCGAGGAGACCTTGCGCGACCTGCTGGCCACCCACGCCCAGGCCATCACGGTCCCCAACATCCAGAAGATCACCGCCGAGTACTTCAACGTGCGGCTGCAGGACCTGCTGTCCAAGCGGCGCGTGCGCTCGCTGGCGCGGCCGCGGCAATATGCGATGGCCTTGTCCAAGGAGTTGACCGAGCACAGCCTGCCGGAGATCGGCGAGGCGTTCGGCGGCCGCGACCACACCACGGTGCTGCATGCCTGCCGCACCATTCGCAAATTCGTCGAAACCGATACGCGCATGCGCCAGGACTGGGAGCAGCTGATCCGCACGCTGACCGGCTGAAGTGTCGCCCAGGTGCGAAAACCATGCATAACTGGCGGGGCTGGCTGTGGATAATAGGTGGATGAAATGCCACAAAAAGTTATCCACAACCGGTCAACAGCTGGAACACGCCGTCAAGCACAGGGTAGAACTCAAGCAAGTAGTTGATTGTTATAGCAATATCACGTTATAAAAGTTATCCACGACGCCTACAACCACAACTAAACTTCTTTTAAAAAAACAGAACAGAAGCTAGGGGAAGCGAAATCATGCAATTCAGCATCCAGCGAGAAACCTTGCTCAAGCCGCTGCAGCAGGTGATCGGCGTCGTGGAACGCCGCCAGACGCTTCCCGTGCTCGCCAATCTCCTGGTCAAGGTTGGGGACGGCAAGGTGTCGTTGACCGGTACGGATCTCGAAGTGGAGATGATCGCTTCCACCAGTGCCGAGAAGCTGGTCGACGGCGAGATCACCATCCCGGCACGCAAGCTCTTCGACATCGTGCGCGCGCTGCCGGACGGCGCCCAGATCGATCTGAAACTCAACGGCGATCGGGTAGCGCTCAACGCGGGGCGCAGCCGTTTCACGCTGACCACGCTCGCGGCCAGCGAATTTCCCACCGTCGACGAGATCGAACTGGTGGAAACCGTGAGCCTGCCCGAGCAGGTGCTGCGCGACCTGATGGAACACACGTCCTTCGCCATGGCCAACCAGGACGTGCGCTACTACCTCAACGGCATGTTGCTGGATCTGCAGGAACACACGCTGCGCTGTGTCGCGACCGATGGCCACCGGCTGGCGATGAAAGAAACCCAGTTGCAGAGTTCGGTCACCACGCGGCGGCAGATCATCATTCCGCGCAAGGGCGTCAACGAGCTGGTCGGCTTGCTGGAGTCGGGCGATGGCGAGGTGGAGCTGGAGTTCGGCCGCAACCATCTGCGAGTACGCCGCGGTGGCGTGGTGTTCACGTCCAAACTCATTGATGGCCGTTTTCCCGATTACGAAGCCGTCATTCCGCTGGGTGCCGACAAGACCGCCACGCTGGACCGCGAGGTATTGCGTGGGGCGTTGCAGCGCGCGGCGATCCTGTCCAACGAGAAATACCGTGGCGTGAAACTGGAACTCTCCCCGGGCAAGCTGCGCATCGTGGCGCACAACCCCGAGCAGGAAGAGGCTGTCGAAGAAGTCGAAGCCGATACGCACGTTTCCGACCTGGCCGTCGGTTTCAACGTCGGTTACCTGCTGGACGCGCTGGCTGCCCTCGACGGCGAGAAGGCCAGGCTGAGCTTGCGTGATGCCCAGTCGAGCTGTCTGGTGCAGGAGGAAGCCAGCGAGCAGGCACGGCACGTGATCATGCCGCTGCGACTCTGACACTCCATGACGGCATGCTGGCCGGAGCGGAAAAGCGCCGGGCGTCTCGTGACAGCCCGGCGTTTTTTCGTGCGGAGTTCGCCGCATGCGATTTGAACGGCTGCGCATCCAGGGTCTGCGTTGCCTGTCTGAGGTGAGTGTGGCGTTGGGCCCGGGCATCAACGTGTTTGAAGGCCCCAATGGCGCCGGCAAGACCAGCATGCTCGAGGCCGCGTTCCTGCTGTCGCATGCGCGCTCGTTTCGCAGTGGCGCCAGGGACGCGTTGTTGCAGCGGGGCGCTGCGGAGTTGTCCGTGTTTGCCGAGCTCAAGCACGACGATGGACGGTCGAGCCGGATCGGTTTGGGCCGGGCAGGGTCGCCGCGATGGGATGCGAAGATCGATGGCGAGAAGGCGGCACTGGGTGCCCTGGTCGGCGAATGCGCCGTGGTCTGTTTCGAGCCGGGTTCGCACGCGCTGATTGCGGGTGCCGCGGAAGAACGCCGCCGATACCTGGATTGGGGTGTGTTCCATGTGGAACATTCCTTTCTGGACAGCTGGCGCCGGTATCAGCGCGCATTGAAGCAGCGCAACGCCTTGTTGCGATCGGCCGCCGCGGCCGATGAGCTCTATGCGCCGTGGGAGGCCGAGCTGGCACAGACCGCGCACGTGATCGAACTGCAGCGCCAAGCGTATCTGCAGCAACTGGAGCCCTTGCTGTCTGCAAGCAGCGGCGGTCTTCTGCCTGAACTGGGTGAGGTGGAGTTGCGTTACAAGCGCGGCTGGCCCGATGGCCTGGATCTGGCGGAGGCGTTGCAGGAGCAGCGCCATCGCGACCGCCTCAGGGGGCACACGACGTTTGGCGCGCATCGAGCGGACTGGTCGATCGCGTTCACGCATGCGCCGTTGCGCGAGCATTTGTCGCGCGGCCAGGAAAAACTCACGGCCTTGGCCTGCCTGCTGGCGCAGGCCGCGCTTTTCGCGCGCGGGCGGGGCGAGTGGCCGATCGTCTGCCTCGATGACCTGGCTTCCGAACTGGACCAGGCGCACCAGCACGCCGTAGTCGCCGAGCTCGGGATGGCGGGCGCCCAGGTACTGCTGACCGGTACCGACCTGCCGGCGCCTCTCAAGGACGTTCCGCATCGGCTGTTCCATGTGGAACAGGGCGCCGTGGCGCCCCTGCTATAATCCCGAGGTTGCATCTACCCCAGATTGCATAACCCTTGCCCGGCTTACATGGCGCCGTGTCGGGCGGGTTCTGGCGCCAGGAAACGGGCAACGCATGAACGAATCCCAAGACTCGCACTACGACTCCAGCAACATCAAGGTCCTCAAGGGCCTGGAAGCCGTGCGCAAACGGCCTGGCATGTACATCGGTGATACCGATGACGGCACCGGCCTGCACCACATGGTGTTCGAGGTCGTCGACAACGCGATCGATGAGGCCTTGGCGGGTTACTGCGACCGGGTCGTGGTCACCATTCACGAGGACGGTTCGGTCAGCGTGGCCGACAACGGCCGCGGCATTCCGGTCGACATGCACCCCGAGGAACACCGGTCGACCGCCGAGGTGGTGATGACCGTGCTCCACGCCGGCGGCAAGTTCGACGCCAATTCCTACAAGGTGTCTGGCGGTCTGCATGGCGTGGGCGTCTCCGTGGTCAACGCCTTGAGCGATCACCTCTGGCTGACCATCCACCGCGATGGTCACGAATATCTGCAGGAGTACTCGCTCGGAGAACCGCTGTATCCGCTGAAGGAAATCGGCCCATCGGGCAAGCGCGGCACCACGGTCCGGTTCCTGCCCAGCCCGGCGACGTTCACCAACAACATCGACTTCCATTACGAAATTCTCGCCAAGCGTCTGCGCGAGCTGGCCTTCCTCAACTCCGGCGTGACCATCGAGTTGAAGGATGAACGCGGCGACGGCCGCCAAGACACATTCGCCTACGAAGGCGGCATCCGCTCGTTCGTGCAGCATCTGGCGCAGCTGAAGACGGCGCTGCATCCCAACGTGATCAGCCTCACCGCCGAACACGACGGCATCGTGGTGGAAGTGGCGGTGCAGTGGACCGATTCGTACCAGGAAACGATGTTCTGCTTCACCAACAACATCCCGCAGCGCGACGGCGGTACGCACCTCACCGGTTTCCGCGCCGCGCTGACGCGCTCGTTGCAGAACTACATCGAAAAGTCCGGCGTGGCCAAGAGCGCCAAGGTCATGCCCTCGGGCGACGACATGCGCGAGGGCATGATCGCGGTGCTGTCGGTGAAGGTGCCCGATCCGAAATTCTCGTCGCAGACCAAGGACAAGCTGGTGTCGTCCGAGGTCAAGACGGTGGTGGAACAGGTCGTCAACGAGAAGCTGGGCGAATTCCTGCTCGAGCACCCCAACGAGGCCAAGGCGATCGCCTCCAAGGTGGTTGACGCCGCCCGCGCCCGCGAGGCGGCGCGCAAGGCCCGCGAGATGACCCGCCGCAAGGGCGCGCTGGACATTGCCGGCTTGCCCGGCAAGCTGGCCGATTGCCAGGAGAAGGATCCGGCCCTGTGCGAACTGTTCCTGGTCGAGGGTGATTCCGCCGGCGGTTCGGCCAAGCAGGGCCGCAACCGCAAGACCCAGGCCGTGTTGCCGCTGAAGGGCAAGATCCTCAACGTGGAAAAGGCGCGCTTCGACCGCATGCTGTCCTCGGCCGAGGTAGGCACGCTGATCACCGCGCTGGGCACCGGCATCGGCAAGGACGAGTACAACCCGGACAAGTTGCGCTATCACCGCATCATCCTGATGACCGACGCGGACGTCGACGGCTCGCACATCCGCACCCTGCTGCTCACCTTCTTCTACCGGCAGATGCCCGAACTGATCGAGCGCGGCCACGTCTACATCGGCCTGCCGCCGCTGTACAAGGTGAAGCAGGGCAAGCAGGAGCTGTACATCAAGGACGACACCGCGCTGAACGACTACCTGATTTCCAGCGCCGTCGACAACGCGGCACTGACCTACAGCCCGGATGCGCCGCCCATCACCGGTGAGGCACTGGAGAAACTGCTACGCGGCTACCAGTACGCCCAGGACCAGATCGCCAAGCTGGCCCACCGCTTCGATGCGGCCGTGCTCGACGCGCTGCTGGAACATCCACCGATCGAACCGGCGTTGTGGACGGATGCGGCGGCCATGCAGGTCTGGCTCAATGGGGCCGCGCAACGCCTGGCCGCCAGTGGACTGGGCAAACCGCACTACCGCATGGCGTTGCGCCCTGGCCACGACGATCAACCGCCCGCGATCGAGGTGGTGAGGGAACAGCATGGCCTCAGCCATACGTGGTTCCTGCCGCAACCGTTTTTCAGCAGCAACGAGTTTCGCCCGTTGCTGGCGATCAGCCAGCAGATTTCCGGCCTGATCCAGCCTGGCGCGGTGGTGCGTCGCGGCAACGCGTCGCGTGGCGTGCTCAATTTCGTGGATGCGCGCAACTGGCTTCTGGATGAGGCGAAGAAGGGCCGCAGCATCCAGCGCTTCAAGGGCCTGGGTGAAATGAACCCGGAGCAGCTGTGGGACACCACCGTCAACCCCGACACCCGCCGCATGCTGCAGGTCGGTATCGAAGACGCGATCGCCGCCGATCAGATCTTCTCCATGCTGATGGGGGAGGCGGTGGAACCACGCCGCGACTTCATCGAGACCAATGCGTTGAAGGTCGCCAATCTGGACATCTGACCGGACCGCTCATCGCGATTGTGACGCCGGGCTCGGCTCCCCGCGACGAAATATGCACGGAAAAATGCGGACAATCCGGGGAACCTGCGGCGCAAATACCTAAGTAATTGATATAGTTAATATATATTTTATAAATCAACGCTTGTCAGCGCGCGCTGCGGCGCGCTACGCTCAGCGACCCCCCACGCGTGCAGCGTGGACCCCATAACCACGAGGACCGTCATGAAGCCCTTTCATCTGTTCCGGACGCTAGCAGGCGCGATGCTCGCGCTGGCCTTGTTCAGCAGTCCGCTGATGGCGCGCCAGCACAAGTCGGACAGCGATAAGAAGGAGGCGTTGTACCCCAACGCTACCCGCGAGGCGCCGAAGCTCGACCTGACCAGCCCGAAGGACCAGAAGGCCATCAACGAGGGCCTCGACGCGGTAGGGGTGGGCGACAATGCGACGGCGGAACAGCTGCTGGGGCCGATCGCCGAAGGCGGCAGCAAGAGCAAATACGCCCAGGCATTGGCGCTGCAGGGGCTGGCCAACCTCAAATACAACGACGGCGACGTCAAGGGCGCCATCGCCTCGCTGCAGAAGTCGCTGGACATCGGCGTGATGCCCAACGACACCTATTTCCAGTTGCTCTATGAACTGGCGCAGTTCCAGCTTGCCGACGAACAGTACCAGGCGGCGCTGGACACGATCGCCAAGTGGCGTGCCGAGGGCAAGAAGGAAACGGCCGACTCCTACGCCCTCGAAGGCAACGCCTATTACCGGCTGGAGAAATACCCCGAAGCGATCGCCGCCATCCAGAAGGCCAAATCGCTGACCGACAAGCCGAAGGACACCTGGAACCAGATCCTGATGGCCAGCTACGCGCAGAGCGGTCAGAAGGATCAGGCGATGAAGTTGGCGCAGGAGCAGCTCGCCGCCAATCCGAACGATCCGGAGGCCCGCAACAACGCCGTATCGGTGCTGGTCAATGCCGAAAAATATCCCGAGGCCATCCAGCTGCTGGAAAAGGCCCGCGCCGCAGGCACGTTGACCGAAGAAAAGGACAACATGACGCTGGCCAAGCTATACCTGCTGCAGGCGCAAGGCAGCAACGACCCGGCACCGAATGCGGCGAAGGCGGCGCAGGTGCTCCAGGACGGCATCGACAAGCACACGATCGCCGGCAACGGTGAGACCTACAAGCTCATGGGCCAGGCCTACGAAATGGCCGGCAACTCGGCCAAGGCCATCGCCGCCTACAACCTGGCGCTGCCGCAGGCTACCGATGGCGAATCCGCGCTGCGCGCGGCGCACCTGCTGATGGTCGACAACAAGTTCAGCCAGGCCAAGCCGCTGCTGGAGCAGGCGATCCAGAAGGGCGTGAAGCACAAGGGCACGGCGTACATGCTGCTGGCCGAGACCGAACGCGCCCTCAAGAACAAGCCGGCGGCCATCGCCGCCATGAAGCAGGCGGCACAGCAGCCTGAAACGGCGGAGAAGGCCAAGGCGTGGCTCAAAACCGCCGGCGTAAGCAAGTAAAACAGCCCTGCGCACCCGTGGATCAGATGGACGTCCATTTGTTATTCACGGGTGCTATACAAATGCCTCGTGCTGTTGTACCGTTGAAAATTCTTCCCCGCGTATCCCCAGCGGCGAGTGCTGTCCGGAAGGGCAAGACTCGACCCATGCGCTGCGGCACGTCCACTCCGATTGACTAGCTTCAGAAAGTTGACAGATGGCCTCTAGTAACGAAGAAAACGGGCGTGAGCCATTCAGTTGGAAACGCACCTGGGCGTTGGCAGTGGCCGTTGGGCTGCACGCGTTTGCGTTCCTGTTGCTGATCGCGCCGATGGCGCCACATCAGAAAGAACACAAAGCCAAGGAACACATCGTCCAGGTAAGCTTCATTCCGCCGCCGCCGCCGCCGCCACCGCCGCCGCCGCCGCC
>JBIQMK010000097.1:0-11834 GCA_044463365.1 Rhodanobacter sp. | reverse complement strand
CAGCCCCGCCACGTCGTGCACCCCGCTCACCGTGCCCAGCCCCAGCCAGTGCCCGTCGCGCGGCACCAGCATCGCGGCGAGGCGTTGGCCCAGCGGCGTCTGTGCGTAGCGTTCGGGTGTCAGCGGCGGCAACGTGCGTGCGGTCTGCACGTCATCCAGGAAGGGCTGGAACAGGTCGGCGCGGAACGGCAGGCCGTCGAGCGCCGCGTCGAGGTCGTGCTGCAGCGTGGCCTGGTCGGGCAACTTCTGCTGGCGCTCGCGCTGCAAGGCCACCGCGGGCAGGTAGCGCGAGGGCAGTTCCAGCGTGTCCACCGCATGCTGCGCCACCAGCGCATCGACACGCGGCTGCAGCCGTTGCGACAGTTCCAGCACGCCCTGCGCGGTCGGTGCCTGCAACACCAGAAGGTAGCGCACGTCGGGCGCGCCCAGCGCCTGGCGCAGGCGCGCGTCGTGCTGCAGCATGCTTTGCGGCAGCGGCGTCAGCGCGGCCAGGTTGTTCTGCCAGAACGGGCCGGGCGCCAGCGCCAGCATCGCCACGATCGCGGCGGCCACCAGCAGCGGCACCCAGCGTGGGCGTGGCAGGCGATCCACGAATGCACGCGCGCGCACCAGCCAGCCCATGTCCGCCACGTCGCGCACCCGCCGCGGCAACAGGTGCGGCAGCAGGTAGCGTGTGCTGAAGCCGGCCACCAGCAGGCCCACGATGGTGAACACCGCCAGTTGCTTCAGCCCGTTCACGCCCGACGCGTAGAACGCCAGGTAGGCGATGCAGGCCGAGGCGATGGCGGTCAGCAGCAGCGGCCACAAGGCGCGCACACTTTGCACCGCATCCTCGCCCGCGCGGCGATGGCTGAGCACACGGATTGGATACTCCTGCGCCACGCCCAGCAGGGTGAAGCCGAACGCCAGGGTGATGCCGTGCACGTCGGGAAAGGCCAGCGTCAGCGCCGCGATGCCGGCCAGCGCGGCGCTGGCGATGGGCAGCGCCGACAGCAGCAGCGAGCCGATGCTGCGATACGCCAGCAGCAGCAGGGCGATGAAACCCACGGTGGAAATGCGCCCGATCCAGTCGGCCTGGTGCCGCGTCTGCGCGCCCACCACCACGCTGAAATAACCCGGGCCGCTCAGCTCGAGCCTGGCGCCGGCGCTGCCGGGCAAGGCGTGGAACGCCTTTTCGATACCGTTGATCGCCTCCTGTTGCGCACCTGGGTCGAAGCCCGCCGCCACCGTCTGCACCAGCAGCAAGGCTTCGTGCTGGGCCGAGAACCACACGCCGTCGCGCACCTGCGGCGACCTTGCCGGCGCCCACATCTGGGCCAGTTTCAGCACCTCCAGCGTGGGGTCGCGTGGCAGCAGGCCCTTCAGCAGGCTGGCCGCGGGCGAGGACAGCTCGTCCAGCCGCTGCTGCAACTGATCGGCGAGGTAGGCCTCGTCCAGCGGCTGCGTATCCAGCGTGGGCGACAGCAGGTAGCGATACGGCAGCAGCGCCGGGTCCAGCGCGCCGGGATCGAAACTGCCGTTGACGACCTGGCTGTAGCGCGGATCGTTCTTCAGCGTCGCGGCGAGTCCCTGGCTCAGCGCCGCCAGAGCGTCGTCGGGCGCGCCGGAAATCGCCAGCAGCAGCAGTCGCGAGCCCGGGCCCTCGCCCACCTGTTCCATCAGCAGGCGCTGGTCCGGCGTGGTCGGCGCGGGCATGAAGCTGCGCAGGTCGGTGCTGATCTTCAGCCGCTGGCTGACCACCCAGCCCAGGCCGGCCAGCGCCAGCAGCCACAGCACCAGCAGCGCGGTGCGCCCGCCCCCGCGCAGGCTCAAGGCGCCTCCCCGCACAGCGCCAGCAGCGATTCGCGGGTGGGTTGCGCCGGCATCTTCGCCGCCAGCGGACCCAGCAGATCCACCGCCAGGTCGCCGTCGGCCTCGTGCATCTGCATGCAGCGCGACTCGGTGGCGTAACCGTTGATGGTGATGGCGGCGATGGTGCGGGCAACCTTGGTGTCGCGCGGCACCAGGTTCAGCGTCCACTGCGCGGCGGGATCACCGTCATGGTTGATCGCGAACACCTGTTGCAGATGCGCCGGATCGCCGCTGAGCAGGGCCACGAAACTGTCCAGCAGCACCTGCAATTGCGGCGCGCGACTCAATGAAAAATGGCGCGGCTTCTTGCCGGCGCGTTCCTGTGTCACCTCGCCGTCGGCGATGGTGAAGGTCTCGGCCTTGGGCTGGTCCACGCGCCGCTGCAGCTTGTCGCCACCCAGCCAGGCCAGTTCGCCGGAAATCACCAGCGGCCGGTCCAGCACCTGCATGAAGCGCGCTTCGGCGAACGCGGTGTGCGCCGGCGCCGGCTGTCCCAGCGAGGCGATCAGCGCCAGCGTGGCCGAGGAAGCCGGCGCCGGCGCCGCCGGTTCAGACGCCGATATGCTCGCCGACCACAGCCACAGGCTCGACCACAGCAGGAGCGTCTTGCCAGAAATCATAGAAATTGAACCAGTTGTAGGGAGCGACATGGATGTAGTGTTCCACCCGCTGTGCGTAGCGGGCGATCAGCGCGTCCAGCGCCGGCCCGCGGTTCTGTCGGGGGATCTCGACCCGGTCGGCGAACGGCTCGAACGTCAGCCGGTAGCGGTTGCCGCCCAGGTAGATGCCGAAGCACAGTACCACCGGCACCTGCAGCGTATGCGCCAGCAGCCAGGGGCTGACCGGAAACGGCGCGGTCGAGCCCAGGAACGGGGCGCGCCGCAGGACTTCGTGGCCGCGTCCGCGGTCGGCCAGCATCGCCACCACCGCGCCCTGCTGGCAGGCTTCGGCCATCGCCAGCGCGATGCTGGTGCCGTCCTTCGCCGCATCGATCACGCAGGCGCCGATCTCCGGCGCCAGCGCTTCCAGCAGCTCGGTCATCGCAGGGGTTTTCTGCTTGTCCAGCACCACCCGCAGCGGCAGCTCCGGCCGCCGTGCGCCGATCGCCCGCAAGGCCTCGAAACTGCCCTGGTGCGAGCCGAACAGCAGCACGCCGCGGCCCAGCGCCACGCGCTGCTCGAGCAGTTCCAGCCCCACCGCTTCGATCCGGAACGGCCGCTCGCCATGCGCCAGCAGAAAGATGCGATCCATGATGGTGGCGGCGAAACAATGAATGTGTTTCATCACCTGCCACGGCGTGGCGGGCCGGCCGAACGCGCGCTGCAGGTAGCACTGCGACGCCCGCCGCTCCGGCGCGCGGCGCAGGTAGAAGTAGAGCGTGATCGGATACAGGCACAACCGCCCCAGCCGACGGCCGCCGTACAGGGCGATGTTGCGGATCAGCCACAGCGCGAAGCGACCGCCGCCCTCGGGGCGGTTCTGCCAGTTTTCCGTGGCGATCATGGCGCGCCCTCGACGAGGCCGCGCGCCAGCAGGCTGTCGTCACGGCGAATCTCGAACCGCACCCGCGCATCGGCCGCGCTCAGCCGCACCACCGCGGTTTCGCCCGGCAGCAGCGGGGCCAGGAACTTCGCCTCCGCCACCCGCGCCAGCCGCTGGCCGCGCCAGGCGCGCAAGGCCTGTGCCACCTGTTCCAGCATGACCACGCCGGGCACCAGCGGCCGGCCGGGAAAGTGGCCCGGCAACGCCGGATGCGCCGCATCGATGCAGAGGGATTGTTCGAACGTCGTCATGGCGCCGGCAGCCGCGGAGCTGTGCCCGCGCGCAACGAGGTGTCGGCGCTGGAAAGGCAGGATGTCATGCCCGGTGGCGTGCGTGCGAGGTCGAGGGCCCGAGCATGCCATCCGCGGGGGAACACCACGTGACGGGTCACGGCGCGGGCGCGATGGCAGCGCTCAGCCGACCCGATGCTGCTCGACATGCGCGGAAAGCGTACGCAGGCTGGTGAAGATCTGCCGGTTGTCCGGGTTGTCCGAACGCAGCTGGAAACCGTAGCGTTTGGACACGGCCAGCGCGATCTCCAAGGCGTCGATGGAGTCGAGCCCCAGGTCGCCGCCGAACAGCGGCGCGTCGGGGTCGATCTGTGCGGGAGTGACCGTTTCGAGATTCAGGCATTCCACGACCAACGTGGCCAATTCGTGCTGCGCCGCTGTCTGTTCCGCCATGCTCGATTCCGTACTCTAGTGCCTTGCCTCCCCCCGGTGGCAGTGGGCGCGGAGTGTAACATAGCGCCCTTGTCTTGCCGGTTGTAACGATGATGCAGGGAAGTGAAAACCCACAGCGCGCGCCCTTGCGGCGCGCACCGCGCGTTTCCTACCGCGTGACCGACGCCGACGCCGCCCTGGGCGAGACGGGTACGTTGGCCTTGTTCGATTTCGGCGGCCAGGCCCTGCGCGACGACCCGCGTTGCCTGCCGGTGGCGCTGGAATGTTTCGATGCACCGGTGCCGCTGGAAATCTGGCAGGTGGATGCGCCGGTGGCATGCGGCGTCGCCGGCGAACTGCGCTGGTCGGCCGGTGGCGGCTGGCTGTACGCCGCCATCGAGCTGGACGAGCGCGACCACGGCGGTCCGCAGGCCACCGCGGCCCGCGCCTACGAACAATTGCGCAGCTTCGTCGGCCAGCGCGCCGAACGCCATGTGCTGCGTATCTGGAATTACATGGCCGCGATCAACCAGGGCGAGGGCGACGCCGAGCGCTACAAGCAGTTCTGCATCGGCCGCGCCGCGGGCATGGGCGATTTCTTCGCCGAGGGTTTTCCCGCCGCCACCGCCATTGGCCACCACGGCGAGGCGCCGCGGCTGCAGGTCTACCTGCTGGCCAGCGACCAGCCCGGCGTGCGGGTGGAAAACCCGCGCCAGGTCAGCGCCTGGCGTTATCCGCGCCAGTACGGCAGCACGCCGCCCAGCTTCGCCCGCGCCATGAGCCTGCCCGCGCTGGATGCGCTGGCCATCTCCGGCACCGCCGCCGTGGTGGGCCACGCCTCGGCGCACCATGACGACCTCGACGCGCAGCTCGAGGAAACCCTGGTCAACCTCGAGGCGCTGCTGGCCAGCGCCGACATGAGCGCCGGCTTCGACACCCAGTCGCCGTTGAAAGCCTACGTGCGCCACGGCGCCGATGCGGCGCGCGTACGCGAGTTCTTGCAGCAACGCCTGCCCGGCGTGCCGGTGCTGCTGCTGCACGGCGACATCTGCCGGGGTGAGTTGCTGGTGGAGATCGACGGCTGGCGCTACGCGTAGGGCCAGGAGTGAATGGCGAGGAGCGGGAAGTGAGAGGAAGCGGAGCTGAGGTGAGCTGTGGCTTTTCTCTCACTTCATTCCTTCGTTGAGCTTTCCCGCGGCGTGTCCCCCTCTCCCTGCCTTCTCCCCAAGGGGAGAGGGAATTACGGCCTGTTCCGGCTTTACGGTTTGGCCTGCGGCGTCCTTCGGCTTTACGGCGTGGCGCGTGGCCTGTTCGTGCCTCGTCGATAAACGGGAAAGCACGAAGGCACCGTAACCTCCTCTCCCCCTGGGGAGAGGAAAGAGGGAGGGGGGCACGCCGCGGGAAAGCTGATGGATGGGGCTTTCCGTGGCGTGAGCAGCTCAACCTGCGGCCGCCATCTTGTCGCCGCAGTGCGCGTCATAAGCCGGATACAACCGCACTTCCTCGCGCGTCCAGCGCTTGTTGAGCACACCCATCAACTTGCCGAAGCCGCGGGCGAACACCAGGTCGTCGTGTTCGCGCTCCATGCCGTCGAAAAAGGCCAGGATCTCGCGTGAGAGTTCCTGCATTTCGTTGGCGTATTCGTTGGCCAGCGGCTGGGTTTGCGGGTTGCCGCGCAGGGCGGGGTAGAGGTGGGCGTCCTCGTGCTGCAGATGATCGACGATCAACTGTCGCGCCGCTTTCAGCTGGCGCTGGCCTTCCGCGGTGGAAACGCCGGCGCGTCGCACGGAGTCGAGCATGTCGCGCATTTGCGCGTGCTCGTTTCGGAGATTGATGATGAGGTGGGTGGAGGACATGCGGTGACTCCGTCACGGGGGAGACCGCAGCATGCGGGCCGCCGTGAGTGCCGGCACTGACCTGGGTCACGCGGGCGGGCGCGCTCCGCGCCCACCGATCTCTCTTGCTCAGCCCGGCTTCTTCACCGGCCGCTTCCAGCCCGGCAACGTCTGCTGCCGGCCGCGCGCCACGGTGAGTTCGCCGTCGGGCGCGTCGCGGGTGATCACCGAGCCGGCGCCGATGGTGGCCTGCGCGCCGATCGTCACCGGCGCCACCAGCGCGCTGTTGGAGCCGATGAAGGCGCCGTCGCCGATGCGCGTCTGGAACTTGTTCACGCCGTCGTAGTTGCAGGTGATGGTGCCGGCGCCGATGTTGACGCCGCGGCCCACCACGCTGTCGCCCAGGTAGGTGAGGTGGTTGGCCTTGCTGCCTTCACCGAGATGCGTCTTCTTGGTTTCCACGAAGTTGCCGATGTGCACGCCGGCGTCCAGTTCGGTGCCGGGTCGCAGCCGCGCGAACGGGCCGATGGTGCAGGGGCCGTGGGTGACCACGCCGTCCAGGTCGCAATGCGATTGCACCACGGTGCCCGCGGCCAGCTGCACGTTGTGCAGGCGGCAGAACGGGCCGATGCGCACGCGGTCGCCCAGCTGCACGCGGCCTTCCAGGATGACGTCGATATCCAGTTCCACGTCGCTGCCAGTCTCGACCGTGCCGCGCACGTCCAGGCGCAGCGGGTCGGCC
Organism: Rhodanobacter sp.; assembly: GCA_044463365.1. Classification (GTDB taxonomy): domain Bacteria; phylum Pseudomonadota; class Gammaproteobacteria; order Xanthomonadales; family Rhodanobacteraceae; genus Rhodanobacter. Next base: position 5,202 of record JBIQMK010000097.1, on the reverse strand, counting down.
AGGCGCACGCCCCCGCGCATCAGGATCTCTGCGGCGCGACGGCGATAGGCGGCTTCAAGGTCGGCCAGTTGCAGCGGGTCGTTGGCGCCGGCCGCTTCCACCGGGTCGTCGCATTCGACGCTGAGCGCCGGTTGGCCTTCGGCTGCGGCCATCCGGAAAATGTCGGTGAGGTAGTACTCGCCCTGGGCGTTGTTGCGGTCGAGCCGCCCGATCCAGCCGCGCAGCGCCTGCGCGTCGGCCACCAGGATGCCGGTGTTGACCAGATCCACCGCGCGCTGCTGCGCGTCGGCGTCCTTTTCCTCGACCACCGCCTGCACGCGGCTGGCGTCGTCGCACAGCACGCGACCGTAGCCGCGCGGCTGGGACAGGCGCATGGTGAGCAGGCCCAGCGCGCTGTCACCTTGCACCAGCCGCTGCAGGGTTTCGACGCGGGTCAGCGGCACGTCGCCGTACAGCACCAGCACGCGAACGCCATCGGGCACGCCGGCCAGCGCCTGTTCCACCGCGTGGCCGGTGCCCAGACGCTCGGCCTGCAACGCCCAGCGCAGGTCGGCCTGCTCGGCGAACGCGGCCTGCACCTGGTCGCCGCCGTGACCGTGCACGATGTGGATCGCGGCTGGCCGCAAGGCCCGCGCCGCATTCACCACATGGGCCAGCAGGGGCTGGCCGGCCAGCGGCATCAGCACCTTGGGCCGGGCCGACTTCATTCGGGTGCCGGCGCCGGCGGCGAGGACGATCACGTGCAGGGGCGGTGTTGCCATGGGTCACCACGCAGGTTCCTGGAAACCTCGCAGGATAGCAGCGGCCCCTTAACCGTCGGTGGCGGCTTTCGGCGCGGGTTTCAGATCCTCCAGCTGCGGCGTGTACGCCTTCACGAACGCATTGCGCAGCACGCCCACGATGGCCGCCCAGGTACCCAGCTTCTTGTCGTCGATGCGCCCGCTGATCGGCACGCGGGTGGCGAACTGGTCCTTTGCGTGGTTCTTGAACAGCGAGGTGACGCCTTGCGCCACGGCCTCCCACGCCACGCGCAGCGGATTCTTCTTGTCCTCCTCCACGTCCTGCTTCCAGCTGAAGATCTCGACCCCGTGCAGCAGCGGTTTGGCGTAGCCGTCCAGTTGCCCGTTGCGCGCCTCCAGCTGCATCACGAAATCGCCCTTGCCGCCGGCGAAATCCAGCTTGGCGTAGGCACGGGCGAAATCGTTGAGGCGGGTCAGCTGGATGTCCCTGATGCGCAGTTCCATGGCGAAATCGCCGCTGCGTTCCAGCGGGTCGATGCTGGCCTTGACCTGCAGCGGCGCATCCTGCAGCACCTTGGCCGTGGCCTGCAGGGTGGCCACGCGGCGGCCCTGGCGACGGTCGGCGTTGGTGAGATTGACGATGGTGCCGTCCACGTCGGTCATCTTCATGTCCACCCGCGGGTGCGAGGTGAAATTGTGGAAGGTGACCGTGCTGTCGTGCACCGCCACCTCGTCCAGCCGGATCGGCACCAGCATCTCCAGCTGGCGGCGCCAGTTGACGCCCTTGCCCGACTGGCTGTCGCTGCCGCCCTCGCCATCGACGAAATTCAGCGAGGCGCGGGTGAACGCCACCTTGCCGCGCACGCGGCCATGGCTCAGCGCGCGCCAGCTGATCGCGATGTCGGTATGCGCCGCATCGAACAGCGGCACCGGCACCTTGCCGCTGACCTTGACCACCTTCAGCTCCTCGATGCCGTAGGCACCGCGCCACAGGTGGATGTCCACATCGGCGAGCTGGCCGTGGTAATCGCCCATCCGGTCCATGCGCTTGTTGAGGTAGCTTTTCACCGCGTACGGCAGCGCCAGCCGCGCCAGCACCAGCACCACGACCACCACGAGCAGCCAGCCAACGGAGCGGCGATATCGGAATTTCATGGGGCGATCCTTTCGGGGCTCCGGCGCATTCTAGGGACGCGAATGTGGGCGGGGCGTGGGCGAGCAGAGCCCGTATCGGCGGCCACCCTCCTCCACACCGGTCGGCGCTTGGAGCCGCTTGGCATTAAACTGCGAGGTTGTTGCGCCACGCGCAGCCTCCATCCTGCTGAAAGGCTTCCCCATGCCGCAACTTTCCGTCGTCGTCCCCGTGTTCAACGAGCGCGACAACATTCCGCCCCTGCTGGCCGAGATCGCCGCCGCGCTGCGCGGCAAGCTGGCGTTCGAGGTCATCTACATCGACGACGATTCCAGCGACGACAGCCGCGCGGTGCTGGCGGCGCAAAAGGCGTTGTACCCGGAGCTGCGGGTGTTGCATCACGTCACCCGCAGCGGCCAGAGCACGGCGGTGTGGAATGGCGTGCGCGCGGCGCGGGCGCCGTGGATCGCCACGCTGGACGGCGATGGCCAGAACGATCCGGCCGACATCGTCAAACTGCTGGCCGCGCGCGACGCCGCCGCTGCCGACGTGCGCCTGTTCGCCGGTTGGCGCACCACCCGCCGCGACAGTTTCAACAAGCGCATTTCCTCGAAGGTCGCCAACGCGGTGCGCTCGCGCATGCTGCGTGACGCCACGCCGGACACCGGTTGCGGCCTCAAGCTGTTCGAGCGCGAGGTGTTCCTGCGCCTGCCCTATTTCGACCACATGCACCGTTACCTGCCCGCGCTGGTGAAGCGCGCCGGTTTCCAGACCCAGAGCGTGCCGGTGGGCCATCGCCCGCGCACGGCCGGCGTCTCGAAGTACGGCATGCTGGACCGGCTGTGGGTGGGCCTGGCCGATCTGCGCGGCGTGGCCTGGCTGATGCGCCGCGGCAAGGTCACCAAGGTCGAGGAACTGTAACCACCGCCTGCGCGCGGCCACTGGGGGTTGTCATGGGCATCGCCATCAAACGTGTCTACGAGGCGCCCGCCGAGGGCGACGGTTACCGCGTGCTGATCGATCGCCTGTGGCCGCGCGGGTTGAAGAAGGAGGCGCTGGCGATGGACGTGTGGGCCAAGGAACTGGCCCCGTCCACCGAACTGCGCCAGTGGTTTGGCCACGACCCGGCGCGGTGGGACGAGTTTCGCCAGCGCTACGCGGCCGAGCTGGATGGCTCGGCCAGCGTCTGGCAAGCCCTCGCACGCCGGTCCACGCAGGAGCCGGTGACGCTGCTGTATGGCGCGCGCGATGAAGAGCACAACGACGCGGTGGCCTTGAAGGCGTTGATGGAACAATGGCTGCGCCGCCACAAGGCGCGCTGAGGCGGCCTCTCGGGCTCAGGGATCGCGCACCGGCCCGCTGCCACGGGGCCAGTGGGCCAGCGCTTCGCGCGTCTGCTCGCGGCCACGCTGGATCAATTCGCTGGCGCGGTAGAACTCGTACACGCTGGCCATGTTGCGCGGCAGCTGGATCAGCAGATCCGGTTCGTAGGCGGCCAGCCGCAACCGCGAAAGATTCGCCTGCATCAGGTCCATCGACTGCGTCAGCAGCTCGAACGCGCCCGGCACCGCCGGCCGCGCTTCGCCATGCGGGATCATGCGGCCGATGAAATCGCCGATGCGCTGGCGGTAGCCGTTGCGCTCGCGCGATGTCTCCAGCGGCGCATCCGCCGGCGCGGCGGTCAGCGCCGGACCGTCCACGCTGACGGCGACCAGGTAATCGGCCGCTTCGCGGATCAGCGGCGTCACCGGCACCGGGTTGAGCAGCGCGCCGTCGATCAGGCGCCGGCCGTCGATCGTGCAGGGGCGAAACACGGTGGGGATCGCGATCGACGCGCGGATGGCGTCGAACAGGCTGCCACGGCCCAGCCATACCTCGCGTCCGCGGTCCAGGTCGGTGGCCACCGCGGTGAAGGCCAACGGCAACTCCTCGATCAGCGTATCGCCGACCAGGGCGCGCAGCGTCTCGATGATCTTCTCGCCCTTGATCAGGCCGCCGCCGGAGAACGTCCAGTCCACCAGCCGCAGCACGTCGAGCTTGGCCAGCGCGCAGACCCAGTCGCTGTACACGTCGAGCTTGCCCATCGCATGGATGCCGCCGATCAGCGCGCCCATCGAGCTGCCGGCAATGGCCACGATCTCGTAGCCCTGCGCCTCGATTTCGCGGATCACCCCGATGTGTGCCAGTCCCTTCGCACCGCCGGCGCCCAGCGCCAGCGCGACGGTGGGTTTGCGGCCGATAGAGGGTGCGGGCAAGGCGTCGGTCATGGGTTTGCCGATGGCGTCGATCATCACGATACGTTGGCACCGGCCTGTGCTGAAGTCCATGCATTCTGGAACAGGCAAGGTGTTTGTCTCATGATGCATGGCGTGAATGATGACAAACCAACCGCCCGCACCGTCGCCGGGCGCCGGATGTCTTGCGCCGCCCCATCGCGCCCGCGTTGCGCCGGGATGTGCCGGTGAGCTGGCAGGCGTGGGCCACGGTCGGGATCATTGCCGGCGCGATGGCGCTGTTCGTCAGCGAGCGGGTACGCATCGACCTGGTGGCGCTGCTGGTGCTGGGCGCCCTGGTGGTGCTGGGCATCGTGACCCCGACCCAGGCGCTGTCCGGCTTCAGCAACGAAGCCACGGTGACGGTGGCGGCGATGTTCGCGCTGAGCCTGGGCATCGAGCGCTCCGGCGTGCTCGATCCGCTGACCCGCCTGCTGCTGAAGATCCGCAAGCCCTGGCTGCTTACCCTGGCGATGATGCTGGCGATCGCGCCGCTGGGCGCCTTCGTCAAGAACATCGCGCTGGTGGCCACCTTCCTGCCGCTGGCGCTGCGCGTATGCCAGCGCACCGGCACCTCGCCCGCGCGGGTGCTGATGCCGATGGCCTACGCGGCGCAGATGGGCGGCGTGTGTACCCTGATCGGCACCTCGTCCAACCTGCTGACCGACAGCCTGGCGCAGAAGCACGGCATGGCCGGTTTCGGCGTGTTCGAGTTCACCCAGCTTGGCGCGGTGCTGGCAGTGGTGGGCATCACCTACCTGATGGTGATCGGCCGGCACCTGCTGCCCAAGCACATCGATGCCGCCCTGCCGCAGGGCAGCGACATCGGCAAATACGTCACCGAGCTGGAAGTGGGCGAGGATTCGCCGCTGCTGGATACCGCCATTGCCGAGGCGAAGCTGGGCGAGAAGTTCGGCGTCTATCCGCTGGAGCTGCTGCGCGGCGAACGGCGCATGTGGTCGCCGCGCGAACAGAAACTGCAGGCGGGTGATGTACTGCTGGTGCGCGGTGACTGGGACAAGATTGAGGAGTTCCAGCGCAAGAACAAGCTGGAGAA
>JBIQMK010000096.1:0-11927 GCA_044463365.1 Rhodanobacter sp. | reverse complement strand
ACACGCCGCGGGCGGCGTAGATCCGCTGCAACACCGGGTGCACCGAATCGGGCCAGCCGCTGGCTTCGCCCAGACTGGCGCGGCGACGCAATTGCAGCGGGCTCGAGGCCACTGCGCTCAAGCGCCCGCTCCACGCCAGAAACGCCAGCGGTGCCAGGGTTTGCGCTGCCAGCGCTCGCCGCTGGCGAAGTGCAGCACTACCGGCTGACGCGCCAACAACGATTGCAGCGCGGGCCACCATTCGGTGGCGATGTCGCCGGCCGGCAGGTCCTGCAAGTCGATCAGCCAGCCATTGCCCGCCGCCGCCATCGTCTCGACCGTGCGCGATTGATACGCGGTTCCAGCACGTGCCGCCAGCGCGTTGAGCACCACATCGTCACTGACCACACCAATCCATTCGCTGTGCAACGGACCCGGCAACACGCCGCCGCCCCACAGCCACAGGCTGTTGACCGGCGACAGCCCCCGGGCCCGCCGCTGCGCATTCAAGGGATGCTGGTGCAGCAGGATCTGCACCTCATTGAGCAGCACACGCCAGCGCTTCCCTTGCGGCCCCTGCGGCAGGTGTTGCGCCAGATCCTCGCCCATCGCCTGCTCCGGCGCGGCGAACGTGGGCAACGGGCTGTCCTTGGCCAGCCGCAGGTGCCAGCGGTCGGGCGCGGTGATTTCCAGCAGCATGCCGGCGTCGCCGAACACGGGTTTCAGGGGCGCGGCCAGCGCCTGCGCGTCGGCCATGCTCAGTTCCATCTGGCCGCATGCCAGCAGGCGCACGCCGTTGATGTCGGGCTGCACCCAGGCGGGATCGGCCGACAACCAGCCATGCCCCGCCGCATCGCCCATCAGGTAGTCGCGCGTCAGTGCCGCCGCCGGCAAGGGCGAACCGGCCCCGGAAAAATGATCGCCGAGCCCGTCGAGATATCCCCTGGAACCGTCGGCCAGCCGATCAGCGCGGGTCAATAGCTGGCGCAGCGGATGGTCCGGCGCAAAGCGAGTCAGCGCGGGCAGCCACAGCTGCAAAGGACGTCCAGGCTTCGCACTCATGACATGGCTTCCAGCCGCTCGACCAGTTCCAGCCACTCGCTTTCCAGCGTTTCCTTTTCGCGGCGCAATGCGGTCTGGCGCTGGCCCAGCCGCATCAATTCCTGGGTGGGGCCGTTGTAGGTTGCCGGGTCGGCCAGCTGGTTTTCCAGCGCAGCCAGCTCGGTGTCGATGCTGGCGGTTCGGGTTTCGATGCGGGTCACCCGCTGGCGCGAGGCCTTTTCCTCTTCGCGCCGGGCAGCCGCCAGGCGGCGGCGCTCCTCGGGCGACACCTCCGGCGTTTTTGGCACCGGCTTGACGGTGGCGCTGGCCTTGGCGGCCTTCTTGTTGGCGGTGCCCCGCGTGCGCAGCCACTTGGCGTAATCGTCCAGGTCGCCGTCGAAGCTTTCCACGCTGCCGTCGGCCACGCGCCAGAAGCTGTCGCAGACCAGGCCGAGCAGATGGCGGTCGTGCGAGACCAACACCAGCGCACCGTCGAAATCGGCCAGCGCGTCAGCCAGCGCCTCGCGCATGTCCAGGTCGAGATGGTTGGTGGGCTCGTCCAGCAGCAGCAGGTTCGGCTTGTCCCACGCGATCAGCGCCAGCGCCAGGCGCGCCCGTTCGCCACCGGAAAAACCGTCGACGGATTCGAAGGCGCGGTCGCCGGCGAAATTCCAGGTGCCCAGGAAATCGCGCATCACCTGGGTGGCCACGCCCGGCGCCTTGGCCTGCAGATGATCGAGCGGGCTCGATCCCTCGCGCAGGCTTTCCACCGTGTGCTGGGCGAAGTAGCCGATCTTCAGGTCCTTGTGCGCCTTGCGCTCGCCGCTGAAGGGTTCCAGCTCACCCACCAGGGTTTTCACCAGGGTGGATTTGCCGGCGCCGTTGGGGCCGAGCAGGCCGATCCGCTCCCCCGCCTCAATGGAAAAGCGCACGTCCGACAGGACGACCTTTGCCCCCTCTCCCCCTCGGGGAGAGGGTTGGGGAGAGGGAGCGTGGCTTGCCACACCGCCCATCGAAGCGCGCTCCGATTCACCTTCAATTCGGCCACTGCCCCTCTCCCCGGCCCTCTCCCCGGAGGGGAGAGGGGGCAGAGCGTAGCCCGCGGTGACGTCTTCCAGTTGCAGCATGGAGTCGGGCAGCCGCCCGGGGGCGGGGAACTGGAAGCTGAAAGGCCGCTCGGCGCGCACCGCTTCGGTGCCAGCCAGTTTCTCCAGCCGCTTCATGCGCGACTGTGCCTGCTTGGCCTTGCTGGCCTTGGCCTTGAAGCGGTCGACGAAGGACTGCAGGTGCGCGCGCTCGGCCTGCTCGCGCTCGTGCGAGATCTGCTGCTGGCGCAACTGCTCGGCACGCAGGCGTTCGAACGCGCTGTAGTTGCCGGTGTACAGCTTCGCGCCACCGCCATCGAGGTGCATGGTGTGGGTGATCACGCCGTCGAGGAATTCGCGATCGTGCGAGATGATCAGCAAGGTGCCCTGGTAACGGCGCAGCCATTCCTCCAGCCACAGCACGGCGTCGAGATCGAGATGGTTGGTGGGCTCGTCCAGCAGCAGCAGGTCGGACGGGCACATCAGCGCGCGCGCCAGGTTCAGGCGCCCGCGCCAGCCGCCGGAGAACTCCTTCACCGCGCGTTCGTGCGTCTCGGGCGAAAAGCCCAGCCCGTGCATCAACTTGCCCGCGCGGGCGCGGCCGTCGTAGCCGTGCAATTCCTCGATGCGGTGATGGGCGGCGGCCATTGCTTCCATGTCGCCGCGCTCGCCAGCGTCCTCCTCGGCGGCCAGTGCGGCGGCCAGCTCCTCGTCGCCGCCCAGCACATAATCGATGGCGGCATCGGGCAGCGCAGGCGTTTCCTGGTCCACCGAGGCCAGCCGCACCTTGGCCGGCATGTCGAGTTCGCCCGCGTCGCTCTCCAGTTTGCCTTGCAGGGCGGCAAACAGGCTGGATTTGCCGCAGCCGTTGCGACCGATCACGCCCAGTCGCCAGCCGGCCTGGATCACCAGGTCGATATCGGAAAGCAGCAGGCGGCTGCCGCGGCGCAGTGCGAAGTGTCGAAAAGCGATCATGAAATGAACAGGTATCCGGAAGCAGGCGTGCGGTCGCCACAGCCGCCCATGATAGCGGCCCAGCCCATCGCCGGCCCGCAGGATGATCGCCAGGACGAATGCCGATCACGTCGCAACAGGCGTCAACGGACATGGCGTAGCATCTGCAGTTCTGCTACAACGACGCCGCATACAGCCTTGTATGGAGAGGGGAATCCATGGTCACGTCCACGAACGGCTTGCCGATCATCGTCATGCTGGCTGCGCTCACCGGCTTCGCGGCCTCGCCCGCGGCCCACGCCATGCAATCCCGGACCACGCATGGCGACAACCTGTTGATCCATCGCGTGCAACAGGAACAGGGCATGAACCTGCCCCGCCGCGGGCTGAGCATGGCGCAGGTCGAACGTGATTACGGCGCACCATTGCGCAAGCTGTCGCCGCGCGGTGGCGATACGAAGAAACACCCGGTCATCAACCGCTGGGACTACGCCAAGTTCATCGTGTATTTCGAACACGACCATGTGATCCACTCGGTGCTCAACACGCCCGCGGGCAACAACACCAACCCGGCGGCGGTGCAGTAAAGAGCCCTGTAAAGCATTTGTAAGCGCAGAAGCCCCACCATCGTCATTCCTGCGCAAGCAGGAATCCAGCGACTTCAAGCGGACGCGTTGGATTCCGCCTTCGGGGGATAACGAGCTCGAGCAAACACCATTCGGTGTCACTCCCTTACACTTGCCGTTTTCGCCCGCCGGGCTTCGAAACGCGAGTGCCGACATGACCGCCAATCCCCAACTACGCCTGCCGGCGGAATGGGAGCCGCAATCCGCCGTGCTGATCGCCTGGCCGCACGCCGGCACCGACTGGGCCGACCGCCTGGCCGCGGTGGAATCCACCTATGTGGCGCTGGCTGCCGCGGTCACCCGGTTCCAGTCGCTGATCGTCGTGGTGGCCGACGCTGCGCTGAAGGCACACGCGCAGGAGAAGCTCACCGCTGTTGGCACCGATCTCTCGCGCATCCGCTTCGTCGAACTGCCGTACGACGACACCTGGTTGCGCGATTCCGGCCCGATCACATTGGCCGCCGGCAACCATTTTCAGCTTACCGATTTCCGCTTCACCGGCTGGGGCGGCAAGTTTGGCGCCGCGCAGGATGACGCGCTGGTGGCCGGACTGGTCGACGCCGGCGTGTTCGGCAACGCCGCGCACAAGCGCATCGACTGGGCGCTGGAAGGCGGCGGCATCGAAAGCGATGGCGCGGGCAGCATCCTCACCACCTGGCGCTGCCTGGCGCAGCGTCATCCGGACCAATCGCGCGAGGAGATGAGTACCATCCTGCGCGACGGCCTGCACGCCGAGCGCGTGCTGTGGCTGGATTACGGCTATCTCGAAGGCGACGACACCGACGCCCACATCGACACCCTGGCCCGCTTCGCACCCGGCGACCGTATCGTCTATCAGGCCTGCGACGACGCCGGCGACCCGCACCACGACGAACTGCAGCGCATGGTCGCCGAACTGGCCGCGCTGCGCACCGCGGATGGCCGTCCATATCAGTTGTATCCGTTGCCGTGGGCGCAACCGATCATCGACGAAGGCCGCCGGCTCGCCGCGTCCTATGCGAATTACCTGATCGTCAACGGCGCCGTACTGGTACCCGCCTATGGCGATACCGACGACGACGAAGCCGCGCGCATCATCGGCACGGCGCATCCCGGGCGCGAGGTGGTGCAGGTGCCGTGCCGTGCGCTGATCTGGCAGAACGGCAGCCTGCACTGCATCACCATGCAATTGCCCGCGGGCGTGGCGCACTGACAAGTGGCTCGCCGCCCACGCGACGGCCTTGGCGGCGCCATCACCCCCACCCGCTAAACTGAGCCGATTGGCCCATTCGGCAGGACATCCCATGACCCGCAAGACCCTCAAGGTCGCGCTGCTGCAGGAAACCGACCGCGGCAGCCGCGACGCCAACCTCGACGCCATCGAAGCCGGCCTGCGCGAAGCGGCCGGTGCCGGCGCGGAACTCGTGTTGCTGCAGGAACTGCACAACGGGCCGTACTTCTGCCAGCGCGAATCGGTGGAGGTCTTCGACCAGGCCGAAACGATCCCCGGCCCCGGCACCGCGCGCATCGGCAAGCTGGCGCAGGAGCTGCAGCTGGTGGTGGTGGCGTCGCTGTTCGAGAAGCGCGCCGCCGGCCTGTATCACAACACGGCGGTGGTGTTCGACCGCTCGGCCGACATCGCCGGCAAATACCGCAAGATGCACATCCCGGACGATCCGGCGTTCTACGAAAAGTTCTACTTCACCCCGGGTGACCTGGGTTTCGATCCGATCGACACCTCGGTGGGCCGGCTCGGCGTACTGGTGTGCTGGGATCAGTGGTATCCCGAGGCGGCGCGCCTGATGGCGCTGGCCGGCGCCGAACTGCTGCTCTACCCCACTGCCATCGGCTGGGATCCCACCGACGAGCAGCCGGAAAAGGATCGCCAGCGCGACGCCTGGATCACGGTGCAGCGCGGCCACGCCGTGGCCAATGGCCTGCCGCTGCTGGCGTGCAACCGTACGGGTTACGAGGCCGACCCGAGTGGCGTCGGCGCGGGCATCCAGTTCTGGGGCAACAGCTTCGTGGCCGGGCCGCAGGGCGAATTCCTGGCACAGGCGGGCACCGACCAGCGCGAGCTGCTGCTGGCCGACATCGACCTGCAACGCAGCGAACATGTGCGCCGTATCTGGCCATTCCTGCGCGACCGCCGCATCGATGCCTACGCCGACCTGCTCAAGCGCTTCCGTGATTGAGCCGCGCCACTTCACTCCGCTTGTTCCGCATGCCGGTCATCCCCATGCTTGAACTTCACCCCGACCGGCCTGCTGACGCATGAGTGTTCCTGAAACCGATTCCACGTTATCCGCGCCGTTGGCGTTGCAGGACCAGCCCGTCGAGCGGGTGATCCGCGGCGGCGTGGAATACGTGGTGCTGGGCACCGCGCACGTATCGCGCAGCAGCATGGAGGCGGTCGAGGCGATGCTGGCGCACGAGAGCTTCGATGCGGTCGCCGTGGAACTCTGCGAGAGCCGTGCCCAGGGCATGCGCGATCCCGAAGCGTTCAAGCAGATGGATCTGTTCAAGGTGATCCGCCAGGGAAAGGCCGGCATGGTGGCCGCCAGCCTGGTGCTGTCCACCTTCCAGAAACGGCTGGCCGACCAGTCCGGCATCCAGCCCGGCGCGGAAATGAAGGCAGCCATGGATGGCGCCGAACAACGCCAGTTGCCGCTGTGGCTGATCGATCGCGAGGTGGGCACCACGCTGAAACGCGCCTGGCACAGTGTGGGTTTCTGGCAGCGCTTCGGCTTGCTCGGCGGCTTGCTGGCCAGCGTGTTCGAGCGCGAGCAGATCGAGCAGGTCGAGATCGAGAAACTGAAACAGGGCGACTTGCTGGAAAGCGCCTTCAGCGAGTTCGCCAGCGAGTCCCAACCGCTGTACGACAGCCTGATCGGTGAGCGCGACGCGTTCATGGCCGCGCGGCTGCGGCAGGAGTCGGCGCGTTCATCGGCATCGGAAACCCCGGCGCGGCGCGTGCTGGTGGTGATCGGCGCCGGACACCTGAAGGGACTGTGCGAGCAGTTGCGCACGCAGCAGGACGACCCCTCCGCCAAGGTCACGGAACTGGCGGCCACGCCGCCCAAGGCGCGCTGGCCGAAGTGGTTGGCGGTAGCGCTGGTGTTGCTGGTGTTTGCCGCCATCGGGTACGCCTTCCATCGCAACACGGCGCTGGGCGCGCAGGCATTGCGTGACTGGGTGTTGTTCACCGGCGGCTTCGCCGCGCTCGGCGCGCTGGCGGCGGGCGCGCATCCGCTGAGCATCGTGGCGGCCTTCATCGCCGCGCCGATCAAGCCGTTCCGCCCCGGCATCCCCGCCGGCGGCATCAGCGCGATGGCCGAGGCCTGGGTGCGGCGGCCGCGAGTGATCGATTTCGATACCTTGCGCGACGACATCGTCCATTGGAGCGGCTGGTGGAAAAATCGTGTCGCCCGCACGCTGCTGAATTTCTTTCTCGTCAGCGTGGGCACGATCGTCGGCGAGTACAGCGCGGGCATCCATATTTTCAAGAGTCTGGTCTGAGCCACCGGCAAACGCGGCGTACTCGTGTTGTCCCCGCGTCAACGCAACGTCTATACTTGGCCGGTTGCATACACTCCACACCGCCGCACCCGTGGGAACGAATTCGATGACTCGACTGCAATTGCTCGGCTTGGCCGCGGCTTCCGTCCTCTTTGCCGCCACCAGCGCGCATGCCGAGGGCGACAAGGCTGCCGGCCGCAAACTGATCTACACCTGCGCTGGCTGCCACGGCGTACCCGGCTACACCAATGCTTATCCGCAATATCCGGTGCCCAAGATCGCCGGGCAGAATGAGCAATACATCGTCAATGCCCTGCAGGGGTACAAGAGTGGCGATCGCGTCCATCCCACGATGGATGCCCAGGCAAGCAGCTTGTCCGATTCGGACATCCGGAACATCGCTGCCTATCTCTCCAGCCTCGCCAGCAAATAAGCTCAGGTACCCAAGGATTTCCGCATGAAACGTGCAATGGTTCTACTTTCATTCGGCGCCGCCCTGGCGTTCGCCTCTGCGCAATCGCTGGCCGCCGACGCCGGCAACGCCGCCAACGGCAAGGAAAAGGCGGCCACCTGCTTTGCCTGCCACGGCACCGACGGCAACGCCGTCGACCCGCAATATCCGCGCCTGGCCGGGCAGTATCATGTGTATCTCGCCCACGTGATGCACGAGTACAAGAACGGCCAGCGCAACAACCCGATCATGAAAGGCATGGTCTCGACCTTGTCCGATCAGGATATCGAGGATATTGCAGCGTACTTTTCCAGCCTGCCGAGCAAGCTCGATACGCTCAAGGGACATGTGCAGGGCGACAACTGAGAGCCGCCCGGCCCGATCCGAAAAAGCCCGCTTCGGCGGGCTTTTTCATTGCTCGCCTTGCCTGTGTGATTCAAACCGCGGCCGACGCACCCTCGTGCTTGCTGTAATACGGCGTGGTGCCACCGGCATGATCGGTGGCGTCCCGCACGGCGGTGATCTCCGGCACCCGCTCACGCAAGGTCTTTTCCACCCCTTGCTTGAGCGTCACGTCGACCATGCCGCAACCATGGCAACCGCCGCCGAACTGCAACAGCACCACGCCATCGGCATCGATCTCCAGCAGGCTGACGCGGCCGCCATGCGATGCCAGCTTCGGGTTGATCTCGGCGTCCAGCACGTAGCGCACGCGTTCGATCAGGCCCGCTTCCGCACCGGGTACATGGCCCTTGATCATCGGCGCACGGATGTTGAGCTGGCCGCCGGTGGCGGTGGGTTCGAAATCGATGGTGGCGTTGTCCAGCCAGGGCGCGCTGTCGCCGTCGATATGGAAATTGAAGCCGGCGCATTCGATGGTCCATTCGCCTCCGACCAGGTCCACCGGCTCGCAGAACTCCAATTCGCAGTTTGCCGCCGGCGTGCCCGGTGCCGTGACTCGCAGGCGGATGCTCAGGTCGTCGATGCCCTGTTGCGATAGAAGGCGCAGGAAATGCTGCTGCGCGCGTTCCGAGATGTCGATCATGCCTACTCCGCCAAAAGCCTTGCGCCGCTGCCGCGGCTAATCAGCACCATTTTAGTCCAGTTTCGCTTGTACGCGCAGCTTTGACTTTTCAGGCGCCAACATCAACGCTGCATGGCCTCCCCAGGATCTCCCGGAGCACCGCATGAATGCCAACGCTTTGTCCACGCAACATTGCCAACCGCGCAAGGGAAAGGAGGACGCGCTGGATGCATCAGCGGTGCAGGCCTTGTTGCAGCAATTGCCCGGATGGAAACTCGACGCCGACGGCAAGGCCATCACCAGGGATTTCCCCTTCGATGATTTCCATCGCACACTGGGCTTCATCAACGCCGTCGGCTTCATGGCCAACCACGAAGACCATCATCCCGACATCGAAGCGGGCTATGGCCACTGCCGGCTGACCTGGTCGACCCACGATGTGGGCGGGTTATCGATGAACGATTTCATCTGCGCGGCGCGGGTCGAGGCGCTGCTCGAGCGCTGATCAGATATCCGTGCGCGACTTGTCGCGGGTATAAACCAGCCGCTTGCCCTTGATGGACAGCACGTCGAGAAAGGACTTCAGGTCGTCCGGCAGCGGCGTGGAAAAACTGTACGACCGCCCGTCCAGCTCGAAACTCAGGTGCGCCGCGTGCAGGAACAGGCGCTGCAGGCCCATCTCGCGGAAACGCTTGTTCATCTCCCGATCGCCATATTTGGGGTCACCCGCCAGCGGGTGACCGACATGGGCGGCGTGCACGCGGATCTGGTGGGTGCGACCGGTACCCAGCGTGGCCTGCATCAGGCGGGCACCCGGGTATTGTTCCATCTCGCGGAAAAACGTCAGCGACGGCTTGCCGCTCTCGGCCACCCGCACCATCCGCTCGCCGCCTTGCAGCACGGACTTCAGCAGTGGCGCATTCACGTCGAATTTGGCCTTCGAGGGATGGCCGAGCATCAGGCACAGGTATTGTTTGGTGACCTCGCCGGCACGGATCAGCGCCTGCAAGCCAGTCAATCCGGCGCGCGTACGCGCAAAGACCAATACGCCGCTGGTATCGCGGTCGAGCCGGTGCACCAGCTCCAGGTGCTCCTGCGGCCGCGCCGCGCGCAGCAGTTCGATGGCGCCATGGCTGACACCGCTGCCGCCGTGGCTGGCCACGCCGGAGGGTTTGTCGATCACCAGGAAATGCTTGTCCTCGAACAGGATCGCATCGGCCACCGAGGCCACCAGACCGCCGGCAGGCGCCTTGCCCTCGTCGCGCTCGGCCACGCGCACCGGCGGGATGCGCAACGTATCACCGTCCGCGAGACGCGTGTCCGGCTTGGCCCGCTTGCCGTTGACGCGCACCTGCCCGGTGCGCAGCAGCCGGTAGATCATGCTCTTGGGCACGCCTTTGAGCAGGGTCATCAACGCATTGTCGATTCGCTGGCCATCCCGCTCGGGGCCAACCACGACTTGACGCACACCTTGAGGTGCATCGGGGGAAGTTACCGTTTGCATTGAAAAAAACCTGCTGAAATAGGATACTCGGCGGGCGTCCACCTGGCCCGCCGATACATGGTTCGGGAGAGGTGGCCCATCCGCAACGTCGGCGAGGATGGCGGCGGCTGCCCATTCGGCACCGACCACGATCTCCCTTTCATCGTAACGGTTGGGTTGTTGTTTGTCCGATGCCATGTGGTGTCAGACACGACAACGCAAGTAGATCGAATCATCCCCGACACCGGGAACGGTGCCGTCATTTTGCCGCTTAACCGTTGCGGCGCGATCCCCGGCAGGCCGCCATTGAGGCGCCACCGCGGCACGCGACGCGCGGCAAGCCGAGGAAAACCACCATGAAACGTATGTTGATCAACGCGACTCAGCGTGAAGAGTTGCGTGTGGCCATTGTCGATGGCCAGACCCTGTACGACCTGGACATCGAAATCCCCTCCAGGGAACAGAAAAAATCCAATATTTACAAAGGCCGCATCACGCGGGTTGAAGCTTCACTCGAAGCCTGCTTCGTCGAATACGGCGCCGAACGCCACGGCTTCCTGCCGTTGAAGGAAATCTCCCGCGAGTACTTCACGCCCGGACTTGATCCGCACAAGGCGAACATCCGCGAACTGCTGAAGGAAGGCCAGGAAGTCGTCGTCCAGGTCGAAAAGGAAGAGCGCGGCAACAAGGGCGCCGCCCTGACCACCTTCATCAGCCTGGCCGGCCGCTACATGGTGCTGATGCCGAACAACCCGAAGGCGGGCGGCGTGTCGCGCCGCATCGAGGGGGAGGACCGGCAGGCGCTGAAGGAAGCGCTGGAGCACGTCACCGTGCCCGACGACGTCGGCCTGATCGTGCGCACCGCCGGCCTTGGCCGCGACGCCGAAGAACTGCAATGGGATCTGGATTACCTGCTGCAGCTGTGGAAATCGATCTCCGAAGCGGCCAGCAAGCAGAAGGCGCCGTTCCTGATCTACCAGGAATCGAAGCTGTTCATCCGCGCGCTGCGTGACTACCTGCGCAGCGACATCGGCGAGATCCTGATCGACGAGGAATCGCTGTACAACGATGCCCGCGACTTCATGCAGCAGGTGATGCCCAACGCCCTGCGCAAGCTGAAGCTGTACCGGGACGACACGCCGCTATTCACGCGCTACCAGATCGAGACCCAGATCGAGAGCGCGTTCGATCGTCAGGTGCGCCTGCCCTCCGGCGGCTCGATCGTGATCGACCAGACCGAGGCGCTCACCGCCATCGACATCAACTCGTCGAAGGCGACCAAGGGCAGCGACATCGAGGAAACCGCGTTCAACACGAACTGCGAGGCCGCGGTGGAAATCGCGCGCCAGGCGCGCATCCGCGATGCCGGTGGCCTGATCGTGATCGATTTCATCGACATGGACAGCCCGCGGCATCAGCGCGAAGTGGAAGACCGCCTGAAGGAGGCACTGAAGCTCGACCGTGCGCGCGTGCAGATCGGCCGCATTTCCCGCTTCGGCTTGCTGGAAATGTCGCGTCAGCGGTTGCGCCCGAGCCTGGGTGAGGCCAGCGAGATCGTGTGCCCGCGCTGCGGCGGCCACGGCCACATTCGCGGCGTGGAATCGCTGTCGCTGTCGACGTTGCGACTGATCGAAGAGCACGCGATGAAGGACAACACCGGCCAGGTGCTGGTGCAGGCGCCACCTGCCGTCGCCAACTTCCTGCTCAACGAGAAACGCGCCAGCGTGGTGGAGATCGAGCTGCGTCACAAGGTGCATGTGGTCGTCGTCGCCGACGACAAGCTGGA
>JBIQMK010000095.1:0-12034 GCA_044463365.1 Rhodanobacter sp. | reverse complement strand
CGCCGCGCTTACGCTCGGCGTACACCGCATCGTCGAAGTCGCGGGCGTCGGCGCCATCGATGGTGACCAGCGGCAGCTTGCGGATATCGGTGCGGCCTTCGCGCTCGGCAGCGGTCACCACCGATTCCACCTGGGCCGCATCGCGCAACACGGCCGCCGGCCATTCGTGCGGCAGGTCGTGGCTGGCGATCGCCATTTCCACCACCAGCGACGGCTGCAGGCGCTCGCCCAGCACGGCGCGGATCACGCCCATCGGGCCACGCTGAGCCGTGGGCGGATCGGTGATTTCCGCCACCACGATCTGACCGGATTGTGCGCCCTGGTCCTGGCCCGGCTTGATCAGCACATCCAGATGCAGGCGGCGGTCGTCGGGCGTCACCAGGGTCACGCCGTTCTCGATCACCACCCGGCCAACCAGCCGCGGCGAGCGCCGCTCCAGCACTTCGGCGATGGCGCCCTGCTTGCGGCCGCGGCGGTCGATGCCGACCACACTGGCCAGCACGCGGTCGCCGTGCATCACCGCGCGCATCTGCTGCGGCGACAGGTAAAGATCCTCGCCACCTTCGTCGGGACGCAGGAAGCCGTAGCCTTCGGCGTTGGCCAGCACGCGGCCGGGAATCAGGTCGAGCTTCTGCGTCGGCGCGTAACCGCCGCGCCGGCCCAGCAGCAACTGGCCGTCGCGCACCATGGCGGCGAGGCGCTTGCGCAGCGCTTCGAGGTCGACTTCCTCAATGATCTGCAGCGCCTCGGCGATGCGGGCCTCGGTCAGCAATTCGCCGCGTTCTTCGAGCAGGGCGAGGATCGCCTCGCGGCTGGGGATGGGGCGGTCGTAACGACGAGCTTCGCGCTCGGCCTGCGGATCGCGCACGGCGCCGGCGGCAGCCCGGTTGCGCTTGTCCGCGGGAGCGTTGGCACGCGACGAGCGGCGGGCCGGTTTCTTCGCGGGCGAGGATTCCGGCGGCTTGCCGGAATGGGGAGGGTTTTTTCTGGTCACTCAGTGTCCTTGTGATGTACGCGACGCGGAGAATGCCACGGCGCGGTGGAAGGGGGGTGAAAAAGTGTTGACAAGCTTTCGGCAGGTGCCTACATTACGCGGCTCACGCAGCTGCTGCAGCGACGTGACACCTGCCCAGGTGGCGGAATTGGTAGACGCACTAGCTTCAGGTGCTAGCGGGGGCAACTCCGTGGAGGTTCGAGTCCTCTCCTGGGCACCAATTGTAAACGAAGGCCCGCATTGCTGCGGGCCTTCGTCTTTTCGGGGGTTCGATTAAAGCCAGGAAGAACCCGCCCCCTCCCCAACCCTCCCCTGCTCAGCAGGGGAGGGTTGGGGAGGGGGCGCTCTCCGTCAATCCAGGGCAGAATCCTCACCCCTCCTGACCTCCCCTGCGCGCAGGGGAGGGACCGGGCCCGCGACCGCCGGTCCTTTCAGCTCGATCATGTTGCCTTGCGGGTCGTACAGATAGATCGACGGCCCCTCGCCGCGCGCACCGTAGCGCGAACCCAGCTCACCGATGCGCACCCCTTGCGACTTGAGGTGCGCCAGGATCGACGCCTCGTCGTACCCCTCCACGCGCAGGCAGATGTGGTCCACGTTGTGGCCCTCGGGGCCGGGGGCCGCGCCACCGTGACGACCCAGCTTGCCGTCCACGCTGACCAGGTCGATCAGCGACGCTCCCGCACGCAACTGCACCAGGCCGATCTCGTCCTGCCGGCGCTCCTCTTGGCAGCCCAGCACGTCGACGTAAAAGCGCTGCACGGCTTCGATGTCGATGGCACGAAGCACCACATGGTCGATGTCGCCAATGCGGATCATCACCTTGTCCTTGCATGAATCGGCACTCAAGGATAACGCCGCCGTGTCGCCGGCCCCTGTATAATCGCCGCGGTAAACGCATGGTGGGAGAAGCGGTCGTCCCTCGCGGGACACGACTGCTGCCGAAGACGCAACGCCCGTAATCGCTCAGGCTCCCATACCACCGCGCGCAAACACTCTGGAGAGACCGGTTGAATCCGGCGCCGAAGGGGCACGAAGCGACCACGCCGGCGCTTCCAAACTCTCAGGCAAAAGGACAGAGGGGCGCCCCGCGTGCGGCACGCACGCTTATCTTCGGATGCCCTGACATGAGCCACCCCACCCATGCCTCGCTGCGCGACCTGGAACACCATGGCGCGTTCATCGAACGTCACATCGGCCCGGACGATGCCGAAATCGCCCGCATGCTGCACACGATCGGCCACGACTCGCTGGAGTCGATGACCGACGCCATCGTGCCCGGCTCGATCAAGTCGGCCGCGCCGCTGGCCCTGCCCGCGGCGATCACCGAAGAGGAAGCGCTGGCCAAGATTCGCGCCATCGCCGACAAGAACCAGGTGCTGCGCAGCTTCATCGGCCGGGGCTACTACGGCACGCTCACGCCCAACGTCATCCTGCGCAACATCCTCGAGAACCCGGCCTGGTACACGGCGTACACGCCGTACCAGGCGGAGATTTCGCAGGGCCGCATGGAGGCGCTGATCAACTTCCAGACCCTGTGCGCCGACCTCACCGGCATGGACATCGCCAACGCCTCGCTGCTGGACGAGGCCACCGCCGCGGCCGAGGCGATGACCCTGGCCCGGCGCTCGGCCAAGGCCAAGGGCAACGTCGTGGTGGTGTTCGGCGACGCCCACCCGCAAACCATCGAGGTGATGCGCACGCGCGCCGATCCGCTGGGCCTGGTGATCAAGCTGGCCGACTCGGCCGAGGCGTGGGACGCGGCGATCGCGGCGGACGACTACTTCGCGGCGCTGATCCAGTACCCGGCCAGCAGCGGCTGGCTGATGGATTGGAGCGAGGAAGTCGCGAAGATCCACGCCAAGAACGCGCTGGCCATCTTCGCCACCGACCTGCTGGCGCTGACCCTGCTGAAGACGCCGGGCGAGATGGGTGCCGACATCGTGATCGGCAACTCGCAGCGCTTCGGCGTGCCGTTCGGTTTCGGCGGCCCGCACGCCGCGTTCATGGCCTGTCGCGATGCGTACAAGCGCTCCATGCCCGGTCGGCTGATCGGCGTGTCGGTGGATGCGCAGGGCAACACGGCTTACCGCCTCACGCTGCAGACGCGTGAGCAGCACATCCGCCGCGAGAAGGCCACCAGCAACATCTGCACCGCGCAGGTATTGCTGGCGGTGATGGCCTCGATGTATGCGGTCTACCACGGCCCGGAAGGCCTCACGCGCATCGCCTCGCGCGTGGCGCGGCTCACCGCGATCCTGAAGGCGGGTCTTGAGCAGCTCGGCTTCGCCGCGACCCACCACGACAGCGCGTTCGACACCATCAGCCTGAAGACCGGCGAGCGCACCGACGCCATCGCGGCGCGCGCGGTGGCGCTGGGCGCCAACCTGCGCACGGCGTGGGGCGAGTACCTGTGCATATCGCTGGACGAGACCACCACGCGCGCCGACATCGAACTGCTGTGGCGCATCTTCGGCGGCGACGACGCCAGCCTGCCCAGCATCGATGCGCTGGACGCCAGCGCGCCGTCGCTGATCCCCGAGGCCTTGCGGCGCACCTCGCCGTTCCTCACCCACCCGGTGTTCAACAGCCACCACAGCGAACACGAGATGCTGCGCTACATGCGCGCGCTGGCCGACAAGGACCTGGCGATGGATCGCACCATGATCCCGCTGGGCTCGTGCACCATGAAGCTCAACGCCACCGCCGAGATGATCCCGATCACCTGGCCGCAGTTCGCCAACATCCATCCGTTCGCGCCCGCCGCGCAGACGCAGGGTTACAAGGCATTGATCGACGGGCTGGAAGCGATGCTGGTGGAATGCACCGGCTACGACGCGGTGAGCCTGCAGCCGAACTCCGGTGCCCAGGGCGAATACGCCGGCCTGCTGGCGATCCGCGCCTACCACCGCTCACGCGGCGAAGCGCATCGCGACATCTGCCTGATCCCCGAATCCGCCCACGGCACCAACCCCGCCTCCGCCCACCTGTGCGGCATGACCGTGGTGGTGACCAAGTGCGACGGCAACGGCAACGTGGACGTGGAGGATATCCGCCGCGCCGCCGAGAAACATGCCGATCGCCTCGCCGCGCTGATGATCACCTACCCGTCCACGCATGGCGTGTTCGAGGAAGACATCGTGACCATCTGCGAGATCGTGCACGCGCACGGCGGCCAGGTGTACACCGACGGCGCCAACATGAACGCGCTGGTGGGCGTGGCCAAGCCCGGCAAATGGGGTTCGGACGTCAGCCACCTCAACCTGCACAAGACCTTCTGCATCCCGCACGGCGGCGGCGGCCCCGGCGTCGGCCCCTGCGCCGTGAAGTCGCATCTCGCCCCGTTCCTGCCCTCCCTTCTCCCGCTTGCGGGAGAAGGTGCCCGAAGGGCGGATGAGGGCACGCCCGAAGGGCGCGTCGGCATGGTCAGCGCCGCCAGCTTCGGCAGCGCAAGCATCCTGCCGATCAGCTGGATGTACATCACCCTGATGGGCCAGCAGGGCCTGCGCAAGGCCACCCAGGTGGCGCTGCTCAACGCCAACTACATCGCCAAACGCCTGGAAGCGCACTACCCCACCCTGTACACCGGCCGCAACGGGCTGGTGGCGCACGAGTGCATCCTCGACCTGCGACCGCTGAAGGACAGCACCGGCATCAGCGCCGAGGACGTGGCCAAGCGGCTGATCGATTTCGGCTTCCACGCACCTACGCTGAGTTTCCCGGTGGCGGGCACGCTGATGGTGGAGCCGACCGAAAGCGAATCGCAGGGCGAACTGGATCGCTTCATCGACGCGATGATCCAGATTCGCGACGAGATCCGCGCCATCGAGAACGGCCAGCTCGACCGCGAGGACAACCCGCTGAAAAACGCGCCGCACACCGCCACCGCGGTCAGCGCCAGCGAGTGGACGCACGCCTACCCGCGCGAGCTGGCCGCCTTCCCGCTGGCCAGCCTGAAGCGGCAGAAGTACTGGCCGCCGGTGGCCCGCGTCGACAACGTCTACGGCGACAAGAACATCATGTGCGCCTGCATTCCGGTGGATGCGTACAAGGAAGACGTCGAGGCGTAGACCGCCCTTGCATCATCGAAAACGGCAAAGGCCCCGCACGCGGGGCCTTTGCCTGTTGGCGCTGTCGACCATGTCGCCGGCTACGATTCGTCAGCCATCGCGATGCGGTTGCGACCCTGCAACTTGGCCTGGTACAGCGCGCGATCCACCGCATCGATCAGCGCCACCGGCTCGTCGGTCGTGGTGGGGACCACCGCGCCCACGCCAAGGCTGACCGTCAGCACCGGGGCCACCTTGGATTTCTCGTGCGGCATCTGCGTCTGCTCGATCAATTCGCGGCAACGTTCGGCCAGGGTGCGAGCCGACTGCGCATCGGTCTCCGGCAGCACCAGCACGAATTCCTCGCCGCCGTAGCGGGCCAGGAAATCGCGCGGCCGGGTGGCCACGGAGTCCAGCAAGGCGCCCACCCGCTTGAGGCAGTTGTCGCCCTGGATATGGCCGTAGTGGTCGTTGTATTGCTTGAAGTAGTCGATATCGAGCATCACCAGCGACAACGGTTGCCGGCTGCGCTGCGCGCAGCTCCATTCGTTCTTCAGCACCTTGTCGAAAAAGCGCCGGTTGCCCACGCCGGTGAGCCCATCCTTGAACGAAAGCCGCTCCAGCTCGCGCTGCATGTTGAGCAGCTTCTCCTCGGTACGCTTGCGCTCGCTGATGTCGAACATGAAACCGACCAGCGCCTCGACCTCGCCATCGGCGTTGCGCACCACGTGCACCACGTCGCGGATCCACACGTACTCGCCGCTCTTGCTCAACGCGCGGTAGTCCGCCTCGTGATCGACACCTTCCTTCGACTGCGCCACGCAGAAATCCACCACCCAGGCGCGGTCTTCCGGGTGCATGCGGTCGACCCAGTCCTGCACGCTCGCCCAGCTTTCAGGCGTCCAGCCGAGCAGGTCCTCGATCTGCGGCCCAATGTAGGCGAACGCCATCGTGGCCCAATCGATCTTCCACGGAATCGCCTTGGTGGATTCCAGCAACGTCCTGTAGACGTCACCGTCGAGCTCGGTCCTTGTTTCGATACCCACCATCGTTTCCCTCTGTCCGATCAAGCCGGCGTGCCGACGGGTTCGCGATCATGCGGGGGCCGCGAATCATGCGATGAGACGCCGCTGCGCGGGCGCATCCGCCAAAAATACACCTCAGGACGATTCGGCGCGAGCCAGCAGCGCCAGCAGCTGCTGTGGCTCGTCGTACGCGATGCGCTCGCCGGCGCGCAAGTCACGGCGCATCAGCCGGATCATCTGCCTGGTGGTTTCTTCAGGGAAATCGCTCGCCGGCTGCCCCGTCACTTCCGCCAGCCGGCCCGCAATCACCGCCGGATCGCTGACCACCGGGCATACGCGATAGCGGTAGCTTCCGCCGATCGCCCGCGGTGCCAGATCCATGAATCGGCCCGGAATCTGCCTGAAGGAGCTCAGGGTGAGGCGATACGCGTTGTGGCCCAGCACCGGCAGGTCGTCGGGCACCGGCTTCAGGTCGTCCAGCTCCTGCAGCTCCGTCGCCAACGGCAACAGCTGGTCCAACCGGTAATCCTGCACATGCGGATTGCCCACGCGCGCCAGGTTCGCGATCAGCTCGCCCAGCGAGGCGTGGCCGACGATCGCCGCGCGCTTGGGCAGCCCGCCCCAGATGCCGTCGGCGCCATTGAGCAGCGCCTCGATCACCGAGGCATTCTCGAAACCCGCGCCGGCATGGATATGCACCAGCAATTTCAGCGGCGGCGGCAGCAGGCTGCGCGCCACCGCCACATAGGCACCGACCTGGAACGGCAGGAAGCTGCCGCGGTCGTCCTCGAAGGTGACGCCCTCGATCGGCAGCTCCGCCAGCAATTCGAGAATGGAACAGGTCACTTCGGGGCATTCGGCGAAGGCATCGCAGCCGTCGACGATGTTGACCAGGATACGTGGCCGCTTGCCGGCCTCGCCGCCGATGTTTGCGCACAGCCAGTCTATGCTCGCCGGCAGGCTGCGGCGCAAGGTTTCCAGGTCGTATTGCGTGCCCCTGCCGGCCTTGGTGATGGAGATCTCATGCACCGTGTTGGGCACGCCGTAGGCACGCAGTTTCAACTGCGACGGATCGGGCGTGAACGTGCCATCGGCCGACTGGATGCCCATCGCGGTGAAGGCGAAGCAGCCGGTCATGTCGACCTGCCGGTCACGCAGGTGTTGCATGAAATCGTCGTCGACCTCGAGCTCCTCCGGCATCGCGTAATCGAGCGTGCCCAGGGAAATATTCCGGAAACCGAACTCGCGCAATTTCGGCAGGATCGCCAGCTTGTCCGCCAGCGTCTGGCCCAGGTTCGAGCCCACCGGGTTCTCCCGCAGGGACAGATCGATCAGGTACGGCTCGATGCGGCGCAGCTTCTCCAGCTTGGCGTCCGCCTGGGCCAGGATGGCGCGGGCGTGCTCCAGCGTTTGCGGTGTCGGTGACATGATTTCCCCTGTTGGCGTTCTGGTTGACCGCCAGCGTGCCACGCCTGCCGCAGGAAATGGACGTTGAGCCCCACGGGCAACCGGTCCATCGGCGCGTTTGCGCGAGCCTGCTCGTCGGCGTGTTCCGCGTGTCGCCGCCGATCAGGCCAGGCGGTCGAGCAGGCCCGGCACCCCGTCAGCGATCTCCCGCGCCAGGAATCCCAGCGAACCCACCGAACGAGCCACCTGGCGACCGGCAGTGCCATGCAGCAACACGCCCCACAGCGCGGCTTGCCGCGCATCGGCGCCACGCGCCGCCAGCCCCGCGATGAGGCCCGCCAGCACATCGCCCGAACCGGAGGTACCCAGCCCCGGACACTGACTGCGATAGACCCACAACGCGCCGTCCGGCGCGGCGATGAAGGTGGTGGCGCCCTTGAGCACCAGCACGCTACGCATGCGTCGCGCAAAGTCGCGGGCGAAGGTCTGCGGCTCACGTTCCACCGCGGATTTTTCCGCGCCGGCCAGCATGGCCATCTCGCCCGCGTGCGGGGTGAGGATGTACGGCTTGTCCGCCGCCGCACGGAGCCCGGGTGACAACGCGCCCGCATCCAGCACCACCGTGGCCTGCGCCTTGCGAATGGCGCCGCGCACCAGCGCCGCCACCGCTGCCGAGGGGTGCATGCCGGAACCGAGCAGGACCGCGTCGCAACCCTTCAAAGCACGATCGAGCACCGCGCTGCCGCGCGCGATCTCGCCTTGCCGGTCGATCGCCATGCCCATCACCAAAGCCTCGGGCGTGGCGACAGCCAATGCCGTGGCGACATCACGCGCCGTGGCCACCTGCAGCTTGCCGGCGCCCGCGCGCAGCGCCGCGGTAGCCGCCAGCAAGGCCGCGCCTGGTACCTGGCTGGAACCACCGATCACCAGCACGCGGCCGCGCTCCTCCTTGCCGCCACCGGGTGGCGGCAACGGCATCGTGCGAAGCAGCTTTTCGGTGAGCCGCACGGCGGCATCCGCGCGCTTGCTCATCGGGCGCCTGCCGGCTGGTCGGGCTCGCGGGTTACCGGCGTGCCGGTATCCAGCAGCGGTGCCACGAAGTTGGTGCGCTGCAGGGCCAGGCCCTTGCCATCAGCGGTGGCCGCGTATTCGGTGACGCCGCAATTGGGGACGTCGCCTTCGCGATCGATCGCCAGGATGGTGGCCTCGTCCATTTTCTCGATCAGGTAGCGGAAGCAATGGACGATGACCTGGTGCCCCACCACCATCACCCGCTCGCCGGCGTGGTTGCGCTGCAGGTCGCTCAACACGCTGCGCAGACGAAACACCACGTCGCACCAGCTTTCGCCGCCGGGCGGGCGAAAATAGAACTTGCCCACCAGCTTGCGTTGCTCGGCCAGGTCCGGAAATTTCTCGATGATGCCCTTGCGGGTGTAGCGATCGAGCACGCCGAACTCCTTCTCGCGCAGGCGCTCGTCGGCGATCACCTCGTCTTGCGCCCGCGTCAGCGCCGACATCACCGCGTAGGCGGTCTGGCGCGATCGTTCGTACGGCGAGGACAGGCACAGGGTGGGCTGCTGCGCCGCCGGCAACGCGCGCACCCACGCGCCCAGTGCCTGCGACTGACGTTCGCCCAGTGCCGACAGCGGCACGTCCGCATCGCGATGCGCCAGCTCGATCAGCGGTGCACCGCTGGATTCGGCATGGTCGCGCGCCACGTTGCCCGCGCTCTGCCCATGGCGAACGATCCACAGCCGCTCGGGCCAGCCCGATGTCGCCTGTCGGTTCTGTTGTGCGGTTGCCGCCTCGACCACGTGATTCTCCCGTCGCATTTCCGGCCCCAGCTTTCGCATGGGCCCCGTGAATACGCGGTCGAGCGGCAGCGGCGATCACCATGTACCGCTCTTGCACACGCGTCGTGGCATCACTTCGGCTCCACTACCCAAAGGGAGGGCAATCCATGAAAGGCCTTTTCGATCTCGCCATGCCGTGGTGGGCCTTCACGTTGCGCGGCCTGGTGGTGTATCTGGTCGTGCTGCTGTTGTTGCGGCTGTCGGGCAAGCGCGCCTTCGGCGACCTGTCGGCGTTCGACATCGTGGTGCTGATGGTGGTGGGCGGCCTGCTGCGCACGGCGATCATCGGCGATGACCACTCGCTGCTGGGACCGCTGATCGCCGTGGCCAGCATCCTGGCCCTGAACAAGCTGATCGGCTGGATCAGCGCGCGCTGGCACGGCTTCAATCGCTGGATCGAAGGACGCCCAACCGTCCTGGCGCGTGATGGCCGGCGCGACCCGCAAGCGCTGCGGCGCTGCGATGTGTCCAGCACCGAATTCGAGCGCGCCCTGCACACGCACGGGCTGGAGGACGAATCCAGCGTGGTATTGGCACGACTGGAACCGAACGGGAAGATCACCCTGATCCGCCGTCAGCCGGAATGACTCGGATAACCCGGCGTCACTCGTCGAGGTAACGACGCGGCACACGCTTCAGCGCGCACAGCAACTGGTACGCGCTGGTCTGGCAGCGCGCAGCCAGGTCATGCACGCGCACTTGCTCGCCCCACAATTGAACCCGGCTACCCAGGCCGGCAGCGGGGTGATCGGTGAGATCCACCGTCAGCATGTCCATCGACACGCGACCGACCAGGTCGCCGGGCCGGCCGTCGATGGCGACCGGCGTGCCGTTGGGGACGAACTGCGGATAGCCGTCCGCATAACCCATCGCCACCACGCCGATGCGGCTGGGGCGGCGGGTGACGAAGCGCGCGCCATAACCCACCGGCTCACCCGCGTCGAGCTCGCGCACGCTGATGATGCCCGACTCCACCGTCATCACCGGACGCAAACGGTCGGCCAGCGGATGTGGGCCGACGAACGGCGAGGCGCCATACAGCATCAGGCCGGGCCGCGACCATGCATCGTGCACGTCCGGCCAGCCCAGCAATGCGGGCGAATTCTCCAGGCTGGTCGGCAACGACGCCTCCGCACAAACCTGGTTGAACAGCGCCAGCTGCTGCTCGGTGCGGTCGCAATCCAGCTCGTCGGCGCGGGCGAAATGGGTCATCGCCACCACTTCACCGACGTGCGGCATGGCCTGCAGGCGATGCAGCGCGACGCCATAATCCCGCGCCGCCAGGCCCAGCCGATGCATGCCCGAATCGAGTTTCAGCCACACGGTGAACGGCTTTGCCGGCCGCGCACGCTCGATGGCCTCGATCTGCCAGTCGGCCTGCACCACGAACCACAGGTCGTGGGCCTCGATCAGCGCCAGCTCGGCCGCTTCGAAAAAACCTTCCAGCAGCAGGATCGGCGCGCGTATGCCCGCTTCGCGCAATTCCAGCGCCTCCTCGATGCAGGCCACGCCAAAACCGTCGGCCTCGGGCTCCAGCGCGCGGGCGCAGCGCACCGCACCGTGCCCATAGGCGTCGGCCTTGACCACCGCCAGCGCCTTGCGGCCGCCCAGCTCGCGCGCCAGACGATAGTTGTGGCGCAGCGCGGCCAGATCGATGAGCGCACGTGCCGGGCGCATCAGGCAGCCGCTCCTGTCGGCAACGTGGTTTCCGCACGCGTGCCGTAGCGGGAAATATCCAGCCCTTCGCCGCTGATCTGCGGCGGCCGCCCGGCCAGCAGATCGGCCAGATAGCGTCCGGAGCCGCAGGCCATGGTCCAGCCCAGCGTGCCGTGGCCGGTGTTGAGGTAGAGGTTGTCGAAGCGGGTGGCGCCGACCACGGGCGTGCCATCCGGCGTCGCCGGGCGCAGGCCGGTCCAGAACGAGGCGCGGGTCAGGTCGCCGCCTTTGGGGTACAGGTCGTTGATCACTTTCTCCAGCGTCGCGCGCCGGCGCGGCGACAGCGACAGATCGAAGCCGGCGACCTCGGCCATGCCGCCAACGCGGATGCGCTGGCCCAGCCGGGTCACGGCGACTTTGTAGGTTTCGTCAAGGATAGTGGAGGTTGGGGCCATTGCCGGGTCGGTAATCGGCACTGTCAGCGAATAGCCCTTCAACGGGTAGACCGGCAACCGGATGCCCAGCGGCGCCAGCAGCCGCGGCGAATAACTGCCCAGCGCCAGCACGTAGCGATCGGCACGCTCCGTTTGGCCGTCTATACGCACGCCGGTGACGCGAGCGCCATCGTGTTCGAGGCTCTCGATGGTGGCGCCGAAGCGGAACTCCACACCCGCCGCCTGCGCCCGCTCGGCCAACCGCCGGGTGAACAGTTCGCAGTCGCCGGTTTCGTCGTTGGGCAGGCGCAGGGCGCCGCTGAGCTGGTCGACGACACCGGCCAGCGCCGGCTCGAACCGCACGATGCCGGCGCGATCGAGCAACTCGTACGGCACGCCGTACTGGTCGAGCACGGCCGTGTCCTTGTCCGCCCCGTCGAGCTGCGCCTGGGTGCGAAACACCTGCATGGTGCCCAGCTGGCGGCCTTCGTAATCCAGTCCCGTTTCCGCGCGCAGCTCGTCCAGGCAGTCGCGGCTGTATTCGGAGAGGCGCACCATCCGCGGCTTGTTGATAGCGTAGCGGCTGGCCGTGCAGGTGCGCAACATCTGGAGCAGC
>JBIQMK010000094.1:0-12134 GCA_044463365.1 Rhodanobacter sp. | reverse complement strand
CGAGGCCGGCCTGTCGACCGCGGACCTGGACGGGGTGGCCTACACCGCCGGCCCCGGCCTGGTGGGCGCGCTGCTGGTCGGCGCCGGGGTGGCCCGGGCGCTGGCCTGGGCGCTGGAGGTCCCCGCCGTGGCCGTCCACCACATGGAAGGCCACCTGCTGGCCCCGCTGCTGGAGGAAAACCCGCCCGAACCTCCGTTCGTGGCCTTGCTGGTGTCCGGCGGGCACTCGCTGCTGGTGGAGGTGAAGGCGATCGGTGAGTACACGATCCTGGGCGACACCCTGGATGACGCCGCGGGCGAGGCCTTCGACAAGACCGCCAAGATGATGGGCCTGCCGTATCCCGGCGGCCCGGCACTGGCGAAACTGGCCGAGCAGGGCACGGCCGGCGCGTTCCGCTTCTCGCGCCCAATGACCGATCGGCCCGGGCTGGATTTCAGCTTTTCCGGCCTGAAAACCCAGGTGCTGCTGGCCTGGCAGAAGTCGGACCAGGGCGAGCAGACCCGCGCCGACATCGCCCGCGCGTTCGAGGAGGCGATCGTCGACACCCTGATCATCAAGTGCCGCCGTGCGCTGCAGGCCTGCGGCGCCCAGCGGCTGGTGATCGCCGGCGGCGTGGGCGCCAACAAGCGCCTGCGCGCGGAACTGGCGAAGGCCGGCGAGAAAGACGGTTTCCAGGTGTATTTCCCGCGGCTGGTCTTCTGCACCGTCAACGGCGCCATGATCGCCCTGGCCGGCGCCATCCGCCTGGCCAGCGGCCAGCATCAGGACGAAACCGTGCAGGTGCGCCCGCGCTGGGATCTGCAGACGCTGCCGGCAGCGTAGCGGGTTGCTGTTGTTGTAGGAGCGGCTTCAGCCGCGATGCTCTTGGGGCAACCCGAAAAGCATCGCGGCTGAAGCCGCTCCTACAGAAGAGCAGCGCGGCATCACCACCGCGTACGCCCGGGCAACAGCCCCTTCAACTCCGCCTCGGTGAGGTTGCGCCACTGGCCGGGTTTCAGGTGGGCCAACTTCACGTTGTCGATGCGCACGCGGCGCAGTTGGGTGACGCGGTAGCCGAAAGCGGCAGCCATCAGCCGGATCTGCCGGTTCAGGCCCTGGGTCAGCACGATAGAGAAGCCGAATTTCGCGATGCGGCGCACGCGACAGCGCTGCGTCATCTGGCCGTGGATGCGCACGCCCTTGCCCATGCCGGCAATGAACTCGTCGGTGACGGCCTTGTTCACGGCCACCAGGTATTCCTTCTCGTGGTGATTCTCCGCGCGCAGGATCTCGTTGACGATGTCGCCGTTGCTGGTCAGCAGGATCAGCCCCTCGGAATCCTTGTCCAGCCGCCCGATCGGGAAGATCCGCTGCGGGTGATCCACGAAATCCACGATGTTGCCGTCCACGCCCTGGTCGGTGGTGCAGGTGATGCCCACCGGCTTGTTCAGCGCGATATAGACCGCCTTCTTCGCCGCCGGGGTGGCGGCGAGGATGCGCGCCTTGACGATCTCACCATCCACGCGCACCTCGTCACCTTCCAGCGCCTTGGCGCCTGTCGTGACCACCTCGCCGTTGATGGTGACGCGTCCGGCCAGCAGCAGCTCGTCCGCCTCGCGGCGCGAGCACAGGCCGGCTTCGCTGATGTATTTGTTGACGCGCATGGAGACAGCCGACGGTGAACGAGGAATCACATGCCTCGTCATTCCGGCGAAAGCCGGAATCCAGTGCCTTCAGGTGGGGAAAGGCGCTGGATCCCTGCTTGCGCAGGGATGACGGGCAAAAAGTCAGGAGCGCAACCCGACGCCGCGCTTGAGCAACTGCAGCGCCACGATCGACAGCGCGACCACGAACCCCAGCATCACCACGAACGCCACCCCCACGTGCACGTCGCTGATGCCCAGCACGCCGAAGCGGAAGGCGTTGACCATGTACAGGATCGGGTTGGCGCGCGAGATCGCCTGCCACGGTTCGGCCAGCATGTTGACCGAGTAGAACACGCCGCCGAGATACGTCAGCGGGGTCAGGATGAAGGTCGGCACCAGCGCGATGTCGTCGAATTTCTTGGCGTAGACCGCGTTGACGAAACCGGCCAGCGAGAAGATGGTGGCGCCCAGCAGCACCGAGGTGAAGGTGATCAGCGGATGCACCACGTGCAGGTCGGTGAAGAACAGCGCGATCAGCAGCACCAGCACGCCCACCACCAGCCCTCGCGTCACGGCGCCCGTGACGTAGCCCAGCAGGATCACCCAGTTCGGCATTGGCGACACCAGCATTTCCTCCACCGCGCGGCTGAACTTGGCGCCGAAGAACGAGCTGGAGATGTTGCCGTAGCTGTTGGTGATGATGCTCATCATCACCAGGCCCGGCACGATGTATTGCATGTAGGTGAAGCCGCCCTGGACGATGCCGATCCTGCTGCCGATCAGCTTGCCGAAGATCACGAAGTACAGCGTCATGGTGATGGCGGGCGGGATCAGCGTCTGCGTCCAGATGCGCATGATGCGCACGATCTCGCGGCGCACCACGGTGCCCAGGGCGACCAGGTTGGCGGTGGTGTGGCTCATGCGTGGATCTCGTTATTGTCACCCGCTCTCCCGGCTGCGCCGGGGGAGAGGATTGGGGTGAGGGGGGCTTTTGATTGCGCGGGGCGCCGGGGCGCCCGCTCACCCCAGCCTTCTCCCCCAACGTTGTCGGGGCAGAGGGAGCCGTTCGCGGCGCTCATGCGGCCTGCTCCCGTCCGCCTTCGACGAGCCGTACGAACAGCTCCTCCAACCGGTTGGTCTTGTTGCGCATCGAGGTCACCGTGATGCCGTGGGTGGAGAGCTGCGCGAACAGCGAATTGAGATCGTGCGAGCGGGCCATCTCGGCCTCCAGCGTGTGGTCGTCGCGACGGCGCAGGGTGACGTTGGGCAGGGTCGGCAGTTCGGCCGGGACGGCAGCCACGTCGAGCACGAACGTCTCCACGTCCAGCGTGGCCAGCAACCGCTTCATGCTGGTGTTCTCGATGATGCTGCCGTGGTCGATGATCGCGATGTTGCGGCACAGCGACTCGGCTTCCTCCAGGTAATGGGTCGTGAGGATCACCGTGGTACCGGCCGCGTTGATGGCGCTGACGAACTGCCACATCGAGCGGCGGATCTCGATGTCCACGCCCGCGGTGGGCTCGTCCAGGATCAGGAGCTTCGGCTCGTTCATCATCGCGCGGGCGATCATCAGGCGCCGCTTCATGCCGCCGGACAGCGTGCGCGCCTGCATCTGCGCCTTGTCCCACAGGCGCAGTTCCTTCAGGTACTTCTCCGCGCGCTGCGCGGCGATCTTGCGCGGGATGCCGTAGAAACCGGCCTCGTTGACGCAGATGTCGAACGGCTTCTCGAACTGGTTGAAGTTGATTTCCTGCGGCACCAGCCCGATCAGCCGCATCGCGGCGCTGCGGTCGCTGTTGACCGACACGCCGAACACCTTCGCGTCGCCGCTGGTGGAATTGACCAGCGAGGAAAGGATGCCGATCAAGGTGGATTTGCCCGCGCCGTTGGGGCCAAGCAGGGCGAAGAAATCGCCCGGCTGCACGGTGAGGCTGACGCCCTTCAGCGCCTCCACGCCGTTGCCGTAGGTCTTGCGCAGGTTGTCGACCACGAGCGCGGGTGCGGAAGAAGACTGCAATGACATGGGCTGCACCAAAAAGGCTAGCCCTTTATTATAGCGGGCTACTTCCCGCCGTCTGGCCGTGCCAGAAGCAACACGCCCAGAAGCACAGCACGTTTCCGGAACCCCCATGGCCGATCACTTCCAGCTCCGTCTCGTGGACAGCTTCATGCTGGCCTCCGCCGTGCGCCATCTGGTGTTCGAGCGGGTCGACGGGCAACCGCTGGCGTTCACGCCCGGCCAGTTCCTGCAGATCCATTTCCATTACGACGACGGCACGGCCACCAAGCGCAGCTATTCGGTGGCCAGCGTGGGCGACGGCAGTTCCCCGGTGCAGCGCATCGAGATCGCGGTGAGCTACGTGGAAGGCGGCGCGGCCACCAGGCTGCTCAGCGAGCTGCCCATCGGCGGCGTGGTGGACGCCAGCGGCCCCTACGGCCGTTTCTGCCTGCAGGCTACCGACACGCATCCGCGCTACCTGCTGCTGGCCACCGGCACCGGCGTCACGCCCTACCGCGCCATGCTGCCGCAGATCGAACAACTGCTGGCCCGCGGCGATCGCGAAGTGGTGCTGTTGTACGGCGCGCGCAGCGAGGCGGAGTTGCTCTACGGCGAGCAATTCGAGGCGTTCGCGCAGGCGCATCCGGGCTTTCTTTTCCACGGCTGCCTCAGTCGCGAAGCCCGTGCCGTACCGCGTTCCACCGACCGCAGCGGCCACGTGCAGAATGTGCTGGCCGAGCTGGGCCCCAGCGCCGAGCGCGACATCGCCTACCTCTGCGGCAATCCCAACATGGTCGATGCCGCCTTCGCCGCGCTGAAGGAATTCGGCCTGCCGGTGCCGCAGATTCGCCGCGAGAAATACATCTCGTCGCGTTGAGCGGCGATCGATGCGGCTGACTCGCCCGCGCCCGGCGGGTACGTGGCCGCTGCGCATGTAAAGCGTGCTTGACACGCCGCCATCGGCGCGGTTACTGTGCTCATGTCAAGTCAGCTTGACATCACCGAACCGCTTCGAGATCACCGCCATGCCGAGATTTTCCGAAAAAGCCTATCGACGCCGTGTCTGGCTGGCGATGACGGCTTACGTGGGCTGCATGCTGCTGTTGTGGCCCCAGCTGCACGTGGTGTCGGGACCGGTGCTGAAGGTGGCGCTGGCGCTGTTGCCGGTGGTGCCGATGCTGTATCTGATCAGCCTGATGTGGCGCCGGGTGCGTCACAGCGACGAGTTGCAGCAGCGCACGCACCTGGTGGCGCTGGGCGTGGCCACCATGGTGGTGAGCGCCCTGAGCCTGGGCGCGGGTTTCCTGGCCGCCGCACAGGTGCTGGTGCTGCGGGGCGACATCCTGATCTGGGTGTTTCCGGTCATCCTGGTCTGCTACGACCTTACGCGCTGGTGGGTGGGACGGCGCTATGGCGTGATGGGAACGTGCGAGGAGGCATCGCGCTTCCCGGTCTACCTGCGACTGTTGCTGGCGGCTGCGGCGATCGCGCTGGGTGCCCTGGTTTTCCGCCATCAGGTCGACGAACGCCAATTCGACGCCTTCCTGGGCGTGGCTTGCGTGGTGGCGGTGGCCGGTGCGCTGGCTGCCCTGGTGCGCTGGCGCAGTCGGCAGCACCACGATGGCGATGCCTCGTGAAGCCGCCTGCCAACCGCCGCCACCCATGAAAAACACCGTACGCGAATTGCGCGGCGACCAGGGCTGGTCGCAGGCGGAAATGGCCGAGCGGCTGGACGTCTCGCGGCAGACCGTCAACGCGATCGAAACCGGCAAATACGATCCCAGCCTGCCGCTGGCGTTCAAGATTGCCGCCCTGTTTGGCCGTCCAATCGAATCGATCTTCGATCCGGGCGAATGAGGGCCTCTCCATGCGAAAACCCACCATGACGATGCACGGCGAAAGCGCGGCCCGCAGGCCCGGTCGGCTCCTGCGCCGCCATACCGCCATCATTCCTTTCCGGTCCCACGAGGAGCCCATGCCATGAAGCTCGCACCCCGTACCGTGTTTCGCATCGTGCTCGCCGCGGCGGGTCTGGGCTGGTTCGCCTGGAGTTATTTCCATACGGATCAGGCGCCATCCGACGCCACGGCTTCGACCGCTGCCGGTGCCCAGCCCGCCGCCGCCAGCGTGCCGCAAAAGCCGCGCACCTGGCAGTTGGGCTCGCTCACGCTGACCGCCTGCGAATTGCCGCAGCCGCATACCGGGCTGTCCAGCGCGGCGTGGTGCGCGCCGTTCCAGGTGCCGGAGAACCGCGCCGATCCGCACAGCCGCAAGATCAGCCTGAACCTGGCGGTGATCCGCTCGGCGGCGCAGCTGCCGGCGAAGGACATGGTGGTGCTGCTGGCCGGCGGCCCCGGCCAGGCCGCCACGGAAAGCTGGCCATCGGTGGCGAACGCGCTGGACCCGCTGCTGGCGCACCGCAACGTGTTGCTGCTGGACCAGCGCGGTACCGGCCATTCCAACCCGCTCAGCTGCAAGGGCCCCGAGCAGGCGGCCACCGACGAGAAGGTGGGCTTCGACCCGGAGGCGCTGCGGGCCGAAACCGCGCGTTGTCTGAAGCAGGTGCAGACTCGTGCCGATCCGCGCTACTACACCACCACCATCGCCGTGCAGGATCTGGAAGACGTGCGCCGTGCGCTGGGTTCGCCGACGTTTGATCTGGTCGGCGTGTCCTACGGCACCCGCGTGGCGCAGCAATACGCCATGCATCATCCGGATGCGATCCGCAGCCTGGTGCTCGATGGCGTGGTGCCCAATCCGTTGGTGCTGGGCGAGGATTTCGCGCAGAACCTCGACGCGGCGCTGAAGCTGCAGTTCGCCCGCTGCACGGCGCAGCCCGCCTGCAAGGAGCGCTTCGGCGATCCGTACCAGACGTTGTACCAGCTGCGCGATGCGCTGCGCGCGAACCCGCACAAGGTGAGTTTCCGCGATCCGCAGAGCTACCAGAGCGTGCAGCGTGTGCTGAGCGAGGATTCGCTGGCCAGCGTGGTGCGCATGTTCGCCTACACGCCGATCACCGCCGCGCTGTTGCCGCTGTCGATCGACGCGGCCGCGCATGGCGACGTGGGTCCGCTGCTGGGCCAGGCGAAACTGCTGCAGGGCGACCTGGTCGATTCCATGGACGGCGGCATGCAGTCGTCGGTGATCTGCAGCGAGGATGCGGACCTGCTGCGCCCGCGCCCGCAGGATGAGGACACCATCCTGGGCACGCGTATGATCGCGGCGTTGCAGGCGGTATGCACCGTCTGGCCACGCGGTACGCGACCGGCCGATTTCCACCAGCCGTTGCGCAGCGACAAGCCGACCCTGCTGCTGTCCGGTCAGTACGATCCGGTGACGCCGCCGGCCTACGGCGAGGCCGTGCTGAAGGGGCTCACCGACGCACGCCACCTGGTGCTCAAGGGGCAAGGCCACAACGTGATGGGCGCCGGTTGCGCGCCACGGCTGGTGAAAAAATTCATCGAGGATCTGCAACCGAAAGCGCTGGACACCAGCTGTCTGGATCGGTTGCAGGCCCCGCCGCTGTTCATCGATTTCAACGGTTCAACACCTTAAGGGAGCGCCGCCATGATCGACGTAAGGGACCTGCACAAGGCATTCGGTGACGTGCGCGCTGTGGATGGTGTCGGCTTCAGCGCCCGCGATGGCGAGATCACCGGCCTGCTGGGGCCCAACGGTGCCGGCAAGACCACCACGCTGCGCATGCTCTACACGTTGATGACGCCCGACCGCGGCCAGGTGCTGGTGGACGGCATCGACGCCAATGTCGATCCACTCGCGGTGCGTCGCCGGCTGGGCGTGCTGCCGGATGCGCGCGGGTTGTACAAGCGCCTCACCGCGCGCGAGAACATCGACTATTTCGCACGCCTGCAAGGCCTGCCCGACGACGAAGTGCGCACGCGCCGCGAGGCGCTGGTGCGGGCGCTGGACATGGGCGACATCGCCGACCGCCGCACCGAAGGCTTTTCGCAAGGCCAGCGGGTGAAGACCGCGATCGCCCGTGCGCTGATCCACGACCCCGGCAACGTGATCCTCGACGAGCCCACCAACGGGCTGGACGTGATGGCGACCCGCGCGTTGCGCCAGTTCATGCTGAAACTGCGCGCCGAAGGCCGCTGCGTGCTGTTTTCCAGCCACATCATGCAGGAGGTGGGCGCGCTGTGCGATCGCATCGTGGTGATCGCCCGCGGCCGCGTGGTGGCCGATGAAACCCCCGATGCGCTGCGTGCGCAAACCGGCGAAGCGAACCTGGAGGATGCCTTCGTGAAGATCATCGGCAGCGACGAGGGCCTGGCCGCATGAACGTGATCAAGCCCAGCCGCACGCGCCGCAGCCGCGCCTTTCTCACCGTGTTCCTGAAAGAGGTGCGCGAGAACCTGCGCGATCGCCGCACCCTGTCCAGCGCCTTCGTCACCGGCCCGCTGCTGACCCCGCTGATCTTCGTGATGCTGATCAGCGTGTCCATCCACCGCGAGCTGGACAAGGCCGAGCAGCCGCTGAAGGTGCCGGTGATCGGCGCGCAATACGCACCCAACCTGATCGATGCGCTGAAGGCCGGCGGCATCGTGCCCCAGCCGGCCATCGCCGAGCCCGAAAAAGCCGTGCGCGAGCAGGATGCGGATCTGGTGTTGCGCATCAGCGCCCGGTACCCGGAAGCCTGGCGCCACGGCGAGCCGGTGCAGGTGGAGATGATCTACGACTCTTCCCAGCGCGACGCTCGCGGCTCGGTCGACCGCGTGACCCAGTTGATGCAGTCGTATGCGCGCCAGCAGGGCGTAATGCGGCTGGTGGCGCGCGGCCTGTCACCCGGTACGGCGTGGCCTGTGCAGGTGGCGCGGCGCGATCAGGCCACGGCGGAATCGCGGGCGGTGTTGCTGTTCAACATGCTGCCGTACCTGTTCGTGCTGACCATCTTCATCGGCGGCATGTACCTGGCGATCGACCTCACGGCGGGCGAGCGCGAGCGGCAATCGCTGGAGCCGCTGTTCGCCAACCCGGTGCCGCGCTGGAAAATCCTGCTGGGCAAGCTGGCCGCGATCTGCGCGTTTTCCACCGCGAGCCTGCTGATCTGCCTGCTGGCGTTCTCGCTGGTGGGGCGCTTCCTGCCCACCGACAAGCTGGGCATGGAGATCAACCTGGGCTGGCACTTCGCCGCCAACGTGCTGCTGCTGCAATGGCCGATGATCGTGCTGCTGGCCGCGCTGCAATCGCTGGTGGCGGCGTTCGCCAAGAGCTATCGCGAGGCGCAGACGTACCTGTCGCTGCTGATGATGCTGCCGATCCTGCCCAGCATCCTGCTGATGGTGATGCCGATCAAGCCGCAGGACTGGATGTATGCCGTGCCGCTGCTGGGCCAGCACCTGGGCATCATGGACCTGCTGCGCGGCACCGGCGTGGCGCCGATGCACATGCTGTTGTGCCTGGGCGGCACGGCGGCGGCCGCGCTGGTGGCGGTGGCGATCGGCATGCAGTTGTACCGCTCCGAGCGACTGGCCATTTCCGGCTGAACGGCGCGCGTCCGCATGCGATCGCCATCGCATTGCGGACACCGGCGCAGGCGATACCATGGCCCTTTCGCCGGAGGACTTTCCATGCATCGACGCCTGCTTCCGTTGTGCCTGCTGCTTGCGCTGGCGGGCTGTTCATCCGGCCACGATGCGGCGCCGATCGCACCGGTGTCGAAAGAGGAGCTGGCGCCGGCACCCGCCACCTCGGCGCCGGCCACGGCTGCGAGTGGGGCTGCCGCGACGGCAGAGGAGGGCAGCGTGGCACAGCGCCTGGCCAGCTACGCGCCGGTGAAACTCGATGCCGACCTGTCCGCGTTCGACAAGCGCCAGAAGAAGATGATCGCCCTGCTGGTCGAAGCGGCCGACAGCATGAACGCAATCTACTGGCGCCAGTCGTGGGGCGACAAGGACGCGCTGCTGGGCAAGATCAGCGACCCGGCCACGCGCGAGTTCGCCCAGCTCAACTACGGTCCGTGGGACCGGTTGAACAATGACCAACCCTTCGTCGACGGTATCGAGGAACGCCCGCCCGGCGCGCAGTTCTACCCGGCCGACATGACCCGCGAGCAGTTCGAGCAGTCGCCGCTGAAGGACAAGACCTCGCTGTACACCCTGCTGCGCCGCAACGCGCAGGGCCAGCTGATCACCGTGCCCTATCACGAGGCATACAAGGCCGAGCTCGAGAAAGCCGCCGGCCTGTTGCGCGACGCCGCCAAGCTGGCGCATGACGCGGGCTTCAAGAAGTACCTCACATTGCGCGCCGATGCGTTGCTCGACGACAACTACCAGCCTAGCGACCTGGCCTGGATGGACATGAAGAAAAACCCGATCGACATCGTGATCGGCCCGATCGAAACCTACGAAGACCAGCTCTACGGCTACAAGGCCAGCTACGAATCCTACGTGCTGATCAAGGACCAGGCCTGGAGCGCCAAGCTGGCGCGCTTCGCCAAGTACCTGCCCGAGCTGCAGCGCGGCCTGCCCGTGCCCGACCGCTACAAGGCCGAGAAGCCCGGCTCCGATGCCGACCTCAACGCCTACTTCGCCGTGTACTACGCCGGCGACGCCAACGCCGGCGCCAAGACCATCGCCATCAACCTGCCCAACGACGAGCAGGTGCAGCTGAAAAAGGGCACGCGCCGGCTACAGCTGGAAAACGTGATGAAGGCGAAGTTCGACACCATCATGCTGCCGATCGGCAAGCTGCTGATCGCCGACGACCAGCAGCAGAACCTCACCTTCGACGCGTTCTTCCAGAACACCATGTTCCACGAGGTGGCGCACGGGCTGGGCATCAAGCAGACGCTGGACGGCAAGAGCACGGTGCGCAAGGCGCTGAAGGACCAGGCTTCCAGCTTCGAGGAAGGCAAGGCCGACGTGCTGGGCCTGTACATGGTGGTGAAGCTGGCCGACAAGGGCGAGCTGGACAAGACCAAACTGATGGACAACTACGTCACCTTCCTGGCCGGCATCCTGCGCTCGGTGCGCTTCGGCGCCAGCGACGCGCACGCGCGGGCGAACATGGTTCGCTTCAATTATTTCAAGCAGCAGGGTGCGTTCACTCGCGACGACAAGACCGGCCGCTACCGCGTCGATTTCGACAAGATGACTGCCGCGATGAGCTCGCTGTCGGCCAAGCTGCTGACCATCCAGGGCGACGGCGACTACGACGCGGCCAAACAGCTGACCGACCAGTTGGGCGCGGCCGATGCCAAGCTGGCGGGCGACCTGAAACGGCTGGGCGAGGCGCATATCCCGGTCGATATTCGCTTCGAGCAAGGCCTGGACGTGCTGGGCTTGTCCAGGCCCTGAGTTGCGCGGGCGCGCATCGCACCCGCCCATTCCACGGCGCCATCATGGCCGGCCTGCCACGCTGGCGCGGCCATGTTCGCCCGGAATGAAAAACGATGCGCAAACCGCGGCTGCCCCTGCGTCCGGCCCTGTACCTGGCCGGCGCGCTGTACGCCCTGTACCTGATTGCCGGCAACGTGTTCCTCAACACGCGGATCGGCGTGGACACCATCAACCGGCGGCCGGTCACTTTCCATGCCCGATGGACCTGGGCGCTGACGCTGTGGCCCGGCCACATCCATGCGCGCGACCCAGATCTGGGCGGGCAATCGCGCAACGTGCTGTGGCAGGTGGCGGCCACATCGGCCCACGGCCGCATCCGCCTGTTGCCGCTGCTGGACCGCGAATTGCGCTTCGCGCCGATCGAGGGAAATCAGGTCCGCGTGGCGATCCGGCGCGCCAGCACCACCAACGTACCGCCGCCGTGGCGCCGCGACGCCTGGCGCGTGGCGTTCGATCGCATCGACACCCGCAGCTTGCGCCAGGTGCGCATCGGCCGGTTCGTGCTGGAAGGCGAGGGCAATGCGCAGGTGCGTTTCATCCACCAGTTGCGTGGCGGCGCCACCGAGATCGAACCTTCCCACCTGCGCCTGACGAACATGCGCGTGCGTTACGGCAAGCAGCCGCTGCTGCACGACGCGCGCGTCGATGCGCGATTCACGCTCGACCCGTTCACCCACGAACTGCCCGCAGGCGTGAGGAAGGTGAATGTGGCCGAAGGCCACGTCACCCTGCAGGGCCGCACCGTGCCCATCGGGCTGGGCGCCAACCGGCAGGGTGCGGCGGCGGGGCGGCTGTCGGTGCTGGATGGTCAGGTGAGCGCGGATTTCTCGCTCGACCACGGGCAGCTCGCACCCGGCGGTACGCTGCAATGGAATGCGCCGCTGGCGATCACCGACGCCGACGGCTCGCAGCAGCATCGCCGCGGTCAGCTCGACCTGGCGGTGCAGGCCGATGGCGTGGCCATCCACGCACGCGTACCGCCACCGCCGGGCAAACACGGCGCGGCCGACGCCAACCAGTTCAAGGCCGACCTGCATTACGCCAGCCGCGAGGCGCTGCCGCATGATATGCCCCAGTTGTTGCGGCGGTTGTCGGGTACGGCCGCCTGGCGCTGGCACTTCGCCTCGCTGCGCTGGATGGCTCCGCTG
>JBIQMK010000093.1:0-12159 GCA_044463365.1 Rhodanobacter sp. | reverse complement strand
CTTCGCGTTGCGGATGCGCAGCGTGCCCTCGGCGGTGAACAGGAAGCCGTTGCGCGCGTTGCGCGTTGGCATAACGCAGTCGAACATGTCCACGCCGCGACGCACGGCTTCCACGATGTCCTCCGGTCGACCCACGCCCATCAGGTAGCGCGGCTTGTCGCGCGGCAGCAGCGGCACGGTGAAATCCAGCGCGTGGTTGCGCTCGTCCTCCGTTTCGCCCACGGCCAAACCGCCGATGGCGTAGCCATCGAAACCGATGTCCACCAACCCGGCCGCCGAGCGCTGGCGCAGGTTCTCGTACACGCTGCCCTGCACGATGCCGAACAGGGCGTTGGGATTCTTGAGGTCGTCGAACGCCTGGCGCGAGCGCGCCGCCCAGCGCAGCGACAACTCCATCGAATCGCTGGCCACCTTCTCCGCGGCCGGGTACGGCGTGCATTCGTCGAAGATCATCGCGATGTCCGAATCCAGCGTGGTCTGGATCCGCATCGACACCTCGGGCGACAGGAACACCTTCGAGCCATCCACTGGCGAGGCGAACATCACCCCTTCCTCGGTGATCTTGCGCTTGTGCGCCAGCGAGAAGACCTGGAAGCCGCCCGAATCGGTGAGGATGGGCTTGTCCCAGCCAATGAACTTGTGCAGCCCGCCGAACTTCTCGACGATCTCCAGCCCCGGCCGCAGGAACAGGTGGAAGGTGTTGCCCAGGATGATCTCCGCGCCGGTCTCGCGCACGTCGCGCGGCGTCATCGCCTTCACCGAGCCGTAGGTGCCCACGGGCATGAAGGCGGGCGTTTCCACCGTGCCGCGGGCGAAACGGAGTTGGCCACGGCGGGCGGCGCCGTCGGCGGCCTGGAGCTCAAATTGCAGGGAAGTCATCCGCGCATTATCGCGGGTTTGGGAGGATGGTGCTCTTGGTTTGGCTTTTCGGGTCGCTTCGTTGTGCTTTCCCGCGGCGTGTCCCCCTCTCCCTGCCCTCTCCCCGCAGGGGAGAGGGGATTACGGAATCTTTCGACGTTGAGGCCAGGCGCAGGTGCTCGCGGGGGATCAGCCATCGCCGCGTCACCCCGCCCCTGCTAAATTACGTCGATGAACCATCCCCTCGATATGCCCGCCCTGCACGCCAACCTGCGGGAGGAGGGGTTTGCGTTCGTCACCGCGCAAGTGATGTGCACGCTGCTGCACGGCGAGGCGCTGGACGACTGGGACGCTTTCGCGGACAGCTGGAACGATCTGTCGCCGGACACCTATCTGGCCGTCAGCGGGCGCCACCGGCGCCGCCGGTACGCCACGTTCGCGGCGGGGCGCGAGGGGGAAATACGCCGGGAACCGCACCAACCGCATTTCCAGAGCCGCAGCTACAACCACCTGCAGGGCGACATCCAGCGCTGGTTCGATCCCATCCTGCCCGCGGTGGGCGACGGCGCCAGCCTGCACCGCATCCTGGATTTCTGCCGGGATTTCTTCAGCGCGCTGGCGCCGGCCACCACGCACTGGCATATCGAAACGCACCAGTTTCGCATCGAGGCGCGCCGCGGTGAGGAGGGCGAACCCACGCCCGAGGGCGTGCACCGCGACGGTGTCGACTACGTGCTGGTGCTGCTGATCGACCGGCAGAACATCGCCAGCGGCACCACCACCATCCACGCGCCCGATCGCCACGAGCTGGGCAGTTTCACCCTCACCCACCCGCTGGATGCTGCCTTGGTCGACGATGCGCGGGTGTTTCACGGCGTGACCCCGGTGACGCCGATCGATCCGGACCAACCGGCCCACCGCGACGTGCTGGTGGTGACATTTCGCGGCGTCACCAGCGACTGATCGCCCTGACTCCCTCCCCTGCTCGCAGGGGAGGGTTGGGGAGGGGTCGCTCTTGATCTGAAGGCCAGAAGCGAACCCCTCCTGACCTCCCCTGCGGAGCAGGGGAGGAACCGTTCCTACATCGTTCTTGAATTACCCGCGCCGCGGCGGCATGTGACTCGTCTGTCTGCATTCATCCCGTTGGAGCCTCGTCATGGCCCGCAAGAAACCCCTCGACCTCTACCGCAACATCGGCATCATCGCCCACATCGACGCGGGCAAGACGACGACGACCGAGCGCGTGCTGTACTACACCGGCAAGAAGCATCAGATCGTCAATACGCACGAAACCAAGGACGGCAAGGGTTCCACCACCACCGACTACATGGAGCAGGAGCGCAAGCGCGGCATCACGATCCAGTCCGCCGCGGTGTCGGCGGTGTGGAGAGGGCATCAGATCAATGTCATCGACACGCCCGGACACGTCGACTTCACCATCGAGGTGAACCGTTCGCTGCGCGTGCTGGACGGCGCCGTGGTGGTGTTCGACGGCGTCGCCGGCGTGGAGCCGCAGACCGAGACCAACTGGCGCCTGGCCGACCAGTACAAGGTGCCGCGGCTGTGCTACGTCAACAAGATGGATCGCATCGGCGCCAACTTCGCGCATTGCGTGAAGGGCATCCGCGAGCGCCTTGGCGCCAACCCGCTGCTGTGCCAGGTGCCGCTGGGCAGCAGCGACGA
This sequence comes from Rhodanobacter sp., assembly GCA_044463365.1. Taxonomy (GTDB): domain Bacteria; phylum Pseudomonadota; class Gammaproteobacteria; order Xanthomonadales; family Rhodanobacteraceae; genus Rhodanobacter. Next base: position 9,618 of record JBIQMK010000093.1, on the reverse strand, counting down.
GTTCGTGGGCATGGCCGACCTGGTCGCCGGTATCGGTTACATCTGGGCCTCCGACGACAAGGACAGCACCTGGGAGAGCGTGCCGCTGGAGCAGCTTAAGGACCGCCTGACGTTCGGCTCCGATGCCGACAACACATGGATCGCCGACCTGCCCAAGCTGCGCCAGGACCTGCTGGAAACCGCGCTGGCGCTGGATGACGACGCATTCGAGCGGCTGCTCACCACCGGCGAATTCGACCCGGAGCTGCTGAAGCAGTGCATCCGCAAGGGCACCGTCACCGGCGAACTGGTGCCGGTGCTGTGCGGCTCCTCGTACAAGAACAAGGGCGTGCAGCAGTTGCTGGATGCCGTGGTCGATTATCTGCCCTACCCCGGCGAGAACGGCGGCATCTCGATGGTCGACGAGGACGGCAACGTCGTCGGCGAACAAGCGGTGACCGACGACGCGCCGGCACGTGCGCTGGCGTTCAAGGTGATCAATGACCAGTTCGGCACGCTCACCTTCTGCCGCATCTACTCCGGCGTGATCAGGAAGGGAGACACCCTGCTCAACGTGACGCGGGGCAAGAAGGAGCGCGTGGGCCGCATCGTCGAAGTGCAGGCAGACGACACCAGGGAAATCGACGAAGTGCGCGCGGGCGACATCTGCGCCTTCGTCTCGATGAAGGACACCGAGACCGGCGACTCGCTGAGCGATCCGGCGCACCCGGCGCTGCTCGAGCGCATGCGCTTCCCCGATCCGGTGATCAGCGTGTCGGTGGAGCCGAAGAGCCGCAACGACGTCGACAAGCTGTCCACCGCGCTCTACAAGATGGTCAAGGCCGATCCCTCGCTGCGCATGGAAGTGGACCAGGAAACCGGCCAGACCGTGCTCAAGGGCATGGGCGAGCTGCACCTGGAAATCACCATCGACCGCATGCGCACCGAACTGGGCGTGGAAGCGAGCATGGGCAAGCCGCGGGTGAGCTTCCGCGAAGCCTTCGGCCAGGCCGTCGAGCACACCTACACGCACAAGAAGCAGAGCGGCGGCTCGGGCCAGTTCGCCGAGGTGAAGATCATCTTCGAGCCGGGCGAACCGGGCTCGGGCGTGGTGTTCTCCGACGAGGTGGTCGGCGGCCGCGTGCCGCGCGAATACATACCCGCGGTCGAGCACGCGATCAGGACCGAATCGCAGGAAGGCCAGATCGCCGGCTACGAAGTGGTCGATTTCAAGGCGCGCCTGGTCGACGGCAAATACCACGACGTCGATTCATCAGCACCCGCATTCGAGATCGCTACCCGCCAATGCTTCCGCGAAGCGCAACGACTCAGCAAACCGAAGCTGCTGGAGCCGATCATGAGCCTGGAAGTGGTCACCGAGGCGGCCTACCTGGGCGACGTCATCGGCGACATCAACCGCCGCCGTGGCAACATCACCGAGCAGGGCCAGAAAGGCACCTCGGCCTTCGTGCAGGGCTTCGTGCCGCTGTCGGAGATGTTCGGCTACATCAACTTCCTGCGCTCGGCCACCAGCGGCCGCGGCAACTTCTCGATGATCTTCGATCACTACCAGGAAGTGCCCGCCAGCATGGTGGACAAGTTGATGGAAAAGGAAGCGAAGTAGCTTCGTCCGGCCACTGGCCTTGGCGCACCGCGCACAAAAAACGGCGACGTGTTGCTACGTCGCCGTTTTTCCTGATTTGCCGTTGGCCGGTCAAGGCCTGACGATCAGGCTTACTGCTGCAAGGCTCCCACCGTCGGCCCGTCCAGTTGGCCGGTGGCTGCCAGACCGCGGATCTTCTGGAATTTCCGGATCGCCGCCAAGGTGCCCGGTCCGGACACGCCATCGACCTTGCTCGTGTACAGCCCCAGTTCGGCAAGCTTGCGTTGCGCGTCGGCCACGGAGAAATTGGCCGAGGAAGGCGTGGATGCACCATCCACCGCCAGCGCGCCGCCGGTACCCAGGCCGCCAGCCGCACGTTGCGGCGCATACTCGCGCACGGACTTCACCATCTGGTTGTAGGAGTCGAGGAAGGCCGCAGCAATGACCTTGCCTTGGGGCGTCTTGCTGTAGGCGCCGGCGGCGCCGGCAGCACCGTGCCCACCCAGGATTCCGCCGAAACCGAAATCGGTGTTTTTCGCACTGCCTTGCGAAATGGCCACCTGTACGCCGGAACGAGTATCGGTGAGCATCAAGGTCGTGGACGCCTCGCTGGTCTTCATCGAACCGGCCACCGCTCCGATGAGTGCGCCGTAGCCGCCCAGGCCACCGAGCAACCCCGCGGCGCCGCCGCCCGTGTTTTGCGAAAACTGGATGTTCGGCGTCACCACGTAATCGGCCGCCACCATCTGCCCCTTGCCGAGATGACTGTTGCTGCGCATTTCGCCGGAGGCCGCCAGCTCACGCTCCTGCATCATCGAGCCCATTGCCCTGCCGCGATCCACCACGATGAAGCAGTTGCTCTGCTGGATCATCAGGCGAATCAGCGGCGTGGTTGCGGGCAGGTGGTACTGATTGGTCAGAATTGCGTACCAGGGCTGGCTCGTATCTTCCTCGACAGCCAGCGTTCCCAGTGAATGATCGCAATGCTCAAGGCTCGCGTTGGCATTGGTGCTATGGGCCCCACCGGCCGACCCGCTGACTGGATTCTTCCCCCCACCCGTGGCCATGCTCGCGCAACCGCTCAACGCCAGCGCGGAACTCAGGCTGACCACCAACAAAGTCCGTTTCACCGATTCAACTCGCATAACAACTCCATTTTCCCCAGGAAATAGTCAGATACATGGGTTAACCGCGAGCCGGCACAGCCACACGGAAAACGAGAACGACCGGAAGACCCACGCGCAACTCGCCGGTACACGAAAGCCGTGAACGGCAAGCCATCTTTGCGTGAGAGGGGCATGAAGGTCTGGCGACGGAACCCGATAGATTTCGAAGTCGTTCCTGCATCGATCATGTAGGTTCTTGCCGTCGTCTTGTCATCGTTCGCCGAGCGGCGCCTCGACTCGCACAACGACGAAGGTTTACGGCACGAGGCGCAGGGCCCAACGAACAGCGGGCACCGCCTCGCCATCGAGGGGAACCGGGCCGCCCCGGGCAACCGCCCGCGCCTTCCGTGGCAGGCAAACCCATACGATGGGTCCCGGCCGTCCGAAGACTCGGAGCGGTCGCAGCAGGCGGCTGCCGCCGCAACATCCGCATTGCGGTCTACGTTGAGCGTTTCCCTTCGCTGAAACGCGCAGTCTCGCCGCCTCGACCCGCGCGTCGTCCGGCAACCTGCAGGACATCACCCGCGCATTGGCCATCGGCAGCCATTCTCAAACGCACAGGATGAGAGCAACCGGGCCATATCCTCGGCGAGCCGCTCCCTTCCTCACCACCGATACTGCAACGTCGCCCAGCCCGCTATCGTCCGGGCATCGTGCGCAAATTCGGCATTGATATCCATGCCGGCGGACCAGCGTTCCGCGAAGCGGATTTTCGCCCCCGCCGACACCTGCGCCAGGTTTTCGGTGGATGCCAATGCCGCATTGCTGAAGCTTCCGGCAGGGAGCGTGCTGAAGGATGCGTGCAAGTCGGGGTTGTTGGACGCGTTGTGCACCCACGCGGTGGATGCGCGCAGGGCCAGCGATGTGCGCGCGCTCATCGCAACGGTCTTGTCGAGTGACAGGCCCAGCTCGCTGCGCAGGTCATTGACGGAGCGATGCCGGTAGCCCAGCGCCAGCGCGGGTGCCTTTGCGCTGGCGGCGTTTTCGGTATAACCCGGCGTGGTGATCCGCTGCGCTTGCAGTGCTGCGTACGGCGAGACGGCAAACGACTTGCCCGCCAGACGGTAGCCTGCCTCGAGCCGGGTGGCCACGCTGTGCGCGTCGACATCCGCGTTGTACGCCGCATCGATAACGCTCAGCGAACGATGGGTGGCGGTGCGGTACGAGGCGTAGGAAACCGCGGCCGATGCATAAGCGGCATCCCACTGCTGCATGGCGTAGACGCCCGCCTGCACAACGTTGCTGCGTGCACTGAACGGCTGCGCCACCGCAACGTGCTGCATGCCGCTTCCCAGGGCAAATCCGATCGTGGTGTCCGGCGTTATCTGGCGGTCATGGCCGATCACCAGGGCATGGCTGTTTGCCGACATGTCACCGTCGCTGTGCGAGGCGTCGAGCCCCCGGCGGGTGTCGTCGCCATAGGCCTGCACCCAGGTTTCGTCGCGCCGATCCTGCCACGCCCCCGACCCCTGCGGTGCCGAGGTCACGCGACTGCCAGACGCCTGGTCGCCCCGTTGCAGCAGCGTGCGATTGAAGGCCGTGGTCATCCGCTCCTGTGCCACGGTAACCGCCGACGCCGACGCGCCGCTGACGTTCCAGTAGGCCCGACTCAACTGCTTCACCGTGGGAACTTCGACAAGCCGGGCCACCAATGCATGGAAGTGGGGCAGACCCTGGTCCTGCGCGCGAGCGATCAGTGCGCCAAGACGCACGCCGCCCCTGCCCAAGCCGGCAGGACTGAAATCCGCCGTCGACGACAGCGAAAGATCGCCGCCGTTCTGCCGTACCGCGTACTGCATGATGGCGGTGCGACCGATCGACAAGCCCGACATGTCGACGCCACCGGCCGCATGCAGGATCGTCCCCAGGGCCACCGTACCGGGCCTCATCAGCCCGCCATTGACCAAGGTGGTTCGCAGGTTGCCCTGCAGCCGGGCCGACCCGCTGACCTGGAAGCTGTCGACCCGCGAACTGGCGACATCCATGCGCAGTTGCATCGTCCCGCCGGCCAACTGCTGCAGCGACCCGTGAATCCGCGTCACCGCACCCGGCGCCCTGCCGCCGGTCAGCACGCCCTCGTTGCGCAGCAGACCGCGTGCGCCCAGATCGAGCGAGCTGCCGGCGATCAGCGTACCGGTGCCGACGTTGTGCAACAGATTGTCGCCGCCCTGCGCCAGCGCAACGTTGCCCTGCATCCGTCCGCCGTTGGTGATCGTGGTGTCGCCCGACAGCGTGCGCACCGCCATGCCATCGGCGCCATCGGTGCTGCCCACGCTGCCATGGTTGTCGAGCTGGTTGGTCGGGCCTTCGAACTCCACCGCGCTGCCGCCCGCGCCACCGGTAACCGACGCACCCGCCGCGATGTCCACGATGGGATCGGTCGAGGACCAGGTCTTGATGCCCACCGCACCCTTGCCGGTCGCCAGCACGTTGACGCCGGCGGCGACGTTGACCTGAACCAGGCCGCTGTGGCCCAGCTTGCCACCTTGCATCACCGTGGTGGTGCCATCGGTGACCAGCCCGCCGCCACCGCTTACCGACTGGGCGACCACGCCATGCGCACCGGCGCCGGAGGTGGTGATCGATGCGTTGATGTTGACGGTCACTTTGCTGGCGTTGCCGAAGCCCATGGTGAACGTGGGCGTGACCGCATCGCCGGTGGAGATCACTGCGCCACCGCCACCGCCCACACTCTGCGCCAGGATGCCGAAGGCGTTCGTACCCGAGGTGGTGATCGCGGCGTTGCTCTTGACCATCACGGCACCCGCATTCGAGAAGCCGCCTGCGCCCCCCAGCGTGGCACTTTGCGATGCGTAGGCCAGGCCACCGCCACCGGCCACGCTCTGCGCCACGATGCCGATGGCGCCCGCACCCGAGGTGTTGACGACGGCGTTGTTGGAAACCTTGACCGTATCGCTGCTGTCGCCGCCCACCCCACCAAGCACGACATTGCTGGAGCGCAGGTCACTGAGGCCGCCGCCACCAGCGATGCTCTGCGCCACGATGCCGGAGGACAATTCGCCCTGCGTGGCCACGCTGCCGCTGGCCGCGAGGTCGACGGTCCGGGCCGCGCCGGTCGCGGCGCCCTTGCCGCCCAACGCCATCGTGCCGGTGAAGCTGCCGGCATCGTTTGCCACCTGCGCGAGGCCGCCGCCACCGCCAATGCTCTGCGCCAGCAAACCGGTGGACTGTGCGCCAGCGGTGGTGACCACCCTGCCGCTGCTCAAGCTCACCGCCCCACCGGCACCGCCGCTGCCACCTGTACCGCCGAGCATGCCGCTGACGCTGGTCGACGCGCGGCTGCCGGTGCTGCCCACCGCCGTCACGCCCACGTAGCCACCGCCACCGCCGATGGATTGCGCCACCACGGCGGGTGCATTGGCGCCGGCGGTAAGCGCCTTGGTGCCGCCGGTCATGTTGACCGATACCTGGCCGCCGTTGCCGCCATTGCCACCGGAACCGCCCAACGCCAGGCTCACGGCGTTTGCGCCACTCGACTGCGCGGTCGCGGTCGATGACGCGCCGGCTCCGCCACCGCCGCCCACCGACTGGGCGAGAACGGCAACCGCCTGGTCGCCATCGGTTCTGATGCCGTGGAACGAGGTGACCGAGACCTGGCCACCCGCGCCGCCGGCCGAACCCTTGCCGCCCAACGCCAGCGACACCGATACCTTGTCCGAGGAGCTGCTGCTCATGCTCGAGCCACCGGCGCCGCCGCCACCGCCGATCGACTGCGCGAGGATGCCATCCGCGCCAAAACCGCTGGTGTGGATGGTGCTGTCATGGCTTACCGTGACCGTGCCGCCATGCTGGCCGCTGCCGCCGGAGCCTCCCAACGCGATGCTGATGGAGGCCTTGCCGCCAGCGGCCGTGGTGCTGCTCGACGAGCCGGCCACGCCACCGCCACCGCCCACCGACTGCGCGAGGATGCCGAAGGCCAGATCGCCCCCGGTGGTCAGTACGCCGTTGCGCGTACCCTCGACGGACACCGCACCGCCCTTGCCACCGTTGCCGCCGGAGCCACCCAGGGAAAAGCCAACGGCATAGGCGCCGCCGTTGGCATTGCTGGCGCTGGCACCACCGGCGCCACCGCCGCCGCCTACCGATTGCGCATAGACGGCGGTGGCCTGGTCGCCCAGGGTCGTGATGGCGTTCTGCAACGACACCGTTACCGCGCCACCCGCACCGCCCGCGCCCCCGCTGCCGCCCAGACCCGCTGACACCGCCACGCCGCTGTCTGCCTTCGCCGCGTTGGTGCCGGTACCGCTGGAGGCCGTGTTGTCCGTCGAGGAGGAGGAGGATTCTTTCGCCGTCGCGGCCGTGGCGACCGCGCCGCCGGACCCACCGCCACCGCCCACCGACTGCGCGAAGATGCCGTACGACAAGGCGCCATAGGTCACCGTGCCGGCTCCGCTGACGTAGTCGCCGCCCACCGACACCGCCCCACCCGAACCGCCGCCCGCGCCGGAGCCGCCCAGGCCGAACGCGATGGAACTCGACCCGCCCTCGCCCGTCGTGGACGAGGACGACCCGCCGTTACCACCGCCGCCGCCCACCGACTGCGCGAAGATCGCCGAGGAATGGTGCGCGTAGGTGACCAGGCTGCCGCTGGAGTTTACGGAGACCGCGCCGCCCGCACCGGCGCCGCCACCGACGCCACCCAGTGACAGCGCCACGCTGGCCTTGCCGGCATCCGCGTTGGCACTGCTCGACCCGCCGTTGCCGCCACCGCCGCCCACCGACTGCGCAAAGATCGCCGCCGATTGCGCACCTGCCTCCGGCGCATCCGCCGTGCCGGTGACGATGCTGCCGCTGTTGGTCACCGTGACGGCGCCGCCCGCGCTGCCCTTTCCGCCCCCACCGCCCAGGCTCATGCCGGCGGAATAACCGCTGTCCGCACTCGCGCCCGAGCCTTTGGCCGGGGTCGAGCCGCTGTCGTTCTTGAGGCCCGCATGCGCCCAGCTCACGGTATTGGTCGGGCCTGCGCCGGTATTGATGGTGCCGGTCGAGGCTTGGGTGCTGTCCGAACCACCGGACGATGGCTCGACCGTCGCCGCGCTGGCCGCCGCGCCGCCGTTGCCGCCGCCACCGCCGACCGACTGCGCGAACACGCCACCGGCATTGCCGCCCTCCGTGACGATGCGGCCACGATTGATCACCGTCACCGCGCCCGACGCGCCACCGCCAGCGCCCTGGCCACCCAGGGCGACCGACGCGGCCACCTTGCCGCCAGAAGCGGATGTGCTGGACGACGAGCCACCATTGCCACCGCCACCGCCCACCGACTGCGCGAACACGCCCAGCGACTGGTCGCCGCGGGTGTGGATGCTGCCGTCGTTGCGCACCGCCACCGCCGACGAGGCGCCGCCCACGCCGCCCGCCCCACCCAGGGCGAAGGCCGCCGAGACATTGCCGCCCTGGGCGTTGGCGCTGGTGGAGCCCCCATTGCCGCCACCGCCGCCCACCGACTGCGCGAACACGCCGTTGGACAACCCGCCGTACGTGTCGATGGACGACGTGCTCACGACGCCGACCTTGCCGCCGCTGCCACCCTTGCCGCCGGCACCGCCGATGCTCAGCGAGGCGCCGACGCCGTTGTCGGCCTTCTGGCCCTTGGTCGAGGCACCGTCGCCTTGCGTGAACAGCTGCGCGGACGCCTCCGTAAACTGACTGCCCGTGGTCGGCCCGACATAGCCGCTGAAGGCGGCCACACCCATGTCCTGCACGGCGCCCTGCTTGCCCGCCGACGAGGCCGACGCCGAGCCGCCATTGCCGCCGCCACCGCCCACCGATTGCGCGAAGATGGCCGCGGATTGCGCGCCATACGTCGTCAGGGCGTTCTGCGAAGCCACGACCACGTCGCCGCTGTTGCCGCCACCCGCGCCATAACCGCCTACCGCCAGCGTCGCCGAGTACTTGTTGCTGGTGGCGCTGGCATTCGAACTGCCACCGTTGCCGCCACCGCCGCCAATGGATTGCGCCATGATGGCCGGCGCCTGGTTGCCATGGGTCGTCACGCTTCCGGCATCCGCCATCGGTACCGCCGCCATGCCCGCGGTTGCCTGGTCCGTACGGCCTTCTTTAAAGCCATTGGTGATGAAGTGCGAGGCCCCCGCGTGCAGGTCGCTGCCGAACGCCCTTTGCAGGTCGGCATAGTTGGCCAGGTACTGCGCCGCGTTGAAGCCGTCGACCGTGCGGCCCGCGGCGATGCCATTGTCGATGTAGTGCTGCAACCCGGCCGTGGCGTTGCTGCCGAAAGCGGAAATCAAGTCGGGATAGGACGCGATGTATTCGAGCGCATCGAAGTTCACCGTCACCGAACCACCATTACTGCCCGCACTACCACCGCCACCCACGGCGACCGCCACCGCGCCTTTGCCCCCGATCGCGTTGGCCATGGCTGAACCACCATTGCCGCCGCTGCCACCGATGCTTTGCGCCAGGATGCCTACCGCCTGATCGCTGCGATGTGCGGTCGAGCCGGTCTCGATGGCACCCGAGGACATCACCTGCACCGCGCCGGCATCGCCGCCGGCCGCGCCCTTGCCGCCGATGGCCACCGATGCCGAGCCACTGGTTCCGCTCGGCGGTGACGCACTGAACGCCACGCTGTTGCCACCGTTACCGCCACCACCGCCCACCGACTGCGCCACGATGCCAACCGAACGCATGCCCTCGGTCCGGATGTTGCCGCGGTTGATCACGCCTACCGCCGCAGCCGCCTGACCGGTGCCGCCATTGCCGCCGAGCGCCGCTGCCGCGCCGAGCGAAACCTTCGACACCGGGTTGCCCGTGGACAGCGCCGCGCTGATCGCCGAGCCGCCGTTGCCGCCGTTGCCGCCGATGGACTGGGCCACGATGCCCGGCGAC
>JBIQMK010000092.1:731-12365 GCA_044463365.1 Rhodanobacter sp. | reverse complement strand
CAGAACGCCACCGGCAACTGGATCAAGGTGGTGCAGCGCGTGCCGGTGCGCATCTCGCTGGACAACGCCGAGCTGGACAAGCACCCGCTGCGCATCGGCCTCTCCACCACGGTCACGGTGGACATCACGAATGACGACGGCCGCGTGCTGGCGGCGGCGCCGGCGAACCAGCCGGTGGCGCAAACCACCGTCTATGAGCAGATGGCGAGCAAGGCCGACGCGGAAGCCGAACAGGTCATCCGCGCCAATCTCCCCGACGACATCCACTGAACCGGGCCGACCGCATGGCCGCCACCCCCAACGACGACACACCGCCGCTGAAGCCGCTGCAGGGCGGCGCGCTGGTGCTGTTGACCCTCGCCGTCGCCTTCAGCACCTTCATGGAGGTGCTGGACATGACGATCGTCAACGTGTCCGTGCCGCACATTGCGGGCAGCCTGGGCGTAAGCCCCAGCGAAGGCACCTGGACGATCAGCTCGTACGCGCTGGCCAGCGCCATCATGCAGCCGCTCACCGGCTGGCTGGCGCGCCGCTTCGGCGAGGTGAAGACCTTTGTCGGATCGGTGCTGTTGTTCGTGGTGTTCTCGATGCTTTGCGGCCTGGCCACCAGCATGCCGATGCTGGTGATCTGCCGCCTGATGCAGGGCGCCGGTTCCGGCCCGATGGTGGCGTTGTCGCTGTCGCTGCTGCTGGCCAGTTATCCGAAGGCGAAACAGGGCATCGCGCTGGCCTTGTGGGCGATGACGGTGGTGGTGGCGCCGATCTTCGGGCCGATCCTGGGCGGCTGGCTCACCGACAATTTCTCGTGGCCATGGATCTTCTACATCAATGTGCCGGTGGGCGCGCTGGCGGCGATCATCACCTGGACGCTGCTGCGCAAGCGCGAGACCAAGACCTTCAAGATGCCGATCGACGTGATCGGCCTGGTGCTGCTGGTGGTGGGCGTGGGCGCGCTGCAGTTCATGCTGGACAACGGCAACGACAACGACTGGTTCGCCTCGCCGATGATCCTGACGCTGGGCATCACCGCGCTGGTGTGCCTCACTTTCCTGATCGTGTGGGAGCTGTACGCCAAGCATCCGGTGATCGAGCTGTCGCTGTTCAAGGGTCGCAACTTCACCGTGGCGGTGGTGGCGCTGTCGCTGGGCATGATGGCGTTCTTCGGCATCAACGTGGTGTTTCCGCTGTGGTTGCAGATCACCCTGGGTTACACCGCCACCTGGGCCGGCCTGGCCAGCGCGCCGGTGGGCGTGCTGGCGTTCCTGATGGCGCCGGTGATCGGCGCCAACATCCAGCGGCTGGAGCTGCGCGCGGTGGTGACGTTCGCCTTCATCGTGTTTGCCGGGACGTCGTTCTGGTTCGCCAGCTTCGACAGTTCGGCGTCATTCTCCACCCTGGTATTGCCGCGCTTCGTGATGGGCGTGGGCATCGCCTGCTTCTTCATCCCGCTCAACCAGATGTACCTGTCCGGGCTGGGGGCGGACCAGGTCGCCAGCGCCTCGGGGCTGGCCAACTTCTGCCGCACGCTGGGCTCCAGCGTTTCCACCGCCGCCACGGTGACGCTGTGGGAGCACCGTGGCGACTATCACCACGCGGTGCTGACCGAGCACATCACACCGGCCACGCCGGCGGCCAACGGCTTCCTTCAGCAACTGCAGCACGGCGGCTTTTCCGTGCAGCAAAGCCTGGGCGTGGTCGAGCAGCTGATCAGCCGCGAAGCGCTGACCCTGGCGGTCAACGACGTCTACCTGGTATGCGCCGTGATGTTCGTGGCCCTGATCCCGCTGTTGTGGCTCGCCAGGCCGCCTTTCGGCAACGCCAGCGGTGCCGCAGGTCATTGACCAACCACCAATTGCTGCGCTCGGCAAGTGCAACATGGACCAGCCGTTCGCGACTGGTGCAATGCAATACCTTCTGCTAGCTTGTCCTGCATGGCACAAAACAAACGCATCATCAAGAAGTATCCGAATCGTCGCTTGTACGACACGGAAATTTCCAGCTACATCACGCTGGAAGAGATCCGCCAGTTGGTGCTCGACAATGAGGATTTCGAAGTCAGGGACGCCAAGAGCGGCGAAGATCTGACCCGTTCGGTTCTGCTGCAAATCATCTCCGAGCACGAGGACAAGGGCCAGCCAATGCTGTCGCCCGAGCTGCTCAGCCAGATCATCCGGTTCTACGGCAATTCGCTGCAAGGCTTCATGGGGCCTTATCTGGAGCGCAGTCTGCAGGTTTTTCTCGACCAGCAATCGCAATTCCGCAGCCAGCTCAACAGCCTGATGGGGCAAACGCCCTGGAACACCCTGAACGACCTCACCGAGCGCAACATGGCCGCGTGGAAGGCGATGCAGGAAGGCCTGATGAACACCGCCGCGCAGGTCGTCCCGCCCCCGCCAGGCGGCGGTCGCGGCAGCAAGAAAGCAAGCTGATCCTGTCGCCTGCCGCGGCACGCCACGGCCTGCCGCGCCCCCGATTCCTCCTATCGCAACTGCAGCATGATTCGTGCTGCTTTGCGGCATGACCATGCGTGGAATGAACCCGTGAACGAAGCGACCTCCCCGAAACGCATTGCACTGGTTACCGGCGGCATCGGTGGCCTGGGCAGTGAGATCTGTCGCCAGCTGGCGCAGGCGGGCCGACAGGTGATTGCCGTGGATCTGGCGGCGCGCGAGGAACGCATCGCCGCCTTCCGTCAGGAAATGGCGGACGTCGCCGATACGGTCACGTTCGAGCCGGCCGACATCAGCGACTTCGACAGTTGCCGGCAGCTGATCGCCCGCATCGAGCAACAGCACGGCGGCGTGGATATCCTGGTCAACGCCGCCGGCATCACCCGCGATGCCAGCCTGCGCAAGATGACACCTCAGCAATGGCATGAACTGATGCAGGTGAATCTCGACGGCGTGTTCAACATGTGCCGCCACACGGTCGAGGGCATGACCACGCGTGGCTTCGGCCGCATCGTCAACATCAGCTCGGTCAACGGCCAGACCGGCCAGTTCGGACAGACCAATTACTCGGCCGCAAAAGCCGGCGTGCACGGCTTCAGCATGGCGCTGGCGCGCGAAACGGCGCGCAAGGGCGTCACCGTCAACACAGTGTCGCCCGGCTACTGCGATACGCCGATGGTGGCCGCGGTGGCCGAAGAGGTGCGCGCACAGATCATCGCCGGCATCCCGGTGGGCCGGCTCGGTTCGCCCGCCGACATTGCCCGCGCCGTGTGCTTCCTGGCCGCCGACGACGCCGGCTACATCACCGGCGCCAACCTGCCGGTGAACGGCGGCTATTTCATGAGCTTCTGAGCACCGCGCCGATCCATCCACGGACGAACGGTACGAACGGCGTCCACGGTGGCATTGCAGTCTGAGCGCGCTTGCGGAACAGTGGGCGGATTCCCTCCACGGATCGCAGCATGTCGCAACACCCCATCACCCTCATTGGCGGCGGCCTGGTCGGCGCGCTGCTGGCGCAGCAACTGGCGCAGCGCGGGTTTGCGGTCGATGTGTTCGAGAAGCGACCCGATCCACGCCATGCCGGCTTCGCCGGGGGTCGCTCGATCAACCTGGCATTGGCGGAACGCGGCCTGCATGCCTTGCGCAGCACCGGACTGGCCGACGACGTATTGCAACGCGCGGTGATGATGCGCGGGCGCATGGTGCACGACCGCGATGGCCAGCACGGCTTGCAGCGCTATGGCATCGACGACAGCGAGGTGATCTGGTCGGTGTCCCGCGGTGCGCTGAACATGCTGCTGCTGGATGCGGCGGAAGCCGCTGGCGCGAGGTTCCATTTCGGCCAGGCGCTGACCAGCGTCGATTTCGGCCGGCAGCGCATCCGGCTGGCGGACGCCAACGGCGTCGAGCGCGAACGGTCGGCCGGCCTGCTGATCGGCGCGGACGGCGCCGGCTCGGCCTTGCGCGCCGCGATGAACGCACATACGCCGCTGGGCGAGCGGGTCGAGCCGCTGGATCACGGTTACAAGGAGCTGGAAATCCCTCCCGCAAGCGACCTGCCCGCTGCCATGCTGCAAGCCGGCGGCGGTCGCGACGGCTTCGCACTGGAGCCGAACGCACTGCATATCTGGCCACGCGGCAGCTACATGTGCATCGCCTTGCCGAACACGGAACGCAGCTTCACGGTCACCTTGTTCCTGCCGAGCAAGGGTGGCGCGCCAAGCTTTGCCACCCTGCCCGATGCCCCGGCGGCGGCCGCATTCTTCACGGAACAGTTCCCCGGCCTGCTGCCGCTGATGCCGCGGTTCGCCGAAGATTTCGAACACAACCCGGTCGGCGCGCTATCCACGCTGTACTTGCAACGCTGGCACCTCGACGGCCGCGCCCTGCTGATCGGCGATGCCGCGCATGCGATCGTGCCGTTCCACGGCCAGGGCATGAACTGCGGCTTTGAGGACACCGTGGTGCTGGCCAACCTGCTGGCCGAAGCGCGCGGCGACCACGCCGGGGTATTCGCCGAATTCCAGCGCCAGCGCCAGCCCAACGCCGATGCCATCGCGCAGATGGCTTTGGAAAACTACATCGAGATGCGCGACTCGGTGGCCGATCCGCATTATCTTGCCAAACGCGAGCTTGGCGCCTGGCTGGCCGCACGCATTCCCACCCATTACATGGCACGTTATCGCATGGTGACCTTTACCCATCTTCCCTACCGTTACGCCCTCGAACGCGGTCAAGCCCAGGACGCATTGCTGGAGCAGTTGCTGCGCGAGAACAGCAGCGTGGCGTCGATCGACCTCGATGCCGCCGCACAACGTTTCCGTTCCGCCCTGGCACCACTGCCGGAGTTGCGTCATGGATGAGGCCTTGCTCGAAGCCTTCCGCTCCACTGCCTACAACGTCTGCATCGACACCGTCAGCTGGGCCACGATACGCGTCGACCTGCCCTTGCCGAGCGCACTGGTTGATGTGGTGAAGGGGCGCTCGTGGGCCTTCATCACCGCCTGGAACCCGCAGGCGCGCCGACGCCCGCCCGCCGAGAACCTCGCCGCCCAGCGCGCATTGCTGAGCGAACTGCAGGCGCTGCCCGATTGCATCGTGCTGCCGGCCATCGGCGTGGGCAACAGCGGCTGGAGCGAACCTAGCCTGTTCGCCATCGGCCCCGACGTGGCGACGCTGGACCAGCTGGCCCGCACCCATGGGCAACTCGCCTACGTGCACGGCGAGGCCGAAGGCGCAGCCACGCTGCGCGCGCTGGACTGACTCAGAGCTTGTGAAGAAAACCACTACCTGTGGTTTTCTTCTATCGCAGATCCGGTACATGCCCGGACCCGCTCACCCGGATCAGTCACTTGCGTGACCGATCCGCGTCCGGCCATTCCATGGCCGAGCTGAGAGGTTGAGAAGCACAACCTCTCAGCGGCACTGCGCCGCATGGACAAGCAGCCACGCCATTGCGGACAATCACGGAGATGACTGCCGCCCGTACCGTTGCGCCCCTGCTCGAAGCGCGGGCCGTGAGTTTCCATCGTCAGGACGAACCGGTGTTCGCGCCGCTGGATTTCCAGTTGCACGCGGGTGAACTGGCCCTGGTGGAAGGCGACAACGGCAGCGGCAAGACCACCTTGCTGCGCATGCTCGCCGGCCTGCTTCACCTCAGTGCCGGCGAGTTGCTGTGGCGCGGCGAAGCGCTGCAGCGTGACCTTTGCGCCGGCGACATCCTGTTCCTGGGCCATCAGCTCGGCCTCAAGGCCGACCTCAGCCCGCGCGAGAACCTGCGCGTCGCCACCGGGCTGCATGGCATGCGCGAAGGCATGGACGGCGCCTCCCTGCTGGCCGACATCGGCCTGCGCGGCTATGAGGACGAGCCCGTGCGCCGCCTGTCGGCCGGACAGAAAAAGCGCGCGGCGCTGGCCCGGCTGGCGCTGCTGCCAGCCACGCTGTGGCTGTTGGACGAACCCTACGCAAACCTCGACCGCGCCGGCATTGCGCTGGTGAACGCCATGCTGGAACGGCACACCGATGCCGGCGGCGCCGCCATGGTGACCAGCCACGGCACGGTGAGTTTCCATGGCGGCGAGCCGCGACGGATCCGCATGCATGGTTGATGTGCGCGCCACCGCCGGGGCCGAATGCCTCGAGCCCTCTCCCCTGCGCGCAGCGCGGGGGAGAGGGTTGGGTGAGGGGGCGCTTTGGCTTGTGCGCAAGAGCGTCCCCCTCACTCCAACCCTCTCCCCCGACGGCGTTGCCGTCGGGGGAGAGGGGGCAGAAGCAGCATGAGCCGACCAAGCCTCACCACCGCCTGCGCCGCCATGCTCCGGCGCGACCTCACGCTGGCCTGGCGCCGCCGCGGCGACATCGCAATGCCGGTGCTCTACGCGTTGATCGTCACCATGCTGTTCCCGTTCGCGCTGGGGCCGGAGGACACGCTGCTGCAGCGGATCGCCGGCGGCGTGGTGCTGGTCACCGTGTTGCTGGCGATGTTGCTGGCGCTGGATGCGATGTTCGCCAGCGACATCGAGGATGGCTCGCTGGAACAACTGGTGCTGGCGCCGCAGCCGCTGGCGCTGATGCTGGGCATGAAGATCCTGGCCCACTGGCTCACCATCGCCCTGCCGCTGATCGTGATTTCGCCGCTGATGGCCGCGCTGCTGCACCTGCCCGGAGCGGTCATTCCGGTGCTGTTGCTGGCCTTGCTGCTGGCCACGCCACTGCTCAGCCTGCTGGGCGCGGTGCTGGTCGCGCTGACGGTCGGCACCCGGCGCTCTGGTATGCTGCTCGCCTTGATGTTGCTGCCCTTGTGCGTGCCGGCCGTGATCTTCGCCGCGGGCGCGGTAGCTGCCGCCCAGCAGGGTCTGCCCTGGCTGGCACCGATCAGCTGGCTCGCCGCCGCACTGGTATTGGCCGTGGTGCTGGCGCCACTGGCCTGCGCCGCCGCCCTTCGCATTGCCCTGGATTCGTGATCCCTATGGCCAACTGGATCCCCCTCTGGTTGCACCGGCTCAGCTCGCCGCCAACCTTCTATCGCTTCGCCGGGACGCTGCAGCCGTGGGCGATGACGCTGGCCCTGCTGCTGGGCGCAATCGCGCTCTATGGCGGCCTGGTGCTCGCGCCCGCCGACTACCAGCAAGGCGACGCCTACCGCATCATCTTCATCCATGTGCCCAGCGCGTGGATGAGCATGTTCATCTACGCGGTGATGGGCGTGGCCTCGTTCATCGCGCTGGTGTGGCGGATCAAGCTGGCCGAAGTGGTGGCGATGGAGTCGGCGCCGATCGGCGCGGCGTTCACCTTCATCACCCTGGTCACCGGCTCGCTGTGGGGCAAGCCGATGTGGGGCACCTGGTGGACCTGGGATGCGCGACTCACCTCCGAACTGGTGCTGCTGTTCCTGTTTCTCGGCGTGATCGGCCTGTATCGCGCCTTCGAGGATCGCCGCCAGGGCGCGCGCGCCGCGGCCTTCCTGGCCATCATCGGCATCATCAACGTGCCGATCGTGCATTTCTCGGTGAACTGGTGGAACACCTTGCACCAGGGCAGCACGGTCAACGTGTTCGGCCAGTCCAAGATGTCGTGGGACATGCTGTGGCCGTTGCTGACGATGACGCTGGCCACCAAGTTCTACTACGCCGCCAGCCTGTTCCGGCGCGCACGCACCGACCTGCTTGCACTGGAAGGCGGCAAGGACTGGGTGCGGCAAATTGCCCAGGACGAGGACGCGCGATGAACGCCGTGCAAAGCTTTCTGGCGATGGGCGGCTATGCGGCCTATGTGTGGCCCGCCTACGCGGTGTTCTTCATCGTGCTGATCGCCGACACGATCGCGCCGCGCCTGCGCCGGCAGCGTCTGTTGCGTGAACTTCGCGCCCGGTTCGCCCGTCAAAGCGCCCGCCAGCCGCGCGCCGGCAACGGTTCCTCTCCTACACCACCCGCCGCCATCGACGGTCAGTGAGCCTCATGAATCCCACCCGCAAGCGCCGACTCACCATCGTTGTATTGGTTGCCGTGGCCGCCGCCGTGGCCGCCGGCCTGGGCGTGTACGCGCTGCAGAACAACATGAACTACCTGCTGACGCCCAGCCAGGTGCAGTCGGGCCAGGCGGCGAGCTACACGACGTTCCGCCTGGGCGGCATGGTCAAGGCCGGCTCGATCCAGCGCAGCAGCGATTCGCTGAAGGTGACGTTCACCGTGGTCGATGCCGGCGGCGCCATGCCGGTGGAGTACACCGGCATCCTGCCCGACCTGTTCCGCGACAATCAGTCGGTTATCGCCACCGGCCACATGTCCAACGCCCGCTTCATCGCCACCGAAGTGTTGGCCAAGCATGACGAAACCTACATGCCCAAGGAGCTGAAGGACGCGATGGCGAAGGCGCATGCCGAGAAGCCGGGAATCGAGAAAGCCGGGAATCGGGAATAGAGAATAGGGAATCGGAAAAGCCATGCACGCCTGCCCTTATTGCCACTTCCCGCACCGAAGCACCCCGAAGCTGCGAGGCGCTTCGCTCTTGACCATTCCCTATTCCCCATTCCCCATTCCCGGCACAAACCCATGACCCCCGAACTCGGCCAACTCGCGCTCATCCTCGCCTTGTTGCTGGCGCTGGCGCAGGGCGTCCTGCCGTTGATCGGCGCGTGGCGCGGCAATCGCGCGCTGATGGCGGTGGCGCGGCCGGCCGCGGCGGGACAGGCGGTGTTCGTGGCGATCGCGTTCGGCATCCTGGTGTGGGCGTTCCTGCGCTTCGACTTCTCGGTGCAGTACGTGGCCGACAACTCGAACCTGGAACTGCCGTGGTATTACCGCATCGCCGCGGTGTGGGGCGCGCATGAGGGTTCGCTGCTGTTGTGGATCATGATCCTCAACGTGTGGACCGTGGCGCTGGCGACTTTCAGCCAGAAATTGCCCGAGGTTTTCGCCTCGCGCGTGCTGGCCGTGATGGGCCTGGTCGCGGTGGGTTTCCTCGCCTTCATCATCTTCACCTCGAATCCGTTTGGACGGCTGTTGCCGATGCCCGGCGATGGCGCGGACCTGAACCCGGTGCTGCAGGACCCGGGCATGACCGTGCACCCGCCGGTGCTGTACATGGGTTACGTGGGCTTTTCGGTGGCATTCGCGTTCTCGATCGCCGCCTTGCTGGGCGGTGAGCTGGAACAGGCATGGGTGCGCTGGGCGCGGCCGTGGACCAACGTGGCGTGGGCGTTTCTCACCTGCGGCATCGTCGCCGGCAGCTGGTGGGCATATGCGGAACTGGGCTGGGGTGGCTGGTGGTTCTGGGACCCGGTGGAAAACGCCAGCTTCATGCCCTGGCTGGTCGGGCTGGCGCTGATCCACGCGCAGGCGATCACCGAAAAGCGCGGCAGCCTGCGGGCGTGGACGATCCTGTTGTCGATCTTCGCGTTCTCGCTGAGCCTGCTGGGCACGTTCCTGGTGCGCTCGGGCGTGCTGACCTCGGTGCACGCGTTCGCCTCCGATCCGCGCCGCGGCGTGTTCATCCTGGCCTTCCTCACCATCATCGTCGGCGGCTCGCTGCTGCTCTATGCGCTGCGCGCGCCCAAGGTCGCCGCGGGCAAGCCGTTCAACCTGCTGTCGCGCGAAACGGCGATGCTGATCGGCAATCTGATGTTTGCGGTCGCCGCCGCGATGGTGTTGCTGGGCACGCTGTTTCCGCTGATCGGCGACGCGCTGCACATGGGCCGCATCTCGGTGGGTCCGCCCTACTTCGGCTTCCTGTTCCCGCTGCTGATGCTGCCGGTGGTTTTGCTGTTGCCGTTCGGTCCGTTCCTGCGCTGGGGCAAGGGCGATGCCGATGCACTGAAGAGCATGCTGTTGCGCGTGACCATCGCCGCGCTGGCCTGCGCCATCGTGGCGGCGTTCTTCGTCGACGGTCACATGAAGGCGATCGTGGGCGTGGCCGCGGCGGTGTGGATCGGGGTGGGCGTGCTGTTGTATGCGTACAAGCGCTGGCGCGAGGTGCCGCGTGGCCGACGCTATCCGGCCGAGATGGCCGGCATGCTGCTGGCGCATTTTGGCGTGGCGGTATTCGTGGTCGGCGTGTTGCTGTCCGAATCGCTCAGCGTCACCAGCGACGTGCGCATGGCGCCGGGCCAGACCCGGCACATCGGCAGCTACGATTTCCGTTTCGATGGCGCACACCGCACCACCGGCCCGAACTGGCGCGCCGACCAGGGCGTGGTCACGGTGACCCGCGACGGCAAGGACATCGCCGTGATGCACCCGCAGAAGCGCACCTACCCGCGCGGCCAGGTGCAGACCGAATCGGCGGTGGATGCCGGCATCACCCGCGACCTGTACGTGGCGCTGGGTGAGCCGATGGACGCGGGCAACATCGCCGGCGCATGGTCGCTGCGGCTGTACTACAAGCCGTTCGTGCGCTGGATCTGGGCCGGCGGCCTGCTGATGATGCTGGGCGGTTTTGTCTGCGCCGCCGACAAGCGCTTCCGCCTCAAGCGCACCGTCACCCGTGCGGAGCCGGCCATCGAAACGCGCCTGCAGGAAACCCGCGCATGAGTCGGCTGCTGCCCTTCATCGGCTTCATGCTGCTGGCCGCGCTGTTCGGCTTCGGCATCTGGTGGAACACCCAGCACGACCCGAACGCGATCCCGACCCCGCTGCTGGACAAGCCCGCCCCCGCGTTCAACCTGCCCAAGCTGTACGAGCCGACGCAGACCGTGAGCAAGGCGGACCTGCTGGGCAAGCCTTACCTCCTCAACGTGTTCGCCAGCTGGTGCATCGAATGCGGCGTGGAGCACCCGGTGCTGCAGGCCGAAGGCCCGACGTTGGGCGTGCAACTGGTGGGCTACAACTACAAGGACGTGCCGGCCGACGCCAAGCGCTGGCTGGCCGAGCACGGCAGTCCGTACGCGGTGGTGATTGCGGACGAGCCCGGCCACACCGCGATCGATTTCGGTGTCTACGGCGCACCGGAAAGTTTCCTGATCGATGCGCGGGGCGTCATCCGCTACAAGCACATCGGGCCGCTTACCCCGGAGGTGGTGGCGAAGGAATTGAAGCCGGCCATCGCGGCGCTGCGCAAGGAGGCGCCGTGATGCAGCTGCCATTCGGTAGGAGCGCACTCTCTGCGCGATGGCTTTGCGGTATGGCCTCCAACAAGAGCCTGCGCGCACAGGGTGCGCTCCTGCAGACCGTGCTGGTGGCTTTTCTGCTATTCGCCGGAATCGCGCACGCGCAGGCGATCGAGCCGATGCCGTTCGCCAACCATGCGCAGGAGCTGCGCTTCCAGCACCTCACCCATCAGCTGCGCTGCCCGATGTGCCAGAACGAGACGCTGGCCGACTCCAACGCACCGATCGCGCGGGACCTGCGCAACCAGATCTTCCAGATGATGCAGCAGGGCAAGAGCGACGATGAGATCAAGCAATACCTGGTGGCGCGGTACTCCAGGTTCGTGCTGTACGACCCACCACTGACACGCGGCACCTGGCTGCTGTGGTTCGGCCCGCTGCTGATCCTGCTTGGCGGCGCTGGCGTGGTGCTGGTGGCCATACGCAAACGCGGCCGCATGCCGGCCAACGGATCGCCGGGGCCGCGCCCCCCGATCGACAACGGGGATGATTGGTGAAAATCGCTTTCTACATCGCCGCCGCGGCGATGATTGCCGTGGCGCTGGCGGTGCTGCTGCTGCCATTGATGCGACATGGCCG
>JBIQMK010000092.1:0-721 GCA_044463365.1 Rhodanobacter sp. | reverse complement strand
CACTGGGCGCCGCCAGCCTGTACCTGGCGGTGGGGACGCCCGTGGCGCTCAACGCCACCCAGGCCCCGGCGCCGATCAGCATGGAGCAGGCGCTGGTGCAATTGCGCACGCACCTGACCGAGCAGCCGGACGACGTGCGGGGCTGGATGGTGCTGGCGCAAACCAACAGCATGCTGCACAGCCCCGCGGACGCGCGCGACGCCTACGATCACGTGCTCAAGCTCGCGCCCAACAATGCCGAGGCCATGGTCGGCTGGGCCGAAGCCGATTCGATGGCGCGCAGCGATCACCAGATCACCGGCCGCGCGCTGGAGTTGCTGAAACACGCCGTATCGCTGCAACCGGACAGCCAGCGCGGCTTGTGGCTGCTCGGCATCGGCCAGTTCCAGCAGGGCGACTATGCCGACGCCGCCGCCACTTGGCGCGTGTTGCAACCGCAGCTGGAGCCGGGCTCGAAGGTGGCCCAGGCGGTGGCCATGCAGATCGCGGTGGCGCAGTCCCGTGCCGCGAAAGTGCCCGCGGGCGCATCTTCGGTCGGCGCCGCACCAACGGCACAGGAGCCCGGATTGCGGGTGCAGGTATCGTTGGCCCCCGCGCTGAAAAAGAAGCTGAAACCCGGCGACGTGCTGTTTGTCTATGCCCGCGCCGTGGACGGCCCGCCGATGCCGCTGGCCGCGGTCAAGCGCGACGCTGGCAAATTGCCGCTCGAGGTCACCCTGAC
>JBIQMK010000091.1:0-12443 GCA_044463365.1 Rhodanobacter sp. | reverse complement strand
CTTACGAATCCCAGAAGCTATACGCCGGCGCTTGACTTGGAACAGAGTGTCTACATGGGCTCGGAAGATTCGGTTGGCGAGTTGGTGTCCTCGGGATGGGTATCCTGGCCGGTGACGCTGCGATAGAAGCCGATCGCCAGGATCGTGACCAGGGCGGCCATCAGCACGATAAGCCCTATCCATCGGCGCTTTTTCATGCCGGCCTCCTGCTGCGCTTGTGGCTCGGGGTGAACATCACGCCATGTCCGCCAGCACGGCGACCACGTCACGCAGGTCGGCCACCAGTTCCGCGTAAGCCTGATGGCGTTGGTCGGGCTTGGGCATGCGCAGCACCGCGGAAGGGTGCCAGGTCGCCATGCCGCGTACCTCTTCGCCCAGTTCGCGCCATTGCCCGCGCTCGCGGGTGATGCGGAAGGCATTGCCGAACAGTGTCTGGGCCGCCATCGCGCCCAGCCCGATCACCACCCGCGGCTGCACCCGCAGCAGTTCGGCGGCAAGCCACATGCGGCATGCGGCCTGTTCGGAGGCGTTGGCGCGCTTGTGCAATTTGGTGTTGCCACGCATTTCGTATTTGAAATGCTTGACGGTATTGGTGAGGTAAAGCGTGTCGCGATCCAGCCCGGCTTCGTCCAGTGCGCGATCGAGCAAATGTCCGGCCGGCCCCACGAACGGTTTGCCCGATTGATCCTCCTGCAGGCCCGGCTGTTCGCCGATCAACATCGCCTTGGCGGAGGCGGGCCCTTCGCCGAATACGGTCTGCGTGGCGTTGCGCCACAACGGGCAGGCCCGACAGGTTTTCGCCTTGCGGCGCAACGTCACCAGCTTGCCCGTGGGGATCTCCGCCACGGGCTTGGCCAAGGGAAGGTGCCGGGCGTTTTCTGCAGTGCCTATGGCACGCCCGGCCCCCAGGGTGGCGGCCTTCATTGGCACATCCGCCGGTCAGAAAACGCCAAGCAGCAACAACACGATGACAATGATGACGATGATGCCCAACCCGCCCATCGGGCGATAACCCCACGAGCGGCTGTACGGCCAGGTGGGCAACGCGGCAATCAACAGAATGATCAACACAATGATCAGCAGAAGTGACATCGACATGGCAGCGTCCTTGAGTGATGAGTGATGCGGGTGCAGGCGTGGGGCCTGTCACGGCATGCACCATGGCAAGCCACTCGTGCATGCCCCGTCAAAGAAACTTGACGCGACGTCCATGCAAAAAGGCCGAAGCTGCGCGCTCTCCCTCCCTGGAAAAAGCGCCATGACCGAATCCGAAAAACTCAACGGCCGCCGCGTCGCCGTACTCGCCACCGATGGCTTCGAGCAATCCGAACTGACCGAGCCCAAGCGCCTGCTGGAAGTGGCCGGCGCCCATGTTGACGTGATCGCGCCGGGCGGCGCCACGCAGATCAAGGGCTGGGACAAGAAGAACTGGGGCGACCCGGTGAACGTGGACGTGGCGCTGAAGGATGCGCGCCCGGAAAACTACGATGCGCTGGTATTGCCCGGCGGCGTGATGAACCCCGACAAGCTGCGGCTGGAGCCCGATGCGATCGCCTTCATCGCCCGCTTCGAGGCATCGGGCAAACCGCTCGCCGCGATCTGCCACGGGCCATGGACACTGATCGACGCGGGCCTGGTGAAGGGACGCAAGCTCACCTCGTGGCCGTCGCTGCGCAAGGATCTGGAAAACGCCGGGGCGCAGTGGGAAGACAGCGAAGTGGTGCGCGATGGCCACTTGATCACCAGCCGCAAGCCGCAGGACATTCCCGCGTTTTCCGGCGCGATCATTGCGGCGCTGGAAATGGGTGGCGCTGCGTAGATCGTTCGTCGCGGATTGCCCTTCGACTTCGCTGCGCTACGCTCAGGGTGATCGGTGTGGGAACGCATGGTGATCGCCGGTGAAGCATCCACGCCTCACATCCCACCGATCACCCTGAGCGTAGGCCCGCAGGGCCGAAGTCGAAGGGCGCCCTCGAACCTCCCGTCGAGCGCACTTACTTGGGCTGATCCGGCTTGCTCTCCGGAACGTTCTGCGATTCGTGCGGCGTATCTTCGTCCGGCATTTTGTCGTGGCCGCTTTTCGGCTTGGGCTGAGGTTCGGGATAGCCCGAGGTGCCTGGCGGTTGTTTCGGTCGATCCGTATCCGGCATGGGTTGCTCCGTTGGTGGCAGGGTTTTGGATGGACGTCCATATCGGGCGCATCAGGCAAGGCGCTTCATCACCTTGTCCAGGTTCTGTTGCACCTCGTCGATGCCTTTCCACGGGTCCGAGCGCAACCGCGCCAACCGCTTGGGCGTGGAATGGATATCGAAATCGTGGCCGCTTTTCAGCTTGCCCAACTCGCTCCAGCGCAGCGGCACGGCTACCGGCGCACCGGCACGGGCGCGTAGCGAATACGAGGCCACGCTGGTGGCGCCGCGGCTGTTGCGCAGGTAGTCCACGTAGATCTTGCCGTTGCGCTGCGACTTGGTGGCGGTGGCCACGAAATCCAGCGGATGCGCCTGCGCCAGGGTGGAGGCGAAGGCCTGCGCAAATCCTTTCACCATCGGCCAGGGGCAGCCGGGGTTGAGCGGGACCACCACATGCAGGCCCTTGCCGCCAGTGGTGCGCAGGAACGATTCCAGCCCCAGTTGGGTGAGCAGCTTGCGCACCAGCCGAGCGGCAGCCACCACGCGCTCCCACGCCACGTTGTCGCCGGGGTCCAGGTCGAACACCACGCGGTTGGCCTTGTCGGGATTCTCCACGGTCGAGCCCCAGGGATGGAATTCCAGCACGCCGAACTGCACCAGCTCGATGACCGAGCTGGCATCCAGCGGATAGATGTACACGGCCTGCGCGCCCGACTCCTCTTTCAGCTTGGCGCTGCCCACGTGTTTCAGGCCCTGCATCAGGTGTTTCTGGAAGAAGCAGGTCTTGCCCGCGCCGTCGGGGCAGCGGATGACCGAGGTGGGGCGATCGACCACGCCGGGCAGGAACCATTTCATCACTGCCGCGTAGTAGTCGGCCACGTCCTGTTTGGTGATGCTGCCTTCGGCGAATACCACCCGGTCGGGGTGGCTGATGGTGATGTTGGCCGGCTTCGCATCGCCGCCGCGTGGCGTGGGCTTCGCCGCTTTCTTTGCTGCCTTGGTCTTGCCTTTGGGCGCAACCGTACCGCGGTCGGAATCGAGCAGGTCGGCGGGGTTTTTGTCGGTGCGCATGATTTTCAGGCTCGGTTGGCGCAGCAGGTTCTGGTTGCCGATACCGCGGTAGTACACCTCGGCGACAGCGGTCGGCTTGATCCAGCGCGCGTTGCGCAGCAGCGGGTCCACGCCAGCGAGTGCCACCGTGGGTTTCGTGCTGCCTTTCGCGTCCATGGTCTTGCTCAGCGCGCGCAATTGCTCGTCGGAAAAGCCGCTGCCCACACGGCCGGCATAGACCCAGCCCGAGGGCGTGTCCGGGTCGGGTCGGGCCAGCAGCAGCGAGCCGAAACCGCTGCGGCTGCCCTTTGGCGGCGTGTATCCCACCACGGCGAATTCGTCGCTCTCCAATCGTTTGACCTTGATCCAGTCGTCACCGCGACCGGCGTGGTAGGCGGAGCGCACGCGCTTGCAGATGATGCCCTCCAGTTGCTGCTCGGTGGCCATCTGGAACGCCTGCTCGCCGTTGCCGATGGCGTGCGTGCTGAAGGCGAGGTGGCGCGGCGCATGCGCCGTCAGTTGCTGCAGCAGATCCTTGCGATCGAGCAGGGCGACGCGCGACAGGTCGAGGCCTTCGAAATAGGGCAGGTCGAACAGCATGTAGACCAGCGGCCATTGCATCTCGCCGGAGAGGGTTTTCTGCAGCGCGTTGAAATCGCTGCGCCCGTGTTCGTCCAGCGCCACCAGTTCGCCATCGAGCCGGGCCGATTGCAGGCCGAGCAATTCCAGCGCCTGCACGATGTCGGGCAGCTTGTCGTTCCAGGGCAGGGCATTGCGCGACCACAGCTTCACCTCGCCATCGGCAATCGCCGTGAGGATGCGGTAGCCGTCCCATTTCACTTCGTGCAGCCAGTCGTCGCCGGCGGGTGCCGTGTCGCGCA
This sequence comes from Rhodanobacter sp., assembly GCA_044463365.1. Lineage (GTDB taxonomy): Bacteria > Pseudomonadota > Gammaproteobacteria > Xanthomonadales > Rhodanobacteraceae > Rhodanobacter. Next base: position 8,383 of record JBIQMK010000091.1, on the reverse strand, counting down.
GACGCGCCAGTTCGGGTTTGAAGAAATCGTTGCTGGCCTTGGCCTTGCGCGCGCCCTCCAGCCCGGCGGCGATTTTCGCCAGGCGGGCGCGCGGTATCTTTTTCGTGCCCTTGGGAATGGCCTTCTTGCGCGCCGTGGATTTCCTGGCGGCGGCCTTGGTGGCGGGGGTTTTCGCTGCGGCTTTGGTGCTGGCGATCATCTTCTCGTCGAGCAGGTCGTCCGCTTCCACGTCGCTCGCGAAGGCATCCTTGTCCTTGATCAGGAACCATGCCGGCTGCCGTTCCTTGCGGCTGCTGCGCACCAGGTGCCAGCCGCCCTTGAGCCGCTGGCCGAACAGTTCGAAACGCAGGTGACCCTTCTGCAACTGCGCCTCGGCGTCACCCTCGGTCGTCCACACGCCCAGGTCGAACTGGTCGACGTGGCCCTTGCCGTAGCCGTGTTCAATGTCGCCCTCGAACGTGGCGTAGGCCACCGGATGATCTTCCACCTCCACCGCCAGCCGTTTCACTTCCGGGTCGTAGCTGGGGCCCTTGGGCACCGCCCAGCTCTTCAGCACGTCACCCACCTGCAGCCGGAAGTCGAAGTGGCGGCGGCTGGCGTGATGCAGCTGCACCACGAACAGCGAGCGCCGCTCCGGCGCCACGGCCGCGTCGGGCGCGGGTTCGCGGGTTTTCGTGAAGTCGCGCTTGCGGCGGTATTCCTGCAGTTCGGTCATCGTGCCCATCCGGCGGGGTCGCGTATCGACGCGACGGTGAGGGGATCAGCCCGTGGGACCGCCCATCACCGGGATCACCGCGCCGGAGATGTAGCTGGCGCACGAAGGCGCTGCCAGGAACACGTAGGCCGGCGCCAGTTCCTCCGGCTGGGCCGGGCGGCCCATCGGGTTGGACTTGCCGAAGTCCTTCACCTTCTCGGCGGTCTTGTCGGCGGGGTTCAGCGGTGTCCATACCGGGCCGGGCGCCACCGCGTTCACGCGGATGCCGCGGGACACCAGGTTCGACGCCAGCGCCTTGGTGAACGCGTGGATGCCGCCCTTGGTCATCGAGTAGTCCAGCAATTTACTGCTGCCGAACAACCCGGTTTCCGATCCGGTGTTGATGATCGAATCGCCGCTGCCCAGGTGCGGGGACGCGGCGCGCGCCATGTAGAAATAGCCGTACAGGTTGGTGCGCAGGGTCTGGTCGAGGTGCTCGTCGGTGACGTCCTCGATGGACTCGGCGTGCTGCTGGAACGCGGCGTTGTTGACCAGGATCGACAGCTTGCCGAACGCCTTCACCGTTTTCTCCACCGCGCTCTTGCAGAACTTCGGATCCTTCACGTCGCCGCGGATCAGCAGGCAGCGGCGGCCTTCCGCTTCCACGTAGTCGCGGGTCTCGGCGGCGTCCTCGTCCTCGCACAGGTAGACCACGGCCACGTCGGCGCCCTCGCGGGCGAACAACACGGCCACGGCGCGGCCGATGCCCGAGTCGCCGCCGGTGACGATGGCGGTCATGCCGGTCAGCTTGCCGCTGCCGGCATAGGTGGGAGCGGTGAATTGGGGCCGCGGGTCCAGGTCACGCTCGCTGCCGGGCTTGCTCTGGTGCTGCTTCGGCAACGGGTTCTTCGGCTGCTTGCGCTCGCCCGTTTGCGGCGCGCCCTTCTTTGCCGCTTTCGCGGACTTGGCGGGCTTGTCCTGTTCCTTGCGTTCCACGCCGCGCTGGATTTCCCGCGCCTTCTCCGCGGTCTTGCGGCTACTGGATTTTCGCGAGGCGTTCTTGCTGGTGGCCATGGTGGAACCCGTTCGGCGGCAGGGCATTCGACGCTACCCAGCGCCACGTTGATCCGGGGTGAAAACTTGACAGCCCGTCCACGAGCCGGCGGCCATAGTCGTGTGGCGAATCCTCGCCGGAGCACACACCATGGCGCGTCCCATCTGGACCGGAACCCTCTCCTTTGGCCTGCTCAACGTGCCCGTCTCGCTGATGTCCGGCGAGCGCAGTGTCGACCTGCATTTCCGCATGCTGGACAACCGCAGCAACACGCCGGTGCGCTACGAGCGCGTCAACGCCGAAACCGGCGAGGAGGTGCCGTGGAAGGAGATCGTCAAGGCGTTCGAATACGAGAAGGGAAGCTACGTGGTGCTGGAGCCGGACGACATCAAATCGGCTTCTTCCGAGGGGCGCGAGGCGGTGGAGGTGAAAACCTTCGTGGACGCCGGCTCGATCGGGCCTGAATATTTCGAGAAGCCGTACATCCTGGTGCCCGGCAAGAAGGCGGAGAAGGGCTACGTGCTGCTGCGCGAGACGCTCAAGCGCACCGGCAAGATAGGCATTGCGCGGGTGGTGATCCGCACCCGCGAATATCTCTCGGCGGTAATGCCGCGTGACAACAGTTTGCTGCTGATGCTGCTGCGCTATCCACAGGAGTTGGTGGACGCAGGCGACTACAAGATCCCCGAAGGCGCGGTGTCGGACTACCGCATCTCGCCCAAGGAACTGGAAATGGCCGAGCAGCTGATCGAGTCGATGAGCGACGAGTGGAAACCCGGCGACTATCGCGACGAGTTCCGCGAACGCCTGCGCGCGGTGATCGAGAAACGGCTCAAGTCCAAGGGCGTGGTGACGCCGCCGTCCGAGGACGAAGGCGAGATGCCCGAGAACGCCAGCACCAACGTGGTCGACTTCATGGCCCTGCTGCAGAAGAGCCTGGACACCAAGCAGCGCACGCCGGCCAAAAAGGCAGCGCAGAAAAAGACGGCCGAAAAAAAGTCACCGCGCAAGGCAGCCAAAAAGTCCGCCAGCAAGGACGCGGCCGGCAAGAAGAAACCCGCCGCCAAGACGGCAAGGAAAGCCGCGCATCGCAAAACCGCCTGATGGCTGCAGGCGGGGATCACGCCTGCGGCGGATGATGGCGCTCGTGGGCGTGTTGCTGGTGGCAGGCTTCATGGCCGCATTCGCAACGCGCAGCGGGGATCACGCCCGGCCGTTCGGTCTTCCGACGGCAATAATCGCTGCAGTAGGGATCGTCCACGCGCGTCTGGCAGTTGCACGCCGGGTGGGCGCAATGCTGGTCGATCTCCGCGTTCATGCCGGTGTCCCGGTGCTGCCGCCGGCGCGCAGGGGGCGGTCGGGCAGGTCGGGATTGTGCGGCTCCACCGGCGGCAGTTCGGGCTCCGGTGGCGGCTGCACCGGCTCACCCGGCCGGGTGGGATCGGCCGGCGTGGGCGGCGGAGGGCCGGGCGGCACATACTCCAGGTCGCTGCCAGCGGGACGGGTCAGCAAGGAGGAGCCATGGAAGATGTTCATTGGTTACCTCGCACGGTTGATGTAGCAGTGGGAAGCGGACGGCCGCGTCGGATGCTGTATCCAGGTACGAAAACGCGGCGCGCGAAAAGGCGACAGGATGGCGTCACGGAAGTTCGTGCTGCGTGATGACCGGTTGCGCGGATCGTCGTCGAAGCCTTGAATCAACAACGCGTACACGACGCGATGATTAGATTGCGGGCTCCCCATCCCCCCGGAGTTCGAAGATGAATCGAGGCTACCCCTCCCGCGCGCATCGCCGCGCCCGCCGTCTGCTGTGGCTACCGTTGGCCTTGCTGAGTACCGCGGCATTCGCCCAACGCTCGCCGGCACTCGACCGCGCCAGCTTGTGGGTGGGTGGCTACTACACGCACATGGACACGGTGATCGGCGCCAGCGACAAGAGCGGCGACTATTACGGCTCGGTGGATCTGGAGAACGACCTCGGTTTCGACTCCCACAAGACCACGCCACGCGTCAGGCTGGATTTCCTGGTGGGCGACCACCAGGGCTTTTCGTTCGATTACTACGATGCCCGACGTACCCGCTCCAAATCGATGACCCGCGACTTCTCCTACGGCGGCACCGATTACATCGCTTCGGCGTCTGTCCGCGGCAAGCTCAATTTCAATTTCGGCAGCGCCGCCTATCGCTGGTGGCTGGGCAGCGGCAACGACGTGTTCGGCATTGGCCTGGGCGCAGCCTATTACGGCGTGCATGCCAGCATCAGCGGCGAAGCGCGGCTCAACGACCAGGTGGTGCAGGCGTCGAGCCGTTCCAGCGAGAACGCCTGGGCGCCGATGCTTCAATTGGGTTGGCGGCATGCGTTCGACGACACCATGCGCATGTATGTCGACCTCTCCGGCGTCAAGCGCAACAGCACCCGTCTGGGTGGCCATATCTACAACGCCTCGGTGGGCTTCGAATGGTTCCCGTGGCAACACGTGGGCCTGGGCGCCGAGTACGGCTACAGCAGGATTTCCCTGCACCAGCATCGCGACAACTTCAACGACGGCCTGGACATGAAGCTCTCGGGGCCGTCGCTGTTCGCACGTTTCCGGTTCTGAAGCGTTGCCCCCATCCGCCTTCGGCACCTTCCCCCGTAAACGGGGGAAGGGATCATCGAGAGCCCTCGAACCGGCCAGCTTCCTTCCCCCGCGTGCGGGGACAAGATGGCAGGATTGCCATCTTGCGCAGCGAAGCTGCCCGCAGGGCGGATGCCATGGATGGCATCCGTTCAAGGTGCCCGAAGGGCGGATGGGGGCGCTCCACGCTACCTGCGCAATTCACGCTCCACGTCGTCGGCCATCACGCCGACCTTGTCGACGGCGGCACGCAATTGCTCCGCCGTCACATGCCATTTGGCGGTCCAGTACCGCACTTCGTAATCCTCGCCCATGTTCACACGCTGGGCGTCGGCGGGGGTGCGCAGGGACTTGTCATCGCTCATGGGGTCATCCTCGGGGAAGGGGCTCCAGATGTCGCACGCCGCCGGTGAACGCACCGTCGAGCGGTGGGCTCAGCACGGCGCGTGGGTGTCGTCCGCCTTGTCGGCCTGAGGCTGCGGGTGCACCGGTTCGCCGCGGGCGAGCGACAGGCCATGGGTGAGTTCGGCGCCTACCAGCACGATGGTGGCGGCGTAGTAGACCCAGGTAAGCAACACCACCAGCGCGCCGGCCGGTCCGTAGGCACCGCCCACGCTGGCATGCTGGATGTAAAGGTCGATCGCGTACTTGCCCGCGACGAACAACACCGTCGTCAACAGCGCACCGCGCCACGCGTCGGCCCAGGCGATGTGCGCATCGGGCAGCACGCGGTACATCGCACCGAACGCGGCGATGAAAACCAGCAGCGAGATCACCCGCTCGGCAATGCTCCACGCCAGCGAATCGGCGGGCACGAAAATGTGGATCAAGGTACTGACCACGAACGACACGATCAGCAGGAAGGCGATGCCCACCAGCAGACTGATGGCGCGCGCCCGCGCCCACAGCCACGCCGTGATGGCCTTGCCCGGTTTCGCCTCCACGTCCCAGATCGCGTTCAACGACTGCTGCAGTTGCGCGAACACCACCGAAGCGCTGAACAGGGTGATGCACAGACCGACGATGCCGGCGATGTTGCCCAACGTGGGTTCCGATTCGGCGTTCTGCAGAACCAGGCCGATGGCGCCCGCGGCCTTCTCGCCCAGCATCGCGGCAAGGCCGTCGGTCAGCTGGCCCTGCCACTCCGGACGAAGTGCCGCCAGCACCCACAACAGCAGCACGATCAGCGGCGCGAACGACAGTGCGGAATAGAACGCGATCGCCGCCGCGCGGGTCAGCAACGCATCTTCGCCGACACCGCTGATGGCCTTGCGCAGGGCGACGACGAATGACGATACGCGCATGGGCATCCCTCCTGAGGCAGTGGCGACGAGATCGCACACCGGCGGTGAACGCGACGTTTGCCGTCGGGGACGGCGATGCCTCATTGCAGCAACGCGGTGGACAGGCACAGGGATACGGCGAAACCGATGACTTTTCCCAGGGTGGCTCGACGGATTCGGGCATCGGCGCGTCCCCGTGTTTCTCCCTGTGGGCGACCGGAGAGCGGGCAACCGCGAGCCAGGCACTACCGGCGAGGAGGAGGCGCAGCAGTGACGCGGAACGGGCCGGCGTGCACCGGTCCGTTCCGCGCGCTGGCTCAGGCAGCGTGCAGCATCTTCTTCAGGTCGCGCATCTGGTCATGGCCGCTGCGCACCGAGGCGTAGACGTCGGTGATGGCGGACATCGCCGGTGGCGACAATTCGTTGTCGTTCATCGCATCCTCGAACTTGTGCTTGATGTGGTCCTCGCCGCGCTCCACTTCGTCGACCACGGCGGTGTTGTCAGCCGAAGTGATGCTGCTGCGCAGGTTCACGAACATGCGGTGGGCCGAGGCCAGCACGGTGCCGTCGTCCTCCGGCTCGCCGCCCAGCGAGCGCACGCATTGCTGCAGCGTCGAGGCCGCACGGCGGCGTTCGCCGGCGCGTCCCTCGAACAGCGATACGAGCTGCGCGCTCTTGGCGTCCTTGGCCGCCTCGGCATAGCCTTCGGCGCTGTCCAGGGTGGTTTCGACGAGACTGTTCAGTACCTTGATGTCGTGATCGTTGTTCATGGTTCAGTGCTCTCCTTGGGTGCCGGCGTCGGGCGCCGATCGGGTTGTGGCGAGGGGGAGTCGCCTTGCCGTCACCAGTAGACAAGCCCGCGCGTGACGCCGATGGCTAGGCAACGTTCAACCCCCGTCATGCATTGATTGGCGCCGCAGGCGCCATCCATTGACCTTGCGCAGACGCGGCATCCGGCACGATGCGCGCTCCGGCCCACGCGGCGACACGACCGCGGCAGAGGCAGCCGGCATCGAGTCGCCAACGGGGTCGTCCCGGACCTTCGTCGAGGTAACCACCATGCGCGCATTGACCTATCACGGCGCCCGCGACGTCCGCGTCGAAACCGTTCCCGACCCGGTCATCGAACAAGCCGACGACATCCTCCTGCGGGTCACCGCCACCGCCATCTGCGGCTCGGACCTGCATCTGTACCGCGGCAAGATTCCCGCGATGAAGGATGGCGACATCCTGGGCCACGAGTTCATGGGCGTGGTGGAGGACGCCGGCCCCGAGGTGACCGCGGTACAGCGGGGCGACCGCGTGGTGATCCCGTTCGTGATCGCCTGCGGCCAATGCTTCTTCTGCGCGCTGGAGCAGTACGCCTGCTGCGAAACCACCAATACCGTGGCCGGCGCCACGTTGCTGGAGCGCAGCCACATCACGCCACCTGCCGCGCTGTTCGGCTACAGCCATCTTTACGGCGGCGTGCCTGGCGGCCAGAGCGAGCTGGTACGGGTGCCCAAGGCCAACGTGGGGCCGTTCAAGGTGCCCGGCAGCCTTGACGACGAGCGCGTGCTGTTTCTCTCCGACATCCTTCCCACCGGCTACCAGGCCGCGGAAAACGCCAGGATCAGGCCGGGCTCCAGCGTGGCAATCTTCGGCGCCGGTCCGGTGGGGCTGATGACGGCCGCCTGCGCGCGATTGATGGGCGCCGAAACCATCTACCTGATCGACCAGGTCGATTACCGCCTGCGTTTCGCCGCCGACACCTACGGCGTCATCCCCATCAATTTCGACAAGGACGACGACTTCATCACCACCATCATGGAGGCCACGCAGGGGCGCGGCGTGGATGCCAGCATCGACGCCATCGGTTTCGAGGCCAAGGGCAGCGCGGTGGAAACCACGTTGACCATGATCAAGGCCGAGACGAGCAGCGGGCACGCGCTGCGCCAGTGCATCGCGGTGACGCGCCGCGGCGGCGTGGTCAGCATCCCCGGCGTCTATGCCGGGTTCGTGCACGCGTTCATGATTGGCGACGCGTTCGACAAGGGGCTGACGTTCGCCATGGGCCAGACCCACGTGCAGAAATACCTGCCGCGCCTGCTGCAATACATCGAGGACGGCGCGCTGCAGCCGGACGTGATCATCAGCCACCGCATGAAGCTGGCCGATGCCGCGCGCGGCTACGAGATGTTCGAGGAAAAGGAAGACGACTGCCGCAAGATCGTGCTGACACCCTGAATGCCCGCCCGGCGCCATCGGCGCCGGCTTGCCGATCTTCAGGGGCGCGGCGACCCATGAAAGTGTCGCGAATGCACGACAGGGCGAATGCGCGACAGGGCGGCCCCGATGCGCTTTTTTTGACGTGGCATTGATGCGCGATCGGCAAGTCTGGCCGTCCTCCCAATGCATCCCTTCGACAAGGACGTCGGCGAGCTTCGCCGACAGTTTCCCCGGGGTTTTCCAGCGCCCTCGTCGGCACCGCCCGCGCCCGGCCGCGACAGCTGACGGCAACACGCCTCCGGCATCGTGGACACACCGACAGCGATGTACTTCGAGGCCCACCGCCACAGGAGAGCTCCATGTTTGCCCACAACAAGCGATTGCAATATTCCGTTCGCGTTTCCGAGTGCAACCCCGGTCTCGCCAACCTGATGCTGGAACAATTCGGCGGCCCGCAAGGGGAGCTGGCCGCCGCGATGCGCACGATGGCCGAGACCGCCTCGATGGCAAAGCCCTGACGCACGCT
>JBIQMK010000090.1:0-12483 GCA_044463365.1 Rhodanobacter sp. | reverse complement strand
GTTCTTGCGCTTCAGTTCGGTGAGGTTGATGACGCGATCGTTGCTGCCCGGATCGGCGTTGTCGTCGTCCACCGGCAAGCCGTTCGGGTTGTTGTGGCGCGGGTTGTTGTTCTGTCCGCGCGGCGGTTGCTGCTGCGGGTTGCGCTCGTTGCGGCGGCGCCGGCCGCGGCCTTCGCGACCTTCGCGGCCACCGTTGCCGTTGTTCTGCCCCTGGCCCTGATTCTGATTCTGGTTCTGGCCCTGGTTGGACGGGCCCTGCCCCTGATTCGGGTTCGACGCCTGGCCCTGGTTCTGTTGGGGGTTGGTGTTGCCGGCCGGGCTCGCTTCGCGTGGTTCCTGCGGCGCGCGTGGAGCGGGCGCCTCGCTGGACGAGGCGGCCGGCGGCGCTACCGGCAGGTTGCCCTGCACGGGGGCGGACGGCGTCGGGGCCGGTGCGGGGGCGGGCCGGTCCGCGGTCTCGGTGGCCGGCTTTTCCGCCGCCGATGCCTTGGCGGCCTTCTCGGCATTCGCCGCCGCGATCGCCGCTGCCGTGCGGCGCGGCGCGCGCGGGCGCGGCTCGGGCTTGCCTTCGGCAACGGGTTTGGCGTCGGCGCCGGCGGCGTCGTTCGGGGTGTGGTTTTCGGTATCGGACACGGGCAATCCTCGCGGGGCGCCGTTGAATTACAGGAGGGGAGGTGTGCGTCGCGCGGAGGCGCTGGGGGACAGGACTGTCCCGACGGACGCGATGAATCTAGCATCCGCCGCGTGCAGCCGTAAAGCACGCGGCGGGGAAAATACAAAACGATTCAGATGGGAATGGCGCTTGTTCAAGCTCGTCATCCTCGCGAAAGCGAGGATCCAGCGCCTTTTGGCGGTGGCAAGGGTCGAAGTCACTGGATTCCAGCTTTCGCTGGAATGACGAAAAAGCGGAGGCTCGCGCTTAAATAAGTGCGACTCGGTTCAGATGGCCTTGTCGATCATCTGGGCCAGTTGGCCCTTGCTGACGGCACCGATCTGGGTGGCCTCGACCTTGCCGTTCTTGAACACCATCAGGGTGGGAATGCCGCGGACGCCGTAGGTGCGGGGCGTCTGCTGGTTGTGGTCGATATTGACCTTGACCACCCGCAGCTTGCCTTCGTAATCCTTGGCCAGGTCCTCGAGCATGGGCGCGATGGCCTTGCACGGGCCGCACCATTCCGCCCAGAAATCGAGCAATACGGGTACATCCGATTCCAGCACCTGCTGCTGGAAGGCGTCATCGTTCACATGGGTAATCAGGTCGCTCACCGGGAATCTCCGTGACTGGGCAAAACGCGATGGAAACCAACCGCGCGGATGAAAAATGGGGCGGCCGCGCCCGAATGCAACAGGTTCGAACGCAACCCGGTCGCGGAATGGGGGCCGCGACGGCGGCGGCTGGCCGGTAAAGACTCCGGGAGCCGTCATCAGCTACACTCGGGTGCCCATGAAGCGCGGGTCGAGCCGGAAGATGGTCTGCCTTGCGGCAGGTTCTTCATTCCAGCGCAACTCCGGGCACGATTCAAGGGCGGCCTGCGAAGGCCGCCAACCAGGGAACCGACAACCTCCGGTGCCGCCCGTCGCGGCGCGGCCCGTCGGGCCTGGCGCTGAGTCGCTCGCTTCACCCGCGCATCCCGTCCTGCACCGCCCTGCGCCGGCCTCCGGCACCAAGCGGGTGCAGCGCTTCACGCCGCCGTCTGGCCAGGTCAACCATCCGCATATGTCACAAACCGTACTTACCGATACCTTCTTCACCAACTTCGATCTTCACCCGCTGCTGCAGCAGGGCCTGGACGACAGCGGTTTCACCCGCTGCACGCCGATCCAGGAAATGACCCTGCCGCTGGCGTTGGCCGGCAAGGACGTCGCCGGCCAGGCGCAGACCGGCACCGGCAAGACCTGCGCCTTCCTGGTGGCGCTGATGAACCGTCTGCTGACCACGCCGGCCGTGGCCGAGCGCAAGGATGCCGACCCGCGTTCGCTGATCATCGCGCCCACCCGCGAACTGGCCATCCAGATCGACAAGGACGCCCAGGCCATCGGCCGTCACACCGGCCTGAAGATCGCCCTGATCTACGGCGGCGTCGATTACGAGAAGCAGCGCCAGCAGCTGAAGGATGGCTGCGACATCATCATCGCCACGCCCGGCCGCATGCTCGACTACCACAAGCAAGGGGTTTTCAACCTCAACAGCGTCGAGGTGATGGTGATCGACGAGGCCGACCGCATGTTCGACCTCGGCTTCATCAAGGACGTGCGCTTCATCTTCCGCAAGCTGCCGCCGCGCGAGCAGCGCCAGGTGCTGCTGTTCTCCGCCACGCTGAGCCACCGCGTGCTGGAGCTGGCCTACGAGCACATGCACGAGGCCGAGAAGCTGGTGGTGGAAAGCGACAACGTCACCGCCGACAAGGTGCGCCAGGTCGTCTACTTCCCGGCCAAGGAAGAAAAGATGCCGCTGCTGCTGAACCTGATCGACAAGCACCAGCCCACGCGCAGCATCATCTTCGTCAACACCAAGGCCGCCGCCGAGCGCGTCACCGAGCGGGTGAAGCGCCACGGCTGCCGCGTCGGGGCGATCTCCGGCGACGTGCCGCAGCTGAAGCGGCAGAAGCTGCTGCAGCGCTTCCAGGACGGCCAGCTCGACATTCTCGTGGCCACCGACGTGGCCGCGCGTGGCCTGCATATTCCCGCCGTCAGCCACGTCTTCAACTACGACCTGCCGCATGAAGCGGAGGATTACGTGCATCGCATCGGCCGCACCGCGCGCCTCGGTGCCGAGGGCGACGCGATCAGTTTCGCCTGCGACCTGTACGCGATGAGCCTGCCGGATATCGAGGCGTACATCGGCCAGAGCATTCCGGTGGCGCACATGGATGCCGACTTGCTGGTGATGCCCAAGCCGCGCGCCATCGATGCCGAATTCGCCGCCAATGCCGCCGCCGACAGCGCCGCGTTCGGCGACGTGGTGCCGCCGCGGCCGGGCGAGAAGCCGCGCCGCTCCGGCAGTCGCAGTGGTCACGGTGGTGAACGCGGGTCGGATCGCTCCGGCCCGCGCCCGCCGCGCAAGCCGCGGCCGGCTCCCGCCGCCGATGCCAGTGCCAGTGTCGAGGTGGCCGCCGCGCAGCCGATTCCGGTACCGGTGCACGCCACCGAGGCAGGCGCCGACGCCAGTGGTGACGCGCCGCGCAAGCCGCGCCGCCGTCGTGGTGGCCGCAACCGCCGTCGTGACGGAGTCGCCGCGGATGCCGGCGGTGCATCGGTGACCCAGGCGGGCGCCGAGCGCACACCGCGTGCCGATCGCCCCGTGCGCGAGTCGAATGCCGCGCCGGCCGAAGCGGTTGCCTACCATCGGCCCTCGCGGCAGGTGGCGGTAACGGCGGGCAAGACGCGCGACAACGCCCCGGCGAAAAAGCCCGGTTTGCTCAGCCGCCTGACGCGGTTGCTGACCGGCCGCTGATCGACCCCCGCGTGCGGCGGCCGGGATCGGTCGCCGCCGCGGTCGGAGGCCGCCACTTCGCATGCGCTTCCCTTATCCTTGTCGCTGGCAGGCCATGCAGGCGCGGGGAAACCGGTGATCCAATTCGAGCAAGTGAGCAAACGCTACGAAGGCGGCCATGAGGCGCTCTCGCAGCTGTCTTTCGAGGTGCCCACCGGCGAGATGGCCTTCGTCACCGGCCACTCCGGCGCCGGCAAGAGCACGCTGCTGAAATTGCTGGGCCTGATCGAGCGCCCCTCGCACGGCGTGATCACCCTGGACGGCCAGAACCTGGCCAAGGTGCGCCGCGGCGGCATTCCCAAGCTGCGCCGACGGATCGGCATGGTGTTCCAGGATCATCGGCTGCTGATGGAGCGCACCGTATTCGCCAACGTCGAGCTGCCGCTGATGATCGGTGGCGTGGCGCGGGCGGAACGCGCGCGCCGTGTGCGCGCCGCGCTGGAAAAGGTCGGGCTGCTTGCCTACGAGCGGCAACTGCCGGCCACCTTGTCCACCGGCGAGCAGCAGCGCGTCGGCATCGCCCGCGCCATCGTGGCGCGACCCACCTTGCTGATCGCCGACGAACCCACCGGCAACCTCGATCCGCAACTGGCGGTGGAGATCATGGGCCTGTTCGCCGAATTCCAGCAGGTGGGCACCACCGTGCTGATCGCCAGCCATGACCTGCCGCTGATCAAGCGCATGCGCCAACGCGTGATCGTGCTCGACCACGGCCGCCTGGTCGCCGACCTTGCCGCGCAGGAGGTGCTGTGAACGCGTCGCCGGAATACAACGGGCCGTCCGCACAGGCGCCGCGGCCGCAGCGGTTCGCGAGCTGGCAGGAGCACCACGGCTGGAGCGCCGCCGCCAGCCTGCGCCGGCTGGCCACGCGCCCGCTGGGCAGCCTGCTCACCATCGCCGTGATGGGCCTGGCGCTGGCCTTGCCGCTGGCGTTCTACCTGTTGCTGGGCAACGTGCAGAAGCTCGGCGACGCCATGGGCCAGAGCCAGGCGATCAGCGTCTTCATGCAGACCGGGCAGAGCGGCCAGGCCACGCAGTTGCTGGCCACCCAATTGGGCAACCGGCCGGAGGTGGCCTCCGTCGCCGTGAAAAGCCCGCAGCAGGGGATGGAGGAACTGGCGAAGATGCAGGGTTTTTCCGGCGCGCTTGATCTGCTGGACGACAACCCGCTGCCTTACGTGGTGCAACTGCAGCCGCGCACCGACGTCAGCGCCAGCGCGGTCGAGAAGCTGGTGGCCGACGTACGCGCGATGCACGGCGTGGAGCTGGTGCAGGACAGCGACAGCTGGCGCAAGCGGCTGGAGGCGTTGCTCGGCGTGGGCAATCGCGTGGTGCTGATGCTGGCGTTGATGCTGGCCGTGGCCGCGCTGCTGGTGGTGGGCAACACCGTGCGGGTGGACATCGCCAGCCGCAGCGAGGAAATCGGCGTGCTGCTGCTGGTGGGCGCCAGCGATGCGTTCGTGCGCCGTCCTTATCTGTATGCCGGCATCTGGTACGGCTTGTTCAGCGGTATTTTCGCCGCCGCGCTGGCGGTAGTGATCGAACTGGGCCTGGCCGCGCCGGTGGCGCAGCTGAGCCAGACCTACGACGGCAAGCTGCAAGTGGCCGGCCTTCCCACCTGGCTGCTGCTGGCCGTGCCGCTGGCCGCCGCCGCGCTGGGCTGGTTGGGCGCGCGGCTGGTCAGCGCCTGGCAGTTGCGCAAGGCCGGCTGAACTTGCGACGTGGGACGACATTCCGCCCGGTATCGGTAAAGTATGGTGGCGGACAGGGTCGTGCCGCGACGCGAATCGGGATCCTCATGAAGGGTGTGGACAACCAGGACGTACCCCAGGCAATCAGCAACCGTTTGCTGACCACCGCGCCGCGGGTGCTGGTAGTCGACGGCTCGCGCGTGGTGCGGCAGCTGATCACCCGTGTACTGCAGGCGGAATTGCCGGGCGTCGAGATCGTCGGCAGCGGCAGCGGCAACGAGGCGCAGCTGCTGCTGGGCGAGGGCGTGTTCGATTTCATCACCATCGCGCTGCGCCTGCCCGACATGGACGGGCTGGAGCTGGCCCGCTTCGTGCGCGAGTCCGCGCCGCAGTTCTATGTGCCCATCGTGGTGGTTTCCGGTGACGTGGACTCGCGCCTGCACCGGCGGGAACTGGGCGAGCACGTCACCGACTACTTCGACAAGTCGCTGGGTTTCCAGGCGCTGGCCGAATTCATTCGCGGCTACGTGCGACCGGAGAGCAGCGTCGAGGGCGAGGTGCTGTACGTGGAGGACAGCCGCGTGGTGGCGCTGGCCACCCGCCGCATGCTGGAGAAATACGGCCTCACCGTGCGCCACGTGATCAGCGTGGAAGACGCGCTGGAGGTACTGGAGACGGCGCGGGCGCAAGGGCGGATCGGCGCGGACGTGGTGCTGACCGACGTCAGCCTGAAAGGCGAACTGACCGGCGGCGATCTGCTCGAACGCATCCGTACCGACTTTGGCTACGGCAAGGGCCGGCTGCCCGTGCTGGTGATGACCGGCGACGAGAACCCGGTCAACCAGGCGGCGCTGATCAAGGCCGGCGCCAACGATCTGGTGGAGAAACCGGTGGAGGAGAAACTGCTGGTCACCAAGCTGCTGTTCCAGCTGCGGGTGGCCCGCCACCTGCGTGAAGCGGCAGGCGATGAGTGACGCCCCGATCCGGCTGGAAGCCTCGTGGAAGGTGCGGCTGGAGGATTATCTGCGGCGCCCCGACATGCAGACGCTGGCTGCCTTCCTGCGCGCCGAGAAGGCGGACGGCAAGCGCATCTATCCGCCCGGCCCGGCAATCTTCTCGGCCTTCGACCACACGCCGTTCGACGCCGTCCGCGTGGTGCTGCTTGGCCAGGATCCCTACCACGGCCCGGGGCAGGCGCATGGCTTGTGCTTTTCCGTACGGCCGGGCGTCCGCGTGCCGCCCTCGCTGGAAAACGTTTTCAAGGAAATCCAGCGCGACCTCGGCATCGCGCGCCCCGACCACGGCTGCCTCACGCCCTGGGCCGATCGCGGCGTGCTGCTGCTCAACAGCGTGCTGACGGTGGAGGAGGGCCGCGCCGGCGCGCATCAGGGCAAGGGCTGGGAAGGCTTCACCGATGCGGCGATCGCGGCGCTCAACCGCGAGCGCGAGGGCCTGGTGTTCCTGCTGTGGGGTTCGTATGCGCAACGCAAAGGCGCCCTGATCGACCGCAACCGCCATTGCGTGCTGACCTCGGTGCATCCATCGCCCTTGTCGGCCCATCGCGGCTTTCTGGGTTGCGGCCATTTTTCGGCGGCCAACCGTTACCTCGAGAGCCACGGCCAGGCACCAATCGACTGGTCGCTGCCGCCGCGTGCCGCGATGTGAAAAGCGCGGTGGATTCCGCGGCGCCCTAGACGTCCGCCCACATGCGCAGCAGGTTCGCGTGGGATCGGCTGACCGTGTCGAACGTGACGCTCTTGCCTTCGCGGCCGAAGATCTGCCGCTTGGCATTTTCCAGATCCCATAGCAATTCGCGCCGCGCCGGATCGCGCACCAGGCTTTGCACCCAGATGATCGCCGCATGGCGGCTGCCGCGCGTCACCGGGGTCACGTGATGCAGCGAATTGGCGGGATAGGCGATGGCGGCACCTGCGTCCAGCTTGAACGCGTATTCCATGCCGCCAGAATCGATCATCAGCTCGCCGCCGTCGTAACTCGTCGGCTCGGAAATGAACAGCGTGATGGCCACGTCGGTGCGCACCGCGTTGCCCATCCCGCCCATCACCGGCGCGTCGACGTGCTGCCCGTACTGCATGCCGATGTCGTAGCGATTGAACAGCGGCAGCGTCGATGCCGACGGCAGCAACGCCGTCTGCAGCATGCCATTGCGCATGAAGGCGTTGCGCACCATGTCGCGCAAACGCTCCTGATTCGGGTTGTCGTCGCTGGCCTGCAGGTTCTTCTTCACCTCCCGCGCCGACCAGCCCGCGGTGCGTGCGCCGTCGGTGAACGACGCGTCGCGCAATTCGCTGCGAAGGGCGCCGAGCTCGTCGGCCGTCAACACGTTGGGGACGCAAAGGATCACGGGGTGCCGCCTGGACGCAGTGGAGGAAGGCGCGTTCGATGCGCAAATCATTGTATCGGGCGCCGATTGGCGGGGAAACGCGCGGTGCAGCAGACATCAGGCGGTCAGCCGCGCGCCCGCTGGATCAGCACCTGGCGCAGGTGGCGTCGGGAACGGTCAATGGCTTTGTGCAGTGGGCATGCTTTTGCCAGCCCCGCCGCGATGCCGGCCGCGAGCATGCAGCCGGTTCCGTGAAGCCGGGTGGTGGCTATCCATGGCGCGGCAAAACGCTGCGTGCCGTGCGTGGTGACGAGGAGGTCGACCGCCTCAGGCAGGGCGGCGTGGCCACCCTTCATCAACACCGCCCGCGGCCCCAACGAGAGCAGCGCCCGCCCTTGCCGCGCCATCTCCGCCTCGTTCGTTGCGTGCGGCGCGTCCAGCAGCGTGGCCGCTTCGGCGAGATTGGGGGTGAGGCAATCGGCCAGCGGCAACAATCGCGTGCGCAGCAACTCCACCGCTGCGGCTTCCAGCAGCGGCGCACCCGAGGTGGCGAGTAATACCGGATCGAGCACCACGAACGGTGGCCGCCGGCGTTCGAGTTGCTGTGCCACGGTGGCCACGATATCCGCGTTGGCCAGCATGCCCAGCTTCACGGCGCCGATGGCCATTCCCTCGAACACCGCGTCCATCTGCGCCTGCACCATTGCCGCGGACATGGTCTGGATGGCGCGCACACCCGCGGTGTTCTGGGCGGTGACGGCGGTCACCACGGTGGCGCCGTCGACGCCGAAGGCGGCGAACGTTTTCAGGTCGGCCTGCAGCCCGGCGCCGCCGCAGGAGTCGGAGCCGGCGATGGACAATACCTGCGTCATGCGGATATCCCGGCGAGCGTCGCCAAGGCCAGATTGGCGTAGCCGCGCGACTGCAATTGCCGACCGACGCGCCATGCGCGCACGCCGCTGTGACAACACAGCACCACGCGGCGGTCGGCGGGGGGATGGGCGTCGAAGAAAGCGTCGATGTGTTCCGGGGTGAAACGCAGGGCCGTTGCTAGCGGCGATACCGGGGCTTCGTCCAGGCTGCGCAGGTCGATCACCAGGTCGTCGGGTGCCACATCGCCGACGTCGATGAAGCGCAACGCGTCGCCTTCGGGTTCGCTTGCCCCGTGGAAGTCGAACCCGCCGAACGCCAGGCGGCCCGCGTCGAAACTCAGCAATCGGCCCAACGGCGACGGCGCGATGCCCAGCAGCAGTTGCAACACGCATTGCGCCTGCAGGCTGCCGATCATGCCGACCATGCTGCCCAGCACGCCGGCGCTGCTGCAGCTGGCCGCGCGTGCGGGCATGTCGGGAAATACGGCGCGATAGCTGGGCGCGCCGCCGCAAAAGCCACCGACATAGCCGGTCAGGCCCACGGCGGACGCGCTGATCAGTGGTGTGTGGTGTTGCAGGCAGATGTCGTTCACGGTGTAGGTGACAGCGAGGCTGTCGGCCGCGTCGACGACGACATCGGCGCCGGCCACCAGCGCTGCCGCGTTGGCCGGGGTCAGCCGTTGCGCCAGTGCTTCCACGGTGATGGTCGGGTTGAGGCGCAGCAGGGCGGCGCGCGCCGCCCGTGCCTTGAACGTACCGATATCCGCCATCGCATACAGCGGCTGCCGATGCAGGTTGCTTTCCTCGACGCGATCATGATCGATCACGGTGATCCGCCCGACGCCGGCGCCCGCCAGGTACTGCAGCACGGGACAGCCCAAGCCGCCCGCACCGATCACCAGCGCACGCGCGGCCGCCAGCCGCGCCTGGCCCGCTTCGCCGACGTCGGGCAGCACGACCTGGCGCGTGTAACGGCCGCTCATGGATGCGCCGCCGTCGCGGTGAGCCACGCCGCCGCGCGCGCCAGCGGGTCGGTGTGGCCGGTCACGTCGCCGATGGTTGCGATGCTGTCGGCGCCCGCATCGAAACAGCCGGCGGCGCGTTCCAGCGTGATGCCGCCGATCGCCACCAATGGTCGATCGCCAATCAGCCGCTTCCACTCGGCGATGCGCGGCAGGCCTTGCGGCGCCCACGGCATCTGCTTGCGGGCGGTGGCATAGATCGGCCCCAGCGCCACGTAGTCAGGTGACGCGGCCAGTGCACGATCCAGTTCGGCATGGTCGTGCGTGCTGATGCCCAGCCGCATGCCGTGCCCGCGGATGGCCTTCAGATCCGCGTCTAGCAAGTCCTGCTGGCCGAGGTGGATGAAGTCGGCGCCTTCGTCCAGCGCGACCTGCCAATGGTCGTTGACCACCAGTTGTGCCCCCTGCCAGCGACAGACCGCCAGCGCGGCGTGCACCTCGCGACGGATCACCTCCGCTGGCTGCCTCTTGAGCCGCAGTTGCACCAGCTCGACGCCCAGCGGCGCCAGCCGGCCGACCCACTCGGCGCTGTCCACGATGGGGTAGAACGCGGGCAGGGTGATCACGCCAGCCACGCCTTGCCCGCGATCGGCGTGGAGGGTTCGGCCAGATCGCGCGGCGCCATCGGCTGCGCCTCGAAACCCGCGCGGCCCGCCTCGATCGCGCGGGCGAATGCCGCGGCCATCGCCACCGGATCGCCCGCCAGCGCCACCGCGGTGTTCAGCAGCACGCCGTCGAAACCCAGCTCCATCGCCTCCACCGCGTGCGACGGTCGGCCGATGCCGGCGTCGATGATCAGCGGCACGTCGGGAAAGTGCGCGCGCAAGGTGCGCAGGCCGAAGCTGTTGTTCAGCCCGCGCCCGCTGCCGATCGGCGCGCCCCACGGCATCAAGACGCGGCAACCCGCCTGCAGCAATCGGTCGGCCACGGCCAGGTCTTCGGTGGTATACGGAAATACCTCGAAGCCATCGGCGCACAACTCGGCCGCCGCCTCGACCAGGCCGAACACGTCCGGCTGCAGCGTGTCGGCGTCGCCGATCACTTCCAGCTTGACCCACGGCGTCTGGAAGATGTCGCGCGCCATCCGCGCGGTGGTCACCGCCTCCTTCGCCGAGTGGCAGCCAGCCGTGTTCGGCAGCACGCGCACGTCTAGGTCGCGGATCAGCGACCAGAAACCCTGCCCGCTGCGTTGTCCGCCTGACTCGCGCCGCAGCGACACGGTGACCACCTCGGCGCCTGAGGCGCGCACCGCATCGGCAAGCATCGCCGGCGAGGGGTAGCGGGCACTGCCCAGCAGCAGGCGCGAGGTCAGTTCGACACCATAAAGCTGCATGGCTCAGCCTCCCTGCATCGGGGCGAGGATTTCCAGCGCGTCGCCGTCGGCCAGCAGCGCGGCGCCGCGTTGGTCGGCGGGAACGAAAATGCCGTTGAGCGCCGTGGCCACGATCGCCTGCCGGTAACCGAGCGCATCCAGCGCCTGCGACAAGGTGGTGGCGCGTACGTCGTGCGCGGCGCCGTTCACGAAGAGATGCATGCGCTTGCCTCCGGGATGTCGGCCAGTGCCATCCGCGCGGCCTGCTGCGCCATCGCGGGCGAAAGCAGGAAGCCGTGGCGATAGAGGCCGTTGACGTGGATGACGTTGCCGCGGCGGGACACGCGCGGCAGGTTGTCGGGAAAGGCGGGGCGCACGCCCACGCCCAGTTCCAGGATCTGCGCCTCGGCAAACGCCGGGTGCAGCGCGTAGGCGGCGTTGAGCAGATCCATCGCCGAACGCACGGTGACCGGGCCGTGGCTGCTGCTCTCCAGCAAGGTGCCGCCCAGCATGAAGACGCCCTGGCCGCGGGGGATCACATACACCCCGAAGCGCGGATGCAGCAGGCGCACGGGACGGGTGAGATGGATGTCGGGGGCGCGCAGCATGATCATTTCGCCACGCACGCCGCGCAGATCCTCGAGCGTGTCGCGCGCGGCGATGCCACGGCAATCGATCACGCGATCGGCCACCACCCGTTCGACATCGGCGTCCACGCCATAGCGGATCGTCACGCCCATCGCATCCAGTTGCGCCGTCAACGCCTGCAGCGCGCGGCGCGGGTCCAGGTGCGCCTCGTCGGGAAAGAACAGGCCTCGATGAAACCGTCCGGCCAGGTCCGGTTCGAGTGCGCCGATGAGGGCGGCGTCGGCCGCTTCGAACCGCTCGGTGCGGCGACCGAACAACTCCAGCTCACCGGCATCGCGGCTGGCGGCGACCACCAACGTGCCGCGCTGCACGGTATCGGCGAAATGACGTTGCCACCACGCGATGGAAGCGACGCCCAACGCGGCCACCTGCGGTTCGGCGGTGGCCTGTTCGCACCACGGCGCCAGCATGCCGCCGGCAAACCAGGCGCAGGCCTGCGCGCCCGGGCCGGCGCCGCGTTCCACGATCTCCACCCGGGCGCCGCGATCAGCCAGTTCGATGGCCGTGACCAGGCCGGCCACACCCGCGCCGATGACGGTGACACGCATGGCGTTCATTCCGCCGCCGGCACGTAGAGCGTGGCGCCCTGCGCGGCGAACTCGCGCGACTTCGCATCCATGCCCGCGCGGACCGTGGACGCTTCCATCTCACGCACCTCGCGGCGCAGGTCCTGGGTGATTTTCATCGAGCAGAATTTCGGCCCGCACATCGAGCAGAAATGCGCCACCTTGTGCGCCTCCTTCGGCAGCGTGGCGTCGTGGTAGGCGCGTGCCGTGTCGGGATCGAGCGAGAGGTTGAACTGGTCCTCCCAGCGGAATTCGAAGCGCGCGCGCGACAATGCGTTGTCGCGGTGCTGGGCGGCGGGATGGCCCTTGGCGAGATCGGCGGCGTGGGCGGCAATCTTGTAGGTGATGACACCGGTCTTGACGTCGTCGCGGTCGGGCAGACCAAGGTGTTCCTTCGGCGTGACGTAGCAGAGCATCGCGGTGCCGAACCAGCCGATCATCGCTGCGCCGATGCCCGAAGTGATGTGGTCGTAGCCCGGCGCGATGTCGGTGGTCAGCGGGCCCAGCGTGTAGAACGGCGCCTCGGCGCAGTGCT
>JBIQMK010000089.1:0-12670 GCA_044463365.1 Rhodanobacter sp. | reverse complement strand
GGCATCCTGGCCAATGCCAGCGTGCTGCTGGCCGACAAATCCATCGCCGGTTTCAAGGTCAACAAGGCGCGGGTGAACCAGGCGCTGGCGATGAACCCGATCCTGGTCACCGCACTGAACCCGGTGATCGGTTACGAGAAAGGGGCCGCCACGGCGAAGCAGGCGTACAAGGAGCACCGCCCGATCATGGACGTGGCGCTGGAAACCACCGGTCTGTCGAAGGATGAATTGAAGAAGCTGCTCGATCCGATGACGCTGACGCGCGGCGGTATCCACGGCGATTGACACCGTTCGCACACGCCGTCGCGGCACCTCACAGTAACGCTGGCTGATCGAACGCGATGTCAGGGATGGGGATGCAGGAGCGTCGCGAGCTCGCCAGGCGCCAGGCCGATTTTCAGATCGGCGTGGCCGCGGCGCACCGTCAGCACGGTGGAGGCCTGCAGATGGGCGTTCGTGTAGACCAGCAAGTCGGCGACGTGGGCGACCGTCTGGCCGTCGACCGCCGTGATCACGTCGCCTTGCCGCAGATTGTCGCGCCCCGCCGGCGCTATATGGACACTCTCAATGCCCTGGCCTTGGGGAGATGCCAGATCCAGCGCTTGTCCGTCGGTATCGTGCCAGGTGAGTTTGTCGCGAGTGCCATGCTGTTGTACGGACCAACCGGCGTAGGCGGGCAGTGCCAGAACAGCGGCCAGAACGAGAACACCCTGCAGAAGCGTGTGGCGCATGATGATTTCTCCTTTGCGAGAGAGTAGGGCTTGAGGACGGGGTGAGGAGTCAATCGGAGAACACGGCAAAACCGTGCTTGCCATCCTCGTCGCTCATGTCCTTGCTGCAGTCGTCGATGTCCTTCTGCTTCATCGTGGCGTACGGCTGGAACTGCGGCATCGCGGCGGCCAGTTTCTGCTGGCTGGCCAATAGCGCCGGCATGCGCTGCTGGCAAAGCTGGCGGGCGGCGGCCTCGATCTTGTCGGTCTGCGGCTTGATGGCCGCCTCGATCTCCTTGTCGTTCTTGCCGCTGAACGCGCCCAGCATCGCGGTCTTGGCCGCCTGCATGCCCAGGTCCGCACCCTGCGTACCGATGTCCATGCCAGCGGAGGCGATGCCCACGATCTGCTGGCGATAGTCCAGCAGCAGGGCGCGCTGCGCCGGCGTGGCATCGACCTTCTTGCCGGCGATCAGCAGATCGCCCTGCGGGGTGATCTCGGCTTTCGGCCGCTTGTCGTTGTCGTCGTTGCCGAAGTGGACGTGATCCAGTTCGATGTTCTTGGTGGCCAGGTCGCGCTTGGCTTCCTGCATGGCCTTGTCGATTCCCTTGGCGATCAACGAGCGCGGCGCGGTTTCGCCGTCATTGCCGGCGGGTGCCGCTTGCCCGGTCGATACGGTTTGGGAATCGGGCGCCTGGCTGCACGCGGCCAGCGGCAACAGCAGGGCCAATGCGAGAGCGTGGAAAGAGGACGGTTTCATGATGGCTCCAGGGTCGATGCGATCGCGGAAGGTTCGAGGGTGGATCGGGCCGGGCGGCCCGTCCGTCACCGTGCTCAACTGTCGTCGCGCCAGCGGCGGAACCAGATGGCGCCAGCCAGCAGGGCCACGCCGGCAACCACGCCGATCCACAGGTTGGGTGTGGTTGCCAAGTACCAGCTCCGCGACAGGTCCAGCAAATCTGTTCCTGCACTGCCTACGACATAAACCATGCTGTTGTGCGAGCCGAAGAGGTTGCCGCTGCCGGGAAACACGCTCAGCAGGGCGCGTTGTACCACGTTCTTCCAGAACCAGACGGTCGGCAGATTGAACAGGCCCATGATGCCGAACCAGGTCACCAGCAAGCCGGTGGCGACGGGCAGCGCCACCGCCCACAGGAAGGGCTTGCTGCGCGACCAGGCGGAGCAGACCAGCAGCCAGCCGACGGCCGGCGCCGCCCACAGCGCATACAGCGGGATGTAGCCGATCAGGTTGAACATTACCCGGAACGGATGGGCCAACAGCAGCAACTGCCACACGTTGACGCCGTGGAAGGACAGCGTGACCGCAAGTATCAGCAGCTGCAGCATGCCCACGATGATGCCCACGACCACGGCGATGATCGGTGCCAACACGGTGGCGCTGATGACCTTGGACAGCACGGTGCTGGTGTCGGAGACCGGCAGCGATTTCCAGAACAGGATGCTGCGGTCGCGGCGGTCGTCGTACAGCGCGCCGAGGCAGTAGAAGAACACCACGAAACCCAGCACCACCACCAGCAGGCCCATCGCCGAATACATCGCGATGTCCAGTGCAAAGCCCACCTGGCTTAGGTCGCCTGCATCCATGTCGGAAATGACGTGCTGCAGACCGCCGCTGGCGCCGAAGTTGAAACCGCTGCGGGCGCCCAGGACTTCGGCGGTGATGATGCCCATGATGTTGAGCAGCAGAAAGATGCCGCCAGTGATGACCGGCGCCCAGAAGAACCCGCCACGGTGCTCCCAGTATTCGCGTTTCACCAGCCAGTACAGATTGTTGAACGTCTGGTTGTTCATGCGTAGGTTCCCTTCATGGTGGCCACGAACAGGTCGCTGACGGAGGGCCGGCGAATCTCGCCCAGCGGCTCCAGCGTCGCGCGGCTCGCGCCGTCGAACAGAAAAATGCTCTTGCCGAATACCTGGCGCTCGTCGATGGGATTCAGGGCGCGGGCCGCGTCGGCTCGGTCGGCGTTGACCATCACCTCGATGAAGCGCTCGCCGACCGCATCCATGTCGGCATCCAGCACGATCCGGCCATCGCGGATGAACATCAGGTCGGTGAGAATGTGCTCGACCTCCTCCACCTGGTGGGTGGTGACGATGATCGTCTTGTTCTCGTCGAAGTAGTCCTCCAGCAGGTTCTGGTAGAACTGCTTGCGGTAGAGGATGTCCAGCCCCAGCGTGGGTTCGTCCAGGATCAGCAGCCGCGCATCGATGGCCATCACCAGCGCCAGGTGCAGCTGCACGATCATGCCCTTGGACATCTGCCGAACGCGCTGGTCCGGCTGCAGCTTGGTGCGCGCCAGGAAGGCCTCGCACTTCTTGCGGTCGAAACGCGGATGCACGTTGGCGACGAAATCCACTGCCTGGCGCACCTTGATCCAGCGCGGCAGCACGGCCACGTCGGCAATGAAGCACACGTCGCCCATCAGCTTGTCGCGCTGCTTGCGCGGGTCGAAGCCCAGCACGTTCAGGTCACCGGTGAAATCGGTGAGACCCAGGATGGCCTTCAGCGCCGTGGTCTTGCCCGCGCCGTTGGGGCCGATCAGGCCCACGATGCGGCCGGGCTCGATCCGGAAGCTGACGTTGTCCAGCGCCACCGAGGTCTTGTACCGCTTGCCCAGGCCGCTGGCCGTGATGACCGCACTCATGATTGGTGCTCCGTGTGGGTGCTCGCTTCGCGCAGCAAAGTCTTGAGATCCAGCCCCAGCCGCTGCAGCCGGGCGAACAGTACGGGCCACTCCTCGCGCAGAAACCGCTCGCGTTCGGATTTCAGCAGCGCTTCGCGCGCGCCTTCGATGACGAACATGCCCAAGCCCCTCCGTTTTTCCACCAATTGTTGATCGACCAGTTCCTGATAGGCCTTGGAGACGGTCAGCGGATTGATCTGGTAGTCCGCTGCCACCTGGCGTACCGACGGCAACGGGTCGCCCTCGTTCAAGGCGCCGTCCAGGATCATCGCCACCACGCGTTGCTGCAGCTGGCGATAGATCGGGACGTTGTCGTTCCAGGTGATGGTCATGCTTATTCCTTGCTGATGCCGCCGAACTGATTGGCGAACGAATAGTAGGGCATGGCCAATTGCGAGCTGACCAGGCTCAGGTGCGGTCCGCCGCCGCGAATGACGGAGGCGCCCACGACGTCGCCGCCCTCGGACAGCGCCGCCTCGCGCCGCTCGGCGGCGGTGGGGTGGACCACGATCATGGGCAGGTCGGTCACGACCCGCTGGGTTGCCCCGGCCGATACCGGGCGCACATCGACGTTGTAGTTGACGGCACCCAGCGTGGCGAAGGTGAACAGGGCGGCGGCGATGCTGGCGATGAGGTTTTGCGATTTCATGGCGGGCTCCTCGGTGAACTCGTTGACCGGTGTTGTAGTGAACTATAACACCATGTTTCGAGCCGTCAATGGGCGCGGCCTGAAATCGGGGTATGACTGATGGCAGGGGTGGCCAGGCCGACGTCGCGATGGCGTCCGGGCCATGCAACGCAAAAGGCCAGCTTGTCAGGCTGGCCTTTCATGGGCGCTTCGAAACATGGCAGCCGCGCGAAGCAACGGTGCGACGCGTGGTGGCAGTCGCGCAAAAATCGTTGTTGTTTGCGCCTTCGTCCGCCATTCCAGCGAAAGCCGGAATCCAGTGCCTTCATGCGGCACCAGGTCGCCGATTCCGGCCGTCGATGAGCATCCCGCCGGATGACAGCTTGCTCAGGCCGACCTCAGGCGGCTTCGGCCACCAGCGTGTGGATGGCGTCCCGGGCCGATTTCAGCGCAGTCGAT
Source organism: Rhodanobacter sp. (assembly GCA_044463365.1). GTDB lineage: Bacteria > Pseudomonadota > Gammaproteobacteria > Xanthomonadales > Rhodanobacteraceae > Rhodanobacter. The sequence continues at coordinate 8,168 of JBIQMK010000089.1, read as the reverse complement.
TTCTGTTCCTCACCGACTGCCAGGCCTTCGGCGCGCACGAACTCCACGTCGCCGATACCGATGAAGGCAAACGCCGCCCGCAGGTAGGGTTCCTGGAAATCCATCGCGGCAGCCGCCGAATCCTTGCCATAGAAGCCGCCGCGGCTGGAAGCCACGATAACCCGCTTGCCGCCCGCCAGCCCTTCGGGCCCGTTCGCGGTGTAGCGGAAGGTCTTGCCGGCCACCAGCACGCGATCAAGCCAAGCCTTGAGCTGGCTGGAAATGGTGAAGTTGTACATCGGCGCCCCGACCACGACCACGTCGGCGGCCAGGAAATCCTCCAGTACCTGGTTGCCCAGCACGGCGGCCGGATCGGCGGCGTCGGCCACCGGCGTCCAGTGCGCCAGCGGCTGCGCCGCCAGGTCGTGGTACTCGACGACGGCGTTCGGCGCGGCGCGCCTGAGCTCCGCTACGATGTCGGCGGTCAATTGGCGCGACACTGAATACGTACCCAGCGCGCTGGAATCGATGTGCAAGATGTTCATGGTGAGTCTCCTGTCCGGGCCGGTTATCGGCGACGGAATCAGGATATATTTGGAACAATGTGGCGATAAGTGGGCATGTTTTGAACTTATCGTTCCCAAAGGGAAACGGTGGAAGCCATGATGAGCGGTGCCCTGCAGGATCTCAACGATTTGTACTTCTTTGCCGCCGTGGTCGAACACGGCGGGTTCTCTGCCGCCGGACGCGCGCTGGGCGTGCCGAAATCCCGGCTCAGCAAGCGGGTGGCCCAGCTGGAGGAACGGTTGGGCGTGCGCATGCTGCAGCGGACCACGCGGCGCTTCATGGTCACCGAGGTGGGGGAGCGCTTCTACGCCCATTGCCGCGCCGTGCTGGAAGAAGCGCAGGCCGCGCAGGACGCCGTGGACGAGTTGCGCGCGGAGCCACGTGGCCTGGTGCGGCTGAGTTGCCCAGTATCGCTGACACAGACGGTGCTGGCGTATCTGTTGCCGGACTTCCTAGCGCTGTACCCGAAAATGCAGGTGCGGGTGACATCCAGCGACCGCCGCGTCGACGTGATCGGCGAGGGCTACGATCTGGCCATCCGCGTGCGCAACAAGCTGGACACCGACGCCAACCTGGTCGTGCGCAGTTTCGGCCTGGCGCGGACCAAGCTGGTGGCCAGCCCGGCGCTACTCGATGTGCAGGGCCGCCCCTCGCAACCTGACGAGCTGGCTCAGTTGCCGGCGCTGTCGATGCGCGAGCACGAGGGCGCGCAGGTGTGGGAGCTGATCGATGCCGACGGCAAACAGTCCGTCGTCGAAGTGCAGGCACGTCTGATCACCGGCGATTTTGCCCTGCTGCTGGAGGCCGCCCGCCGTGGCATGGGCGTGGCGTTGCTGCCGGAGTCCGTCTGCGCGCCGGCGATCGCCAGCGGCGAATTGGAAGTAGTGCTGCCGGACTGGAGTGTTCCAGACGGCACCATGCACTTCGTCTATCCCAGCCGGCGCGGCATGCTGCCAGGCGTGCGTGCGCTGGTGGATTTTCTGGCCGAGCGACTGCCGGTCACCACCATGCTGAGGCACGAGCAGTGCAAGCGACGCCCGCTCGAGGACTTGCCGGCTTCCCGCTGATCACGCCACCGCGCGTGGCGCCACCGATATAATGTCCGCTTGTTTGGACATCCAGACCGCCAGATCATCATGATCGAAACCAAGCTTCCGAAGGTCGGCACCACCATTTTTACCGTGATGAGCCAGCTGGCGCTGGAACACGAGGCGGTCAACCTGGGCCAGGGCTTTCCCGATTTCGAACCGCCGCAGGCGCTGCGCGATGCGCTTGCGCGCGCCATGGACGAAGGCCGCAACCAGTACGCCCCGATGCACGGCACGGCCGGCCTGCGCGAGCAGATCGCGCAGAAGACCGAGCGCCTGTATGGCCGCAAGGTCGATGTCGACCGCGAGATCACGGTGACCTCCGGCGCCACCGAAGCCTTGTTCGCGGCGATGGCGGCGGTGGTTCGCGCGGGCGACGAGGTGATCGTGTTCGACCCGGCCTACGACAGCTACGAGCCGGCGATCGACCTGCAGGGCGCCCGCGCGGTGCACATCCCGCTGACCGTGCCCGCGTTCTCGATCGACTGGCAGCGCGTGCGTGACGCGATCACGCCGAAAACCCGCATGATCCTGGTCAACAGCCCGCACAACCCATCGGGCGCCGTGCTGTCGGCGGGCGACCTGGACGAGCTGGCGGCGATCGTGCGCGACACGTCCATCGTGGTGTTGTCCGACGAGGTCTACGAGCACATCGTGTACGACGGCACGCAGCACCAAAGCGTGCTGCGCCATGCGGAGCTGGCCGAGCGCAGCTTCGTGATCTCCTCGTTCGGCAAGACCTACCACTGCACGGGCTGGAAGGTCGGTTACGCGATCGCGCCGCCGGCGTTGTCGGCCGAGTTCCGCAAGGTGCACCAGTACCTCACGTTCTGCACGTTCCATCCGGCGCAGGTGGCGTTTGCCGAGTTCATGGCCAGCAGCCCCGAGCATTACCTGGAGTTGCCTGCGTTCTATCAGGCCAAGCGCGATCGCTTTCGCGCCTTGCTGGCGCCATCGCGTTTCAAGCTGTTGGACGTGCCGGGCGGTTATTTCCAGCTGGTCGACTACTCGGCGATCCGGGACGAGGACGATGTGGCCTTCAGCCGCTGGCTGGTGGAGCAGGGCGGTGTGGCCGCGATTCCGTTGACGCCGTTCTATGAAACCGCGCCGGGTACGCGGCTGCTGCGGCTGTGTTTCGCCAAGAGCGGCGCCACCATGGAGGCGGGCGCCGAACGCCTGTGCCGGCTGTGAGCATGCAGCCGTTGAAAGTCTCGCTGGTGCAGGGCGCCACCCGCTGGCACGACGCACCGGCCAATCGCGACTACTACGGCGCGCTGGTGCGCCAGGCCGGGGGCAGCGACCTCATCGTGCTGCCGGAAACCTTCCTGTCCGGCTTCAGCAACGACACCCGCGCCAGCGCCGAAACCATACAGGGCGAAGGCGTGGCCTGGCTGCGTGCGCTGGCGGCCGAGGTGGGCGCGGTGATCTGCGGCAGCCTGGCGATCCTGGAAGACGGCGTGGTCTACAACCGGCTGCTGTGGATGCAGCCGGACGGCAGTTTCCAGCAATACGACAAACGCCACCTGTTCCGCATGGCTGGCGAACACACCCGTTATGGCGGCGGCAATGCGCGCCTGATCGTGACGCTGAAAGGCTGGCGCATTCTGCCGCAGGTTTGCTACGACCTGCGCTTTCCGGTGTGGCTGCGTAATTGCCGGCTGGCCGACGCGGCCGGCGGCATGGATTACGACCTGGCGCTGTTCGTCGCCAACTGGCCCGCGCCGAGGCGCCACCCCTGGCGCACGCTGTTGCGCGCCAGGGCGATCGAAAACCTCAGCTACGTGATCGGCGTGAATCGTGTCGGCGTGGATGGCAACGAGCTGCCCTATGCCGGCGACAGCGTGGCGGTGGACCCGGTGGGCGAAGCCTTGATCGAGCTGGGTGCGCAGGAACAGGTGGCCACCGTAACGCTGGACCCGGCGGCGTTGCTGGCGCATCGCGAGCGCTTTCCCGCGTGGATGGATGCGGACGCGTTTTCGTTGCACCTCGACTGATACCGGGTTCCCCGCACGGGGATGACCCCCTGTAGGAGCGGCTTCAGCCGCGACCTGGCGTTGCCGTTGCCCGGGTCGCGACTGAAGTCGCTCCTACAGGAGCGCGCTCAGAGTATCGCCAGCACCGCCTCGGGCGGGCGGCCGATGGCGGCCTTGCCATTGGCCACGACGATCGGGCGCTCGATCAGCTTCGGGTGCGCCACCATCGCGGCGATCAGGTCCGCTTCGCCAAGTGATACGTCCGCCAGTCCCAGGGTCTGGTACTCCGCCTCACCCGTGCGCAGCAGCGCGCGGGCGGTCATCCCCAATTGCTTCAGCAACCCGGCCAGCTCGGTGGCGCTGGGCGGGTTGTCGAGATAGTTGATGATCTCGATGTCGTCGCCGCGCGCCTCCAGCAAGGCCAGCGTGGCGCGGGATTTGGAACATCGGTTGTTGTGGTAGATACGCACCATCGGTCAGGTTTCCCTCGCCGCTCAGCGATTGCCCGAGCGATTGCCGCCACGGCCACCCGGCCGCCCGCCCGCGGCGCCGCCATGTCCGTGCGGACGGCCGGCTCCCTGCGAGCGATTGCCGCCCTGGCCCTGCGGTCGGCCGGCGCCCTGGGGACGATTGCCGCCCTGGCCTTGCGGTCGACCGCCAGCCTGGTTGCCGTGCGCGCGATTGCCGCCCTGCGGGCGCGCCCCCGGGGCGCGATTGCCATTGCCACCGGCGCTGCGCGATTCGCCGCCGAAGCCGCTGTACGGATTGCCGGTACCGCGGCCTTCGCCACCGCCGCGCGCGCCAAACGGTTTGCCGCCGGCGGAGCGACGGTTGCCGGCGCCGGCGCCGGCGCCGGCGGCGCGGCCTGTGCCGTCGCGGCTTTCACCGGCGAACCAGGTACGCACCGACGGCAGCTCCTGGCCCGGCGCCACGCGTCGCGCGCGTCCGCCACCGCTGCGTGCACCGCCGGCGCGCTCGGGCCGCGCCACGTTGCCGTTGACTTCCTTGCCACCGCGCCGCGGCGGCTTGCGGCCGCGGGTGGGCTCTTCGCGGATGCGGTCGTAGGCGCGCAACTCGCGGGCCTCGTCCTGGCCACCGGTCCAGGCGGTGCCGGCGCCGCGCTCGGGGCGGTATTCGGTGACGCTGCGGTTGGCGCGGCGCTGGTGCAACACCGGACTCAAGGTGAGCACCGGTTGCGGCGCGCCCAGGCCGGTGGTCTGGCGCAATTTTTTTACGGCTTCGGCATCGAGTGGCTCACAGTCGCCGCGGCGCAGGTTGCGCGGCAGTTCGATCTGGCCGTAGCGGATGCGCTTGAGGCGGCTGACCAGGAAACCTTGCGAGTCCCACAGGCGGCGCACCTCGCGGTTGCGGCCCTCGCGGATCACCACGCGGAACCTGCTGTGGCTGCCGCCGCGGCTGATCACGGCGATCTCGTCGAAACGGGCGGGGCCGTCGTCCAGCTCCACGCCGGCCTTCAACCGCTCGATGATCTCGTCGGGCACCTCGCCGTGCACGCGGCACAGGTATTCGCGCTCGAGACCGCTCTTGGGATGCATCAGGCCGTTGGCCAGTTCGCCATCGGTGGTCAGCAGCAACAGGCCGGTGGTGTTGATGTCGAGTCGGCCCACGGCGACCCAGCGCGCGCCCTTCAGGCGCGGCAGCTGTTCGAATACGGTGGGGCGGCCGTCGGGGTCGTCGCGCGTGGTCAGCACGCCTTCCGGCTTGTGGTAGATCAGCACTTCGGTGTCGTCGCGGCTGTCGGTGGCCACCACGAACTGCTTGCCGTCGATGGTCACGCGATCGCCGGCATGCACGCTGGTGCCGATTTCGGCCGGCGTGCCGTTGAGTTCGACTTCGCCGGACTGGATGCGTACCTCGAGCATGCGGCGCGAGCCGAGGCCCGCGTTGGCCAGCACCTTGTGCAGGCGCTCTTCCAGCTGGGCGGTGGCTTCGTCGCGCGGTTCGCGCTTCAGGGAAAGAACGGATTTTTGCGGCGCAGTCATGCGCGGTACTCCTCGGAATCTTGGCTGGCGGCGTCGGGTTCGACGTCCGCGGCACGGTTCGCTGCCTCGTCGGCAGTGGCAATCGGGTTGGCGACGGGAGGGCTCGTGTCGGAGCCGGTCTCGTCGGACTCGGGTGAAGCGGCCGGCATGTCAGCGCCGGTCGCGTTGTCGGTTTCGTGGTGATCGGCATCCGCGTCGTCGGCGGCTGCCTGGATGTCGGTGGTGCTTGCGTCGTCTTCAGTTTTCGCGTCGTCCGGCGCGGTTTCGTCCGGATCGATCGGCAGGTCACGCGCCACCCGGGCGGGCAGGGGTTCGGGCTCGAAGCGCAGCTGCGGGTCCTCCATGTCGCGGATTTCCGACAGCGGCGGCAACTGGTCCAGCGATTTCAGGTTGAAGTAGTCCAGGAACGCGCGGGTGGTGCCGAACAGCGCCGGCTTGCCGGGCACGTCGCGGTAGCCGACCACGCGAATCCACTCGCGCTCCTCCATCGTCTTGATGATGTTGGAGGACACCACCACGCCGCGGATCTGCTCGATCTCGGGGCGGGTGATCGGCTGGCGGTAGGCGATCAGCGCCAGCGTCTCCAGCATGGCGCGCGAGTAGCGACTGGGCCGTTCGGTCCACATCCGCGAGATCCACGGATGCACGTCCTGGCGTACCTGGTAGCGGAAACCGGAGGCGACCTCCTTCAGCTCGACGCCGCGGCCTTCGCAATCGCCGGCCAGCGCTTCCAGCGCACGGGCGATCTGTTCGTGGCCGACCTCGTCGGCTTCGTTGAACAGGTCGCCCAGCTGATGGGTGGTCATCGGCTGGCTGGAGGCCAGCAGCGCGGCCTCGATGATGGGCTTGATTTGTTCGATCTGCATAACCTTGGGTCGGATGCCGATTCAAAAAATGGCGTTCATTCGCCGAATGCGTCGTTGCGTGCCGACGGGTCGGCCAGGGCGGCCTCCTCCGCGGGATCGCCGGCCGGCTCGCCGTGGCTGGCCTTGGCCTTGACGTAAATTGGCGCCAGCGGCGCCTCCTGCACGATTTCCACCAGCATTTCCTTGGCCAGCTCCAGCATTGACAGGAACGTCACCACGATGCCGAGGCGCCCCTCGGCGGGGTCGAACAGGCTTTCGAAACGATGGAACGCGTTGTCGTCCAGCCGGCTCAGCAATTCACCCATGCGCTGCCTGACGCTGAGTGCCTCGCGCTTGATCGCGTGGTGCCCGAACAGCTCGGCGCGGTGCATCACGTCCTTCAGCGCCAGCAGCAGTTCGGTGAGCTCCAGCGGTGGCGGCAACCGGATCACGTTGCGCTCGCCCGCGTCGGCATGCACCACCACGGTGTCGCGCTCGACCCGGGGCAGGGCCTCGATATCCTCCGCGGCCCGCTTGAACCGTTCGTACTCCTGCAAACGCCGCACCAGTTCGGCGCGCGGATCCTCCTCCACACCTTCTTCCAGCGGCGGCCGCGGCAGCAGCAGCCGCGACTTGATCTCGGCCAGGATCGCGGCCATCAGCAGGTATTCCGCCGCCAGTTCCAGTCGCATCACATCGCGCATCAGCTCGATGTAACTCATGTACTGCCGGGTGATCTCGGCGACCGGAATGTCCAGGATGTCCAGGTTCTGCCGGCGGATCAGATAGAGCAGGAGATCCAGCGGGCCCTCGAACGATTCGAGGATCACCTCGAGCGCGTCCGGGGGAATGTACAGATCCTGCGGCATCTGCAGCATCGGCTCGCCGCGCACGATCGCCAGCGGCATTTCCTGCTGCTGCGGCACCGACGCGAACGCATCCTGCGGTGCGGTTACCAGGCTCTGGGGCTCGACCGGCTCAGTGCTCATCAATGCATGTCGTAAAGGCCGCCTTCAGCGGCTGGCGGTGCGTTCAACGTGATTGGGACCCGTCCACCCATCGGGATGGCCCCAGCCGGGCTGGCCCGTGGAATGTCCGTACTTGGAGCGCGCCTCAATGCGTCATTCCCGGCTACATCTGGTTCAGCTGTCAATGGCGAACGGCAAGATTGCCTGGCGCCTTTGCCGACATGACGAAGCCGCTCGATGGCGGTTCGGTCATGTGGCTTGACCGTCTCCGCGGTGCGTCGCAATCCGCCGCCGACAGCGGCGATGACGTCAGCCAGAGATGGTGGAGCCCCGGTTTCGCTGGTTGCTTGTCGGTGGTCGCTTCGGTCTGCCCGATCACCGGATGGCTTTCCCGCCAGCGCGATGCGCTGCAAGCCTGTTGCCGGGGAACCACGCGTTGTCGAAGCGTAGCGGCTGCCACTGGACAAGTCCAGCCTTATATGGGGTACGCATGCGGGCTTTCGTTCATGAGGGCGTGATCGGTAGCCGGAACGATGCCCCCGCGACCGGCGCCGGCAGCCGGGCGTGATGTGACCCATTTGGTCGCTGTGACGCACATGGGTATCCATGTGTCCGTCGACGAAGACCGGGCGCACCGGGAGGGGGGAATGGGTGCACACTGGCGGCAGGCCGAGCGCGCTGGCAGGAATGGATCGTCAGGCCATCCCTTCGTTGCCATCGCTGCACCGGTGCAATGGCTTCGTGG
>JBIQMK010000088.1:0-12755 GCA_044463365.1 Rhodanobacter sp. | reverse complement strand
CAGCAGCCGCTGGGAGCCCTCGCTGCGGCTGATCGGCTCGGTGTTCTTCTTCATCACCGCGCCGGGGCTGTGCTGGCTCAATTTCCCCGATAGCGGCATGGCTCCCCAGGGCGCCGGCGGCATGATCGGCGAGGCGGTGGGCAAGGGGCTGCAATACGCGTTCGGCTACAAGGGCGCGCCGCTGCTGCTGCTGGCGGTGTTCCTGGTGGCGGTGACGCTGGCCACCGGGCTGTCGTGGTTCAAGGTGATGGACTGGACCGGACGCACGGTGCTGCGGCTGACCGAGCTGGTTCGCGAGCGTCTGCGCCAGGCGCCGCAGGAACGCGCCGCGCGGCTGGCGCGCACCGAGCGCGCGGCGGTGAAGAAGGACGACGCGGTGAAGCAGGCGAAGCGCGAACCGGTGCGGATCGAGTCGGCGCCCGCGCCGGTGACCAAAAGCGAACGCGCGCGGCTGGAAACGCAGATCCCGCTGTTCGTGGGCGCCTCCGTGCCGGGCGAACTGCCGCCGCTGTCGCTGCTGGACGAGGCGCCGGAGCAGGGCCCGGGCTATTCGGAAGAAACCCTGGAGGTGCTGTCGCGCCAGGTGGAGTTGAAGCTCAAGGATTTCCGCATCGAGGCCAAGGTGGTGGGCGTGTACCCCGGCCCGGTGATCACCCGCTTCGAGCTGGAACCCGCCGCCGGCGTGCGCGGTTCGCAGGTATCGAGCCTGGACAAGGACATCGCCCGCGGCCTGTCCGTGGTGAGCGTGCGCGTGGTCGACGTGATCCCCGGCAAGAACGTGATCGGCCTGGAAATTCCCAATACCCGCAAGCAGATCGTCTACCTCTCCGAGATCCTGCGCTCGGACAAGTACGACCAGCAGAAATCGCCGCTGGCGCTGGCGCTGGGCAAGGACATCGGCGGTAAACCCGTCGTGGTGGACCTGGCCAAGATGCCGCATTTGCTGGTCGCCGGCACCACCGGTTCGGGCAAGTCGGTGGCGGTCAACGCGATGGTGCTGAGCCTGCTGTACAAGGCCAGCCCCAAAGACGTGCGCATGATCATGATCGACCCGAAGATGCTGGAGCTCTCGGTGTACGAGGGCATCCCGCACCTGTTGGCGCCGGTGGTCACCGACATGAAGGAGGCGGCCAACGCGCTGCGTTGGTGCGTGGCCGAGATGGAGCGCCGCTACAAGCTGATGGCTGCCGTGGGCGTGCGCAACCTGGCCGGTTTCAACAAGAAGGTGAGGGACGCCGAGAACGCGGGCCAGCCGCTGCTGGACCCGCTGTTCCGCCCCAACCCGGAGATGCCCAACCTGGCCGCCGAGCCGCTGGAGCCGCTGCCGAACATCGTGGTGATCATCGACGAGTTCGCCGACATGATGATGATCGTCGGCAAGAAGGTGGAAGAACTCATCGCCCGCCTGGCGCAGAAGGCGCGCGCCGCCGGCGTGCACCTGATCCTGGCCACCCAGCGCCCGTCGGTGGACGTGATCACCGGCCTGATCAAGGCCAACATCCCCACCCGCATCGCGTTCCAGGTCTCCAGCAAGATCGACTCGCGCACGATCCTGGACCAGTCCGGCGCCGAGGCGCTGCTGGGTCATGGCGACATGCTGTACCTGCCGCCGGGCACTGCCACGCCCGAACGCGTGCATGGTGCCTTCGTGGACGACCACGAGGTGCACGGCGTGGTGAACTGGCTGAAATCCCAGGGCGAGCCCAACTACATCGAAGGCGTGCTGGAGGAAGTACAGGCAACCAGCGACGGCAAGTTCATCAATGATTCGGGTATCCCGCAGGATGGCGAGGAGGGCGGCGACGCCGACGCCCAGCTCTACGACAAGGCCGTGGCCGTGGTCACCCAGACCCGTCGCGCCTCGATATCGGGTGTGCAAAGGCATCTGCGCATCGGCTACAACCGCGCCGCCCGCCTGGTCGAACAGATGGAGCAGGACGGCGTGGTCAGCGCCCCTCAGCACAACGGCAACCGCGAAGTCTTGGCGCCCCCGCCGCCACGGGATTGAGCCGCGGCAATGCGGGATGCGGAATGCGGGAAAATTGTAGGAGCGACTTCAGTCGCGACGCTCTTGTTCCTGGGCTTCAGAAAAAAGCATCGCGACTGAAGTCGCTCCTACAGAAAACACGCTCCGGTTAAGCCAATACGCCCCACAATCCGCACCGCCATCGCTTTGGGAATCCCGATGAAACGCCTTACCCTCGCCGTCGTCCTGCTGTTGTTGTCGCTCGTGACCCAGGCCGCCACCGGCCCGGCTCGCGCGCGGCTGGATGCGTTCGCGCAGAACCTGCACTCGCTGACCGGTCATTTCAGCCAGACCCTGATCGACATCAACGGGCAGGGCAGCAAGACCAGCACCGGCACGCTGGCGCTGCAGTCGCCACGGCAGTTTCGCTGGGAGACGCTGACGCCGTACAAGCAGACCATCGTGGCCGATGGCAGCCGCGTGTGGATGTACGACCCGGAGCTGGACCAGGTCACCGTGCGGGTCCAGAGCGCCGAGGAAGCGCACAGCCCGCTCACCGTGCTCACCGACGTGTCGCAGCTGGACCGCAACTTCAAGGTGGCCGAGCGCGGCGAGCGCGACGGCCTGCAATGGCTGCGGCTCACCTCCACCGCGAAAGACCCGCAGTTCGACTACGCCGACCTGGGTTTCGACGCGAACGGCCTGGCGCGCATGACCTTCCGCGACCAGCTCGGCTCCACCACGGACATCCGCTTTTCCGACTGGCAGCGCAACGTGGCGATCCCGCCGTCGACCTTCAACTTCGTGCCGCCACCGGGCGCCGACGTGATCGGCGATGCGCCGGTGATCAACGTGCAGCCACTGAAAGACTGACTGCATTCTCATGCCGGTCTTGCGTCAACTGCCGCGTTGGGCCTGGTTCGGCGGCGGCGTGCTCGCCTTCATCGCGGGCATCGTCAACGCCGCCGGCTACATGGGTTTCCGCCACCAGTCGATCACCAACCTGACCGGCTCCGCCAGCCTGTTCGGCGTGGCGCTGGGCACGGGCGACAGCGGCGAGGCCTGGCATTGGGCGCTGTCGATCGGTGCGTTCGTGCTCGGTGCCATGCTCAGCGGCATGATCGTGCAGCAGAGCACGCTGCAACTGGGGCGCCGCTACGGGGTGACCCTGGTGCTGGAATCGATCCTGCTGTTCGCCGCCGTGCCGCTGCTGCATCAGAACGATTCGCTGGGGCTTTATCTGGCCGCCATGGGTGCCGGTTTGCAGAACGGCATGGCCAGCACCTACAGCGGCATGGTGTTCCGCACCACCCACGTCTCGGGCATGTTCACCGACCTGGGCATCTACATCGGCCAGCGCCTGCGTGGCCTCACCGTGGATACCTTGCGCGTGCGGGTGTGCGTGCTGGTGATCGTCACGTTCACCTTGGGCAGTGCGGCAGGCGCGTTGCTTTTCCCCGCCTTGCATGAGCGCACCCTGTTGGTGCCCGCCGCGCTGACGGGCTTGTGTGGCCTGGGCTACACGCTGTACCGCCGCAGGGCACCGGCCGACGCCTGAGCGAACGCGGCGCCCACAACCCGCGGGTTATCATCCGCCCATGCCTCGCAATCCATCCCCGCCTGCCGATCTGTTCGCCACCGACACCGATGCGCTGAAGCCGCTGGCCGAGCGCATGCGCCCGCGCAGCCTGGACGAGATCGTGGGCCAGCAGCGGCTGGTGGGGCCGGACAAGGCGCTGCGCCGCGCGCTGGAGGCGGGCAAGATCCATTCGATGGTGTTGTGGGGCCCGCCCGGTTGCGGCAAGACCACGCTGGCGCTGCTGGTGGCGCGCTACGCCGACGCGGATTTCCGCGCGATCTCCGCCGTGCTGTCCGGCCTGCCGGATGTGCGCAAGGCGCTGGCCGAGGCCGAGGTGAATTTTGCCCAGGGCCGGCGCACGGTGCTGTTCGTGGACGAGGTGCACCGCTTCAACAAGACCCAGCAGGATGCGTTCCTGCCGCACATCGAACGCGGCGTGATCATCTTCATCGGCGCCACCACCGAAAACCCCTCGTTCGAACTGAACTCCGCGCTGCTGTCCCGCTGCCGCGTGCACGTGCTGGAGCCGGTCTCCGGCGACGACATCATTGCCGCGCTGAAACGCGCGCTGGCCGACAGCGAGCGCGGCCTGGGCACGCTGCAGTTGCAGGTCGGCGACGAAGCGCTGGATTCCATCGCCCAGGCCGCCGACGGCGACGTGCGCCGCGCGCTGACCCTGCTGGAAATCGCCGCCGAACTGGCCGACCATGACTCATCAGAGCCGGGCCGCATCGACCAGACCACGCTGACCCAGGTGCTGGCCGACCGCACCCGCCGTTTCGACAAGCAGGGCGAGCAGTTCTACGACCAGATCTCGGCGCTGCACAAATCCGTACGCTCGTCCGATCCCGACGCCGCCGTGTACTGGCTGTGCCGCATGCTCGATGGCGGTGTCGATCCGCTGTACCTGGCGCGCCGCATGACCCGCATGGCGGTCGAAGACGTGGGCCTGGCCGAACCACGTGCCTGGCGCATGGCGCTGGATGCGTGGGATACCTACGAACGCCTGGGCAGCCCCGAAGGCGAGCTGGGCCTGGCCCAGCTGGCGATCTGGCTGGCCATCGCGCCCAAGAGCAACGCCGCCTACATGGCCTACAACAAGGCCCGCGCCGCGGTACGCGAAGGCGGCACGCTGGAAGTGCCGATGCACCTGCGCAACGCACCCACCAAACTGATGAAAGGCATGGGCTACGGCAAGGGCTACCAGTACGACCATGACGCCGAAGGCGGCATCGCGCTGGATCAGCAATGCCTGCCCGATGCGTTGGTAGGCACCGTGTTCTACGAGCCGGTCGAGCGCGGCCTGGAACTGCAACTGCGCGAGAAACTGCTCGACCTGCGCAAGCGTCGCCGCGACGCGCAGGGTTCATGACCGCGGCCGGCATGCGCTGATGAACGCCGTGGCCTGGCGCGCTGCCATCTTCGTGTTGCTGCTGGTGTTGCTGGTGCTGGCCGAATGGCGCTGGCCGCGACACCAGGGTGATCCCGACCGGCGTCATCGCTGGCCGGTGAACCTGGGCTTCGGACTGGCCGGGGCACTCTGCCTGCGCGTACTGCTGCCGTGGCTGGCCATCGATGCCGCGCTATGGGCGCAGCAACACCACGTCGGCCTGCTGCATGTATGGGCGGCGCCGTCGTGGCTGGCCATCGTGGTGACCCTGGTCGCGCTGGACCTGTTGATCTACGCCCAGCACCGGCTGATGCATCGGGTGGGCTGGCTGTGGCGGCTGCATCGCCTGCACCATAGCGACCTGGCGCTGGACGCCAGTTCCGGCGTGCGTTTCCACCCGCTGGAAATCCTGTTCTCGATGGGCCTGAAGATTGCCGCGGTGCTGGCGCTGGGTGCCACACCCGCGGCCGTGCTGGCGTTCGGGATCCTGCTCAACGGCTTTGCGATGTTCACCCATGCGAACCTGGCCTTGCCGCCTGGGCTGGATCGCGCGCTGCGCTGGATGGTGGTCACGCCCGACATGCACCGCATCCACCACTCGGTGCTGCGCGACGAGCGCGACAGCAACTTCGGCTTCAACGTGTCGTGGTGGGACCGGTTGTTTCGCAGCTATCGCGAGGCGCCGCGCCAGCCGCAGGCGACCCTGCGGCTGGGGTTGGACCGCTTCCGCGACAGCCGCGAACAGCGTTTCGGCGCCCTGATGCTGCAACCGTTCCGCCGCCGCTGAACCCGTAGGAGCGACTTCAGTCGCGATGCTTTTCGACGTCCCTCAAAAGCATCGCGCATAGGGGCGCTCCTACGAAAACCAGGCGCGTCAGTGGGCGCCCACCGCCTCGCGCAACTTGCGGCTGTACGCGCGAATACGCGCCGCGTTGGCGCCCACGTCGCTGCCGCCCACGCGCGATTCGGAGCGCACATCCACGCGCGTACCGCCGGCCTCGGGCCGCAGGCGAATCACCACGTCGTCCTTGAAGCCGAACCAGAACGTGGTGGCGGTGGCCTCGATGCGGCCCTCGTCCGGCACCTGCGCCGCGATCGCCCAGCCCATCGACTTGGCGCTGTCCAGCGCCGCCCTGAAGACTGTCGCCGGCGGCGCGTCGAACTGCAGCGGCTGGATGTCCGGATACGCCGCGTGCTGTTTGGCTGCCACCTCGGCACCGCCGTAGACGGCCGAGTTGGGCGCGTCGGCACGCTGGGCCAGCAGCGTCTGGAACGGCGGCGGGTTGGCCGTGTCGGTGGTGATGTCGTGGATCGCCGGCACCGAGCCGGCCTTGTGCTTGAACAGCATCGGCGGCACGAACGCAATCACGCCCAGCACGATCGCGATCAGCGCCCGCACCAGGTAGCGCCGCGGCTGGGCGAACAGCGCCAGCAGCAGCGCGACCACGCCGAACAGCGCTGCCAGCAGGCCAAGCCAGTAACCGAAGAACACGCTGGAAAAGGCGGCGCCCAGGCCGATCATCCCGGCCCGATAAAGCGGCCCGGCCAACATCGCCAATAGCGCGATGATGCCGGCCAGCACGCCGAGCGAGGCGATGCGGCGGGTCCAGGGGAAGGGTGGTCGAGTATTCATGCGATGGCTCCAGGAAGGTTGGCGTACGGGTTCTCGGGCGTGGCGTTACATCAGATAGGGCGGAAAATCGCCGTGTTCTGTTTCCTTCCCCCGCTTGCGGGGGAAGGTGCCCGGAGGGCGGAAGGGGGCGCTCTTGATCTTTCACATGACGAAAAGCGCCCCCCTCAGCCCTTCGGGCAGCTCCCCCCGCTGTGCAGGGGGAGCAATCTATCGGGGCTTCTCGGGTCGTGCATGCATTCCTCCAGCAGCCAGTCGAGCAGTTGCCGTTGTTCGGGCAACGGCGCGGGCAGGGCTTTCAAATCGACGATGAGCGACGCCAGATCGCCACCGTCATCGACATCGTTGAGCATCGGCAGCGACGCGATGGCGCCGTCGCTCGACAAGGCATCGACCAACACGCTGGCGGTATCGGCGCATGAATAACGCGGCGCCAGCCACGCAGCCTCCGGTACCGGCTGGCGTGTACCGAACAGCCAGAAGCCGCCATCGTGCGCTGGCGCCAGCACAAAGGGCGTGGCGGGATCGTCCAGCGCTTCGAGCGCCGCAGACAGCAACTCGACCTGGATCTGCGGCGCATCGGCGCCGATCAGCAGCACGCGCCCATGGTGCGACTGCAGCGACACACAGACGTGATGCAGCCGCGCTCCGAGTGTGCCTTCGCCCTGCCACAGCGTGGGCAACGCGTTCCACATGAGGTCATTGAGGGCGTCGCGTTCGGCGACAGCCCAGCACGGTTGAACGGCGGGCATCGCGGCGCGGGCCACGGCGGCGACGGCCGCGGCGGCCAGGCGGTGGAAATGTTCGGCGCGTGGTTGCCCGATGCTCGCCGCAAGGCGGGTTTTCACCGGCGAGTGGCCGGGCGTCTTGACGAAGATGGCCAGCGCCGCGCTCATCGTCGCTCCCGCCGCAGTCTGCGCCATTGCGGCCAGGCCTGGATCAGGGTCAGCCAGAGATGTCGCGAGGTGGTGCGCCACCAGCCATGCCGTGCGTATTTGCGGGCGCTGGTTTGCAGCGCCGCGCCCACGCCGACGATGGGCAGGCCGGCGCGCCGTGCGGTCCAGACCAGCAGGTGATCCTCGCCGTAGCGCACGCGCTCGTCGAAGCCGCCCAGCGCGTTGAAGCAATGCGCCAGCAACAACAGGCCCTGGTCGCCGAACGGCATCTTCAGCCAGTGCGAGCGAAGGTTGGCGCCGCTGGCGTTCAACGCCGCCAGCCGCGGGCCGTCGCGGCTGAAAGACAGGTCGAAGAAACCCAGCGCGTCATCCGTGCGCTGCGTGAAGTGCTGCAACGCCGCCAGCGTTTCCGGCTGCAGTCGGGAGTCGGCATGCACGAACCACAACCATCGTCCGCGCGCGGCCTGGGCACCGCTGTTCTGCTGTCGTGCGCGGCCCGGTGGGCTGCCGATCTGGCGCAGCGTCGATCGTGTCGACGACGGCAGTGGCGGCAATGCTTGCGCGTCGGCATGCACCAGGATCACTTCGCTGTCGTCGGGCAAGCCTTCGGCCAGTTGATCGAGCAAAGGACGCCATGCCGTTTCGCCCGGTGCCAGCGGCACGATCACCGACAGGCGCAGCGAGCCTGCGGCAGCCGTGTCCGGATCGATACCGTTGGCGGGGCTCGCGTTCATCAGCAGCAGGCGCCGCCCGTGCCGGCAGCGGCGCGCGTGTCAGGCGCGCAATCGAACAAGCCGAAGTGCCGCTGCTTGTCGCCGTCGATGCGGAAATGCCCCGCATAACGGCTGGCGCCCAGCATGTCGGCGGTGTTGCCGCAAACGCGTAGCGGGCGCCCGGTTTCGAAATGATGGTGGTCATCGAGGTCGAACGCGTGCGGCTGGTGCGGCAGCGTGCCGAGATACGTGGCGACCTGGCCATAGTCCTCGCAGCGATCCTCCAGCGGCAGCTTGAACGCGCGCCAGGTGATGGATTCGAAACGGGCAAAGCCGATGCGCTGCTCCACCGCGGGGTCGGTCAACTCGATCGGGCTGCGGGCGCACACGCGCGCGTCGGCCACGCCCAGCGTGCCGAGCAGGCGGCGGAAGTCCTCCACATACAGCGCGCCCGCCAGGCATTCGCCCAGCAAGACCGGGTCGCGCATCAGTGCGGCCGGCAGGCGGCGGTCGGCGAACACGTCGGAGAAGTACAACTCGCCACCAGGCTTCAGCACACGCATGATCTGCGCGAACGCGCGCGCCTTGTCGGGCACCAGGTTGAGCACGCAATTGGAGACCACCACGTCGACCGAGTCGTCGGCGATGCCCAGCGCGTCGAGGTTGGCCAGATCGCCGGCCAGCAGGCTGACGTTGCTGCGCGCGTGGCCGAACGCTTTGGCGTGGTAATCGCGATGACGCTCGGCTACGGCCAGTTGCGCCGCGGTCATGTCCACGCCGATCACGCGGCCTTGCTCGCCGACCAGTCGCGAGAGCAGATAGACATCGCGACCGGTGCCGCAGCCCAGGTCCAGCACGGTGGCGCCCGTCAGCGCGGGCGGGATGGGCGAGCCGCAACCGTAGAAGCGTTCGGTAATTTCCGGATGCAGCAGGGCGGCGGTTTCGCGCAGGTGCAGCGGCATGGCGCTGGTGCTGCAGCAGGCGGTGGTGCGCAGGTCGGTGCTGCTTTTCAGCGTCTCGCCGTAGTACTCGCACACGTCGTCGCGGACGCGGGAGTCATCGCCGCCGCAGGTCTTGGTTTGGGTGTCTTCGGTCATGTCTGTGCTTCGGGTTGGAGGTTGATGAATAGCGCCGGTCCGGTTCCTTTGTAGGAGCGACTTCAGTCGCGACGCTCTTCTTCATGTCGACGAAGAGCAAAAGCGTCGCGACTGAAGTCGCTCCTACAGGTCCCCGTTACATGGTCAGCGCGCCGCCGCAGGAACTGCCCGCGCCGGCGGTGCAGCCGTAGCAGTGGCTGCCGAAGGCGATCCGCTCATGCTCGATGTCGGTCAGTGCGTCGATGTCCCACAGCGTGCGTTCGCGACCGCCCAGCGGCAGCTCCAGCGCCTGGTTGAAATCGCAGTCGTAGAGATGCCCGCGCCAATCCACCGACAACTGGTTGCGGCACATCACGCCCAGCGCCGCCTGCGGATTGAACGCATCCAGCAGGGTCTGCATGTAGCTGTCGTAGCGACCCTCGCGCTCCAGCAGGTGCAGGAAGCGCTTGATCGGCATGTTGGTGATGGTGAACAGGTGGTTGAAGTGGATACCGAAATGCTGGGCCAGTTCGCGCTTGTAGTCCGCCTCCAGTGAGGCCTGAGCGGGCGGCAGGGTGGCACCGAGCGGGTTGTAGACCAGGTCGATTTCCAGGCCCGAATCCTCGCGCCCGTAGCCCAGTTCCGACAGCATGCGCAGCGCCCGGATGGACGGATCGAACACGTGCTGCCCGCGCTGCTTTTCCACGTTGGCCTTGGTGTAGCAGGGCAGCGAGGCCACGATCTTGACGCCCTGGTCGGCCAGGAATTGCGCGGTGTCTTCCTGGCCTTCGCGGAACAGGATGGTGAGGTTGCAACGGTCGATCACCGTCTTGCCCAGGGCGCGCGACTCGCGCACCAGCTGGCGGAAATGCGGATTCATCTCCGGCGCGCCACCGGTAAGGTCCACGGTATGGATGGTCGGCGCATCGGCCAGCAGGGTCAGCAGGCGGTTCACCGTGGCGGCCTGCATGATTTCCGTGCGCTTGGGGCCGGCCTCGACGTGGCAGTGATGGCAGGCCAGGTCGCACAGCTTGCCCACGTTGACCTGCAGGATTTCCAGCGGCGTGCGCGGCAGGGCCACGCCATGCGTGCGCAGCGTCTGCGCGAAGGACGGTCGCACGTCGATGGTGATGTCATTCATCGGTGGACTCCGGTGTGGCGGTGGACGCCGAGAAAGTGAGGTCGCCGAACCATGCGTTGACGTGGCCTTTGGTGTTGTCGGTGTCGCTGGCAACGGCAACGCCCGTGATCGGCGGCGCCGGGCGACCGAAGGCGGCGCGGAAATCGGCGGCGACATCGCGATGTTCGTGCTGCCATTGACCTGCGTTGGCGTTGCCGCTTTGCAGGACGATGGTGCGCACGGCGCCATAGTAGGCGTTCGGTGCGATGGTGCCGACCGGGTGCGTGTTGTCCCACACGTAGCACAGCGCGGCGCGGGGCAGCGCGTGCCCCATCACCGCGCGTGCCATCCGCAGTTTCAGTCGTTCGCCAAAGGTCAGCGCGCTGGCGGGCATGTCGAAAAACACATAGACGCGTGCCGCGAAATCGTCACCATGCTTCTTCGAGAGGTTCGCCCTGGCCACGCTGTGGTCGACCTTCCAGCGCCAGCTCAGCACTTGATCGGGCGGCAGCTCCAGCGGGTGGGCGATGCCGCCCGCGCCGCGGTTGGCGTCGATGTGCAGCACGGTGACATCGCCGTCGCGGACCAGCATCACGCCGGCCTTGGTCTTGTGCCGCGACATCGCGTAATGCTTCCAGCCCGGCGGTAGCTGGCTTCCGGTGGCGCTGCCGGAAAAGCGCAGCGACAGCGCCTCGTTGCCTGCCGTGGCCGACGAGGCGACAAGGCCCAGCGTGACGCAGAGGACCAACCGGGTTTTCATCGTCGCCGCCAGCGAAACCAACGTTCCGCCCAGCGTAGCGCGCCCTGCGGTGCGTGTGCCTTGCGCCAGGCGCCGGCGGCGTATTTGTTGGCTTCGGCCCAGGTCGGATAGGCGTGGATGGTGCCCAGGATCTTGCCCAGGCCCAGGCCGTGGGTCATCGCCAGGGTGAACTCGGCCAGCAGCTCGCCGGCCTGCGCGCCGACGATGGTGGCGCCCAGGATGCGATCCTTGCCCGGCACGGTGAGCACCTTGACGAAGCCCTGCGTGCCGTCCTCGGCGATGGCGCGGTCGAGGTCGGCCAGGTCGTAGCGGGTGACCTCGTAGCGGATGTCCTGCTCCGCGGCCTCGCGTTCATTGAGCCCCACCCGCGCCACTTCCGGGTCCACGAACGTGGTGGCGGGGATGGCCGAGTAATCCGCCTTGAACCGCCACAGTCCGCCCAGCAGCGCGTTGAGGGTGGCGTACCACGCTTGGTGCGCGCCCACGTGGGTGAGCTGGTAGGGGCCGGCCACGTCACCGCAGGCGTAGATGTTGGGATACAGCGTCTGCAGGTACTGATCGGTGTCGATGGTGCGTGGCGTTGGAATGCCCAGCGCCTGCAACCCGTAACCCTCGACGCGCGGGCGACGGCCCACGGCCACCAGCAAGGCGTCGAAGGGCAGCGTAGCGGTTTCGCCGTTGTGCTCGCAGCGCAGGGATTTTCCCTGCGCATCCGATTCCACGGCCACCGCCTTGTGCCCGGTGCGCACGTCGACGCCATCCTCGCGCAGGCGCGCCTCGACAAACGCCGAGACGTCGTCGTCTTCGCGGCTCAGCAGCCGTTCGCCCAATTCGACCTGGGTCACGCGGGAACCCAGCCGTGCAAATGCCTGCGCCAGCTCGCAACCCACCGGCCCGCCGCCCATCACCACCAGCCGCTGCGGCAGCTCGCGCAACGCCCACAAGGTGTTCGAGGTGAGAAAGCCGGAATCGGCCAGACCCGGCAGGTCCGGCACCAGCGGCTCCGCCCCGGCGGCGATGACGATGGCGCGAGTGGTGAGGGTTTCGCCATCGATGCGTACTTCCCACGGCGACACGATGGTGGCGTGGCCCTTGCGCACGTCCACGCCCAGCTCGCGGTAGCGCTCCACCGAATCGTGCGGCGCCACATCGCCGATCACCCGCTGCACGCGCGCCATCACCGCGGCGAAATCGACGGTGACCTCGCCAGTTTGCACACCGGCTGCGACGGCATCGCGTGCCCGGGCGGCCAGCCGCGCGCTGTGGATCAGCGCCTTCGACGGCACGCAGCCTTCATTGAGGCAGTCGCCGCCCATCGCGCCTTTTTCAACCAACGTTACGCGGGATTTCACCGTGGCCGCGATGTACGCGCTGACCAGCCCCGCCGCACCGGCGCCGATCACCACCAGGTTGCGATCGAAGCGCCGCGGCTTCTTCCAGCGCGCATAAAGCTTGCGCCGCCGCACCAGCGCCACCAGCGCGCGCGCAATCCAGGGAAAGATGCCCAGCAGCACGAACGAGCCGATCAGCAGCGGCGAAAAAATGCCCGATGCCGAATCCAGTTGCGCCAGTTGCGTGCCCGCATTCACATAGACCACGGTGCCGGCCAGCATGCCGACCTGGCT
>JBIQMK010000087.1:0-12832 GCA_044463365.1 Rhodanobacter sp. | reverse complement strand
AGGGACGCCAGTCGCTGCTGCACACGCTGCAATCGCAGCTGGCCACGCGCGACCTGGCCGTGCCGCACAACTGGCGCCTGCTCGACGCGCCGCCACCGGCCACCGACCACGCCACCATCGAGCGCCTGCTGGCGATCCCGCGTCCGCACCAGGTGATACCCATCACCGAAAAGGAATACGCGGGTCGCTGGAAACTGGAGCTGGTGCTGCCGTCGGACCTGATCCTCTTCGACGACCACTTCCGCACGGCGCCGGTATTGCCGGGCGTGGTGCAGGTGGCGTGGGCGCTGGCACTGGCCGCACCGCGCCTTGGCACCTCGAACCACTGCCGCGAAATGGAAGCGCTGAAATTCCAGCGGCTGCTGCGGCCGGGCGATCTGCTGCAACTCGAACTGCATTACGAGGACGAACCCGGCGAGCCACTCGGAAAGCTGCATTTCGCCTATCGCCTCGCCGGCCAACACTGCTCGTCCGGCCGCCTGCGGGTGACGCTCGCCCATGGCTGAGCACGGCACCGACAAGCAGCATTGGGCGGCGCAGCGGGAGCGCGGAAGCTTCTGGCTGATGAAGCTCACCGCGTTCGGCCTGCGCCTGCTGGGACGTCGGCCGATGACGCCGGTGCTGTATGGCATCGTGCTGTACTTCTTCGTGTTCGGGCGCCGAGCGCGGCGCAACGTGCGCCAGTACCAGGATTACCTCGCCCAATGGAGCGGACGCGGCGACCTGCGCCCCACCGTGCGCAGCGTGTTCGGCCAGTTCATGGCCTTCGGCGAAAGCCTGCTCGATCGGCTCGATGCCTGGCAGGGCAAGTTGAAGCTCAGCCAGGTGACGCTGCACGATCCCGATGGCGTGCGCGAGCGGCTGATGAAAAACCGCCAAGGCGGCCGCGGCGAGATCCTGGTGGGCACCCACCTGGGCAACCTGGAGGTCTGCCGCGCGCTGGCCGAACTGGGCGAGCAGGTGCCGCTGAACGTGCTGGTGCACACGCCCAACGTGGCCCATTTCAACCGTCTGCAAAGCGCTGCCGGCGACCATCAACTGCATCTGCTGCAGGTCAGCGAGATGGACGCCGCGCTGATGCTCGACCTGTCGCAGCGGCTGGATCGCGGTGAATGGCTGGCGATTGCCGGCGACCGCGTGCCGCTGCAGGACGGCCGCCGCGTGGTGGTGGATTTTCTCGGTCATCCGGCACCGTTTCCGCAAGGGCCGTGGATGCTGGCCGGGCTGCTGCGCTGCCCGGTGAACCTGATGTGCTGCCTGAAGATCGGCGGTCGCTACCAGATCCACCTCGAATCCTTCATCGACGCCCCAGCCTGGGACCGTCGCCAGCGCGAGGCGCTGATCAGGGGTTGGGCGCAGCGCTATGCCGATTACCTGGCGCGGAAGTGCCTGTTGGCGCCGCGGCAATGGTTCAATTTCCACCCCTACTGGCACGTCGACGCGCCACTACCCGCCACTGGAGAAAACGATGCGCACCCGCGGCGTGCTGCACCTTGATACGGAGATTGTCGTGCCGTTCTTCGACGTCGATTCGATGAGCGTGGTCTGGCACGGCCATTACGTGAAGTACCTGGAGATCGCGCGCTGCGCGCTGCTGGACATGATCGGCCACAACTACCTCGACATGCAGGCGTCCGGCTATGCCTGGCCGATCATCGACCTGCAATTGCGCTACGTGCAGGGCGCACGCTTCGGCCAGCGGCTGCGCGTGCGCGCGGATCTCGCCGAATGGCGGAACCGGCTGAAGATCAACTACCTGATCAGCGACGCGGAAACCGGCGAGCGGCTGACTCGCGCCAGCACGGTGCAGGTCGCGGTCAGCGCCGCCGACGGCATGATGCAACTCGTCTCGCCGCAGGTGATGATCGACGCGGTCGAGCGCCATCTGCCATCTTCCTCAGCGACCCACGCCTGATGCCTGCCATGAATTACGCCAGCCCCACCTACGTCGAGGAAACCCGCATCGGGTTCCGCTTCCTGAGCACGTTCACCTGGCAGCACCACGTGCTTCGCGTTGCCATCAACGACCTGAAAAAGCTCTGCGGTGAACCCACCCCGCAAGGCGGCGTGCTGCTGGATGTGGGTTGCGGCCAGGGCAAGTCGTTCCGGCTGCTGCAGGCTGCTTTCCAGCCGCAGCGGTTGATCGGACTGGATGCCGATCCGCACAGCCTGTCGCTGGCGCGCGCCGAAGCCGACAAGGAGCAGATCGGCGCCGAACTGATCGCCGGTGACTGCGCACAGATCGACCTGCCCGACGCCAGCGTCGACATCGTGTTCTGCCACCAGACCTTCCATCACCTGGTCGAGCAGGAACGCGCGCTGGCCGAGTTCTGGCGCGTGCTGAAACCCGGTGGCGTGCTGCTGTTTGCGGAGTCGACCAAAGCCTATATCGACACCTGGGTGATCCGCTGGTTCTTCCGCCATCCGATGCATGTGCAGAAGAGTGCGGACGGCTATTTGCAGATGCTGCGCGAACAGGGTTTCGTGTTCGGGCCGCAGCAGGTTTCGCTGCCCTATCTGTGGTGGAGCCGCGCGCGCGACTTCGGCCTGCTGGAACGCTGGCATCTGAAACAGCCGCCACCGCCGGGCAAGCGCGAGGAAACCCTGGTCAACGTGGCCGCCCGCAAGCCTGCCGTCCCATGACGGCTTATCTCAAAGCGCTGGGCGTGATCTGCAGTCTTGGCCACGGAAAGCAGGAGGTTGCCGCCGACCTGTTCGCCGGCGACGCCAGCAGCATCCGCGCCGAAGCCGGCTGGGTGCCGGGACGCTCGCTGCCGCTGGGTGCGGTCAGCCATGAATTGCCGCCGATACCGCCGGCACTGGCGGCCACGCGGGACAACCGCGCCAACCGCCTGCTGCTGGCCGCGGCGCTGGAGATCGAGGGCGATATCCGTGCCGCCATCCACCGTCACGGCGAGCACCGCGTCGGCGTCGTCATCGGCACCAGCACCACCGGCATCGAGCACACCACCGAAGCGATCGACCATCGACGCCGGCACGGCCAGTGGCCGGACGACTACCGGTATGCCGATCAGGAGCTGGGCGCGCCGGCTGAGTTCCTGGCCGAATGGCTGGCGCTTTCCGGCCCCGCCTATGGCATCTCGACGGCATGCACCTCCGGCGCGCGCGCCCTTATCAGCGCACAGCGCTTGCTGCAGATGGGCGTATGCGACGCGGTGCTGTGCGGCGGCGTCGACACGCTCGCGCGATTGCCGGTGAACGGCTTTCTGGCGCTGGAGGCGCTCGATGCCGACCACTGCCAACCGTTCTCGCAGAACCGTCGCGGCATCAACATCGGCGAGGCCGCGGCGCTGTTCCTGATGACGCGCGAACACGGTGGCGTTGTTCTCGCCGGCAGTGGCGCCAGCTCCGACGCGTACCACATGTCGTCACCCGACCCGCAGGGCCTGGGCGCGCAGCAGGCGATGCGCGATGCGCTTGCCCAGGCGCAGCTCGATCCGGGCCAGATCGACTACGTCAACCTGCACGGCACCGCCACCGAACACAACGACCGTATGGAAAGCCACGCGATGACGACGGTGTTCCCGCGCGGCGTGCCCTGCTCCTCGACCAAGTCGCTGACCGGCCACACGCTCGCCGCTGCCGGTGCGCTGGAGGCGGCGTTCTGCTGGCTGAGCCTGACGGACCGCGACCATCGTCTGCCGCCGCACGTATGGGATGGCGTGACCGATCCGGAACTGGCCGCATTGGACCTGATCGATGCGCAGCGCCATCTGCCGGCGCAAGGCACGCGTCGGCTGATGAGCAACTCGTTCGCGTTCGGCGGCAACAACGCCAGCCTGATCCTGGCCGATGCCGGAGCCAGCGGGAACATCCCGCCATGACCTCCTGGCCGATTGCTGACCTGCTGCCCCACACGGGCGACATGATCCTGCTCGACTCGGTGCTACACGCCGAGGAGGATCGCATCGTTTGCCGGCTGGGCGTGCGGCCGGACGGTCCGTTCAACGACACCGACGGCAGCCTGCCGGCGTGGTGCGGCGTGGAGTTGATGGCGCAGGCCGTGGCGGCGTGGTCCGGCTGGAAGGCGAAGCAGGAACATCGGCCGGTGCGCCTGGGCTTCCTGCTCGGCACCCGCCACTACCGCTGCAACGTGGATGCGTTCGCGCCCGGCAGCGAGCTGGCCGTCGAAGCGTTCCGCAGTTTTCACGACGACAATGGCATGGCCATGTTCGCTTGCCGCATCGATGCCGACGGCATCCACGCCGACGCCCGCCTGACCGTCTTCAGTCCACCCGACAGCGACGCCTTCCTCGCCTCCCTTGCACCGAGTCCGTCCCATGCCTGAAACCATTCTCGTCACCGGCTCCAGCCGCGGCATCGGCCGCGCCATCGCGCTGCGCCTGGCCCGCGCCGGCTACAACCTGGTGTTGCATTGCCGCTCGCGGCGCGAGGAAGCGGACGCGGTACGCGGCGAGATCGAGGCGCTGGGCCGATCGGCCCGCGTGCTGCAATTCGACATTTCCGATCGCGCGGCGTGCGCCGCGGCACTGGAAGCGGACGTGGCTGCCCACGGCGCGTACTACGGCGTGGTCTGCAATGCCGGGTTGACCCGCGACGCGGCGTTTCCCGCGCTCAGCGGCGACGATTGGGACAGCGTGCTGCGCACCAATCTGGATGGCTTCTACAACGTGCTGCATCCGTTGATCATGCCGATGATCCGCCGCCGCGCGCCCGGCCGCGTGGTCTGCATCACGTCGGTCTCCGGCCTCATCGGCAACCGCGGCCAGGTCAACTACAGCGCTTCCAAGGCCGGCGTGATCGGCGCCGCCAAGGCGCTGGCGGTGGAGCTGGCCAAACGCAGGATCACCGTCAACTGCGTCGCCCCCGGCCTGATCGAAACGGACATGCTCGACCCCGAGGTGCCGGTGGAGCAGATCCTGAAGATGATCCCGGCCGAACGCACCGGCACGCCCGACGAAGTGGCGGCCGCGGTGGAGTTCTTGCTGGGCGCCGACGCGGGCTACATTACCCGCCAGGTGCTGGCCGTCAACGGCGGCCTGTGTTGAAGGGGATTGTTCAAGCACACGTTCCAGACATGGTTTCCCGTGCTTTGCCGCGGTCAGACGACCGCATCGATTCATCACCAAGGAGTTGCACATGAAGGCTAAATTTCTCGCCCTGGCTCTGCTCGCGCTGTCCGCCGTTCCCGCCATCGGCATGGCCGAAGACGTGGTGTACCTCTCGTTCCAGGACACCGTGGCGGTCGCCACCGCATCCGGCAAGCTCGATGGCAGCGTGAAGTTCTACCTGGCGGGCAACCAGCCCGCCGGCAAGGTGAACGTGGTCAACGACAACGTCGTCACCAACAAGAAGACCAACGCCTTCGGCAAGTCCAGCCAGGAATCCTGCAGCTGGGCGCTGCAGTCGGCGCTGATCACGCTGCAGGACGCGGCCAAGCAGGCTGGCGCCAATGCGGTGGTGGACATCGAGAGCTACTACAAGAAACAGGTCCACAAGGACCCGAAGAACTACGAATGCCACAAGGGCAGTCTGATGTCGGGCGTGGCACTGAGAGGCAAGCTGGCCAAGGTTCACTGAGCCACGACGAGACACGGCGCGGCATCGCCAGCGAGGCGGGCCGCGCCTGCGTTACCATCGGCGACCTGTCACCTGCGTCGCCATGGAGTCCGTCAATGCGTCCGTTTCCGCTCGGAGAAGACATCGACCTGCTGCGCGAAACCGTGCACGCGTTCGCGGAGAAGGAGATCGCCCCGCGCGCGGACCGGATCGATCGCGACAACCTGTTTCCCGCCGACCTGTGGCACAAGCTGGGCGAGATGGGCCTGCTCGGCATCACCGTCGACGAGGCCTACGGCGGCACCGGCCTCGGCTTCCTGGCGCACATGGTGGCGATGGAGGAAATCTCGCGCGCCTCCGGCTCGGTCGGCCTGTCCTACGGTGCGCACTCCAACCTCTGCGTCAACAACATCTTCCACAACGGCAACGAAGCGCAGAAGCAGAAATACCTGCCCAAGCTGTGCAGCGGCGAACACGTGGGCGCGCTGGCGATGAGCGAACCGGGCGCCGGCTCCGACGTGGTCGGCTCGATGAGCTGCAAGGCCGAGCTGCGTGGCGACGTGTGGGTGGCCAACGGCACCAAGATGTGGATCACCAACGGTCCCGACGCCGATGTGCTGCTGGTGTACATGCGCACCGCACCGCGCACCGCCGGCAGCCGCTGCATGACCGCCTTCATCGTCGAAAAAGGCATGAAGGGTTTCAGCACCGCGCAGAAACTGGACAAGCTGGGCATGCGCGGCTCCAACACCTGCGAACTGGTGTTCGAGGATTGCGAGATCCCGTCCGAAAACATCGTGGGCGAGGTCAACGAAGGCGTGCGCGTGCTGATGAACGGGCTGGACACCGAGCGGCTGGTGCTGTCCGGCGGCCCGATCGGCCTGATGCAGGCGGCGCTGGACATCACCCTGCCCTACGTGCGCGAACGCAAGCAGTTCAATGCGCCGATCGGCACGTTCGAGATCATGCAGGCGAAGGTCGCCGACATGTACACCGCGCTGCAGAGCTCGCGCGGCTTCGCCTACCTGGTGGCGCAGCAGTTCGACAGCGGCGTGAAATCACGCATCGACCCGGCCGCCTGCCTGCTCAACGCCTCGGCCAACGCGGTGAAGGTGGCGCTGGAGGCGATCCAGTCGCTGGGCGGCAACGGCTACATCAACGAGTTTCCCGCTGGCCGGCTGCTGCGCGACGCCAAGCTGTACGAGATCGGCGCGGGCACCAACGAGATCCGCCGCATGCTGATTGGCCGCGAGCTGTTTCACGGGAAAGCGTGAAAAAGCCGGGAATGGGGATTCGGGAATGGGGATTCGTTAGAGCAGAGCGCCGACCTTCCCGCCCTTAAGCCCCTCTCCCTTTGGGAGAGGGGTTGGGGTGAGGGTCCGGGTTTCGCGATAAAGCTCAAGTCTCCGACTCTCCCCTCCCCACGAGCAAGAGGCGAAAAGCCGTGGCTCAGAACGCCCAATTGAAGCTGGCTGTCGCCATTTTCGCCTGCTGGCGCTGACCCAGGTACTGGTCGTAGCCCAACTGGAAACTCATACGCGGATTGAACGTCCAGTCCAGCGCCGCACCCGCCATGCCGCCGTAGCGCGCCAGCCCGATGCCGCCCACCGGCGCCCATTGATTGACGCCGCTGAAGCTGGCCTGGAACACGTCGCCGCGCATTCCGAACGATTGCTGCCACAGCAGATGCGTCTGCAATTGCACGCTGCCACCGTGGTCGAACTGCCATCCGCGGGTGGCGCGCACGCCCAGACCGGCCTGCCAGCGCGCGGCGGTTTGCGCCTCCGATTTCAACCCGAACCCGGCACCGCCCACTTCGTTGAAACCGTCGCGGCGGATCTGCGCGTACTGCAGGTTGGCATACGGCGTGACGACGGCGCGGCCCAGCGCCAGACGGTAGCCGCTTTCCCCGTACGCCACACCGTAGCGGCCACCACTCTGGCTGCTGACGCCCGTGGATTGCGCCCCCAGCTCAACCGTGCGCCGCATGTTTTCGCGATAGCTGCCGATGCCGAAGCGGCCCATCGTGTACCACGCGCCATCGATGACGCCGCCGTACAACATGCCTTCCACCGCATGGCTGCGACCCTGGTCCGCGCTCTCGGCCAGGCGGCCCAGGCCCTGGCTCTGGCTCAACGCGAAACCAGCAACGCCGTTGCTGCCGATGCGGTAGTCCTGGCCCGCCAGCCAACCGCTGAGGTCGTAGCCGACCTCGCTGTAGCCGCTGCGCGACATGCCGCCGTGATAACCGAGGTTCTGCGTCCAGCTGCCCGCGTCTGGTGTGGTCAGCAGGTTGTCGAAACGGTCCGACAAGGCGCGTGTACCGGCATCGATCGCCTCGAACGTCATCGCCGTGCTGGCCGCGTGCAACTGGCCGGACAGGCTTTCCAGCGAGCGCTGCAGCGTTTCGACGTTGGCCGTGTGCTGCAGGCTCGCCGCCGCCTGGATGAAGCCGCTGCTGACTGCCGCGCTGTCCGACGTGCCGCCACTGAGTTGGCTGTTGATCTGGCCGAACGCCGCATCGACCCGCTGCGCGGCACCGTACGAGGCCGTGGTATAGGCCAACCCCGTCACGGCGGTGGCATTCACCTGAGTGACATTGAGCCAGGCGTTGTTGGCGTCGTAATTGATGGTGGCCGTCAGCAGGGTCACGTTGGAGGCCTTGTTCAGGCCGCTGAAGGTGCCGGTGAGCCCGCCCGCCGCTCTCAGTACGTCCGTATGCGAATTGACGACATAGCCCGATTCGGTGCCGAGCACGAAGAGATCGCCACCGGAAAGCGTGGCCGTACCGGCCACATCGAGCGACGAGCCCAGCGATACGGCCAGTCGGCTGCTGCTGCCCTGCTGAGAGTAGTTGCCTGCCACCTCGACGTTGCCGCCGCGCACGGCGATCACGCCGTTGTTGACCACGTTGCCGCCGATGACGTGCGTCCTGTCCAGAACACCCTGCGCTCCGATATCCACGTCGGACGCCAGTGCCTTGGCCACCAGAATGCCGTTCTGCACATTGGTGGTGCCGGTATACGTGGCTGGCTGCGTCAGGGTGAGCGTACCCAGGCCCTGCTTGATCAGGCCGCCGGCACCGGAAATCGGATTGTTCCAGCTGGAGCTGGCCGGCACGTTGACGGTGACGTCACCCCAGTTGAATTTCGCCGGGCCATTGACCGCCTTGGCCACATTGAGCGCGCCATAGCCAAACACCGCATCCACGCCCGCCGTGCCGAGGTCGTCAGCGGTGCCAAGCAGCGTCTGTCGAACCAGATCGTTGGTGAAATACGGATAGGCCTGCCACACCAGTGCCGCGGCGCCGGAGACCTGTGGCGCGGCCAGCGAGGTTCCCGAGACAACGAGGTACTTGGTGTGCGTGCTGGTGTCGTCCTTGTCGCTGACGATCACGTCACCGGGCGCGGCCAGGCAGTAATTCTTCGCCACGCCGCAAGCATTGGAGTAGTCGGCGAGCGCGGTCGGGTTGTTGCTGTCCACCGCCACCACCGCGAGCCAGCCCATCTCGAGGTCGGGTGCGCGGCTGGGCAAGGCAGCGACATCGCTCGGGTCGGCCGCGGCGCTGTTGCCAGCGGCCATCACCACCAGTCCGCCCCAGGTCTTGACGAATGGCGCGTAGGCGTCGTGAAAACTCTGCGTGGTCGCGGTAGCGCTGGCTGGCCAGTAAAGGCCGCCCCACGAATTGTTGGTGATCTTGACGTTGTTGGCGATCAGATCGTCATTGATGGCGCCCAACGGATCGGCATCGGTGACCTGGTTGCCCTGACCGCTGCCATCGTCCGGCGGCGCAACATCGCTGATGATACGGGCCGACACCAGACTCGCATTCGGCGCCACACCGCCGGGGAAAACGTCGAACGCCTTGCCCGCCGCTATCTCCGCCACCCAGGTGCCGTGACCGATCACATCGTCGACGGCGGTGTTGTTGACGGCCGGATCGATGTACGACAGCGACTTGACGACGCGTCCGGCCAAGGCGGGATGGTTGCGCATGATGCCGCTGTCCACCACGCCGATCCTCACTCCGCTGCCATCGAAGCCTTGCGCGTGTGCCTTGTCGGCACCGGTAAGACTGAGCTGCGCGTCAAACGGCGGATCAACCGGTGCGGGGCTCGGCACGGGAGTAGGCGATGGAACCGGCGTCGGTGCCGGCGTCGGCGCCGGTGTTGGAGTGGGGGTCGGACGCACGTTCACGCCACCACCACCACCGCCCCCACCGCCACCACAAGCGCTCAAGGCCAGCGCCATGCCGATCGCCAGCGCCATGTCGCAGCGACGTGATTTCGGTTCGATACTCTTCACGGTGGCCTCCCCATTCTGATTCGCTGCAGCCGGTCGCGCGAACACCGCATTCGACGGCACGAGCTCGCATACTGACACAACGAAAAGCTCACGAGATAGCGCCCGCACCGCATGGCGGCGTCACCTCTCGCCATTTGCGGCGGCTTGTCGGCAACTGGGATAATCGGCGGAATATTCTGCAGGCCTCAGCGCCTCTCGAGCATCGCGGAGATACCCATGTCGGACGACAGCATTGTCATTGCCGGTGCCAAGCGCACGGCGATCGGTTCCTTTCTCGGCCAGTTCACCGGCGTCCCCACGCCGACGCTTGGCGCCACCGCCATTCGCGCGGCGCTGGAGCAATCGGGCGTGGCCGCAACGGATGTAAGCGAAGTGCTGATGGGTTGCGTGCTGCCCGCCAACCTGGGCCAGGCCCCAGCCCGCCAGGCGGCGCTGGCCGCGGGGGTGCCGGCGAGCACCGGCGCCACCACGGTCAACAAGGTGTGCGGCTCGGGCATGAAAGCCATCATGCTGGGCCACGACCTGATCAAGGCCGGCTCGGCCACCGTGGTGGTGGCCGGCGGCATGGAGTCGATGACCAACGCCCCGCACATGGTCAATGCACGCACCGGCATCCGCTACGGCGACGGCAAGCTGGTCGACCATATGGCGTGGGATGGCCTGACCAACCCCTACGACGGCCAGTCCATGGGTGTCTTCGGCGAACTGTGCGCGGACAAATACCATTTCACCCGCGAGGAGCAGGACGCCTTCGTCATCGGCTCGGTGGAGCGTGCCCAGGCCGCGCAGAAGAACGGCGCCTTTGCCGACGAAATCGTCCCCGTTACCGTCAGCGGCCGCAAGGGCGACGTCCAGGTCGATACCGACGAGCAACCGGGCCGATCCGACATCGCCAAAATCCCCAACCTGCGGCCGGCCTTCCGCAAGGAAAACGGCAGCATCACCGCCGCCAGTTCATCGAGCATCTCCGACGGCGCCGCCGCCGTGGTGCTGTTGAAGGAAGCCGATGCCAGGGCGCGCGGCCTGACCCCACTGGCGCGCATCGTGGCCCACGCCACCCATTCGCAGGAACCGGAATGGTTTACCACCGCGCCCGTCGGCGCCATCGGCAAGGTGCTGGAAAAAGCCGGCTGGGATATTGCCGAAGTCGATTTGTTCGAGATCAATGAAGCATTTGCGGTGGTGGCGATGGCGCCCATGCGCGAACTCGGCATTCCGCGCGACAAGATCAACGTCAACGGCGGTGCCTGCGCACTGGGTCATCCCATCGGCGCCAGCGGTGCACGACTGCTGGTTACCCTGCTCAACGCGTTGAAAACACGCGGGCTCAAGCGCGGCATCGCCACCTTGTGCATTGGTGGCGGCGAAGCGACGGCCATTGCCGTCGAATCCGTAGACTGAACCCTCACGCACGACGCGCAACAATCCGCCCGCCAATGAAAGCGGGTTAAACCGGTTTTTAATGTGCACTGAAGCGTTGCTATAAATAGGTGGCGCAGGTTCGACGAAAGCGCTATTAATACACGGCCAAACGGCATTCCACGGCAAAGGAGATCCACCATGAAGTTTACGCGTACCCTACTCGCCTCCGCGCTCGTCGCGCTGTTGGCGGCATGCAGCAACGGCGCGCAGGATTCCGCGCAGGACGCCCAGAAGTCCGCTGATACGGCTCAGCAGGCTGCTGATACCGCACAGCAGGCTGCTGCGCAGGCTCCCTCCACGGAAGCGATGCAGGCGGCCGACCAGGCCAACACCTCTGCTGACGCTGCCGGCCAGGCGGCTGCGCAGGCCCAGCAGGCGGCCAGCGCTGCTTCGACCGCGGGGGTCGCCAACAACGGCGACGCCGCCGACCAGGCGAAGGATGCCGCCTCGAACGCTGCCGACCAGGCCGACAAGGCTGCCGACGCTGCGAAGGACGCTGCGGACAACGCGAAAGACGCTGCAGACGACGCCAAGAAGGATCACTGATCCTCGCCCGTTGCCGAAAAAACGGCCGCCTCGCGCGGCCGTTTTTTTTTGCATGCCATTCGGAATATGTCATCGACGCGATGACCCATCCACGGCGTTTTTTGGTTGAAAACAACGCCACGGCTATCATCCGGGATTCGACCACGCCAGCCCCGGCAAAACCCATGGACCCGTCAGCATGAGCGTCATCGCCTCGCAGATCGACCTTCGTTCGCCCGATTACCAGGCATCCCACGCGCGCCTGCAGGCACTGGTGAACGACCTGCGTGACCAGTTGGCCCGGGCGGGTAACGGTGGCGGCGAAAAGGCGCGCGACAAGCACACCGCACGGGGCAAGCTGCTGCCCCGCGAACGGATCCGCGCCCTGCTCGATCCGGGCTCGCCGTTTCTCGAGTTGTCGCCGCTTGCCGCCCACGGCATGTACGACGACGCGGCGCCGGCGGCGGGGCTGATCACGGGCATCGGTCGCGTCAACGGGCTTGAGGTGGTCGTGGTAGCCAACGACGCCACGGTCAAGGGCGGCACCTACTTTCCGATGACGGTCAAGAAGCATCTGCGTGCCCAGGAAGTGGCGCTCGAAAACCGCCTGCCTTGCGTCTACCTGGTCGACTCCGGCGGCGCGTTCCTGCCGCTGCAGGACGAAGTCTTTCCCGACAAGGAGCATTTCGGCCGCATTTTCTACAACCAGGCGCGGATGTCGTCGCTGAACATCCCGCAGATCGCCGTGGTGATGGGGTCGTGCACCGCCGGTGGCGCCTACGTGCCGGCCATGAGCGACGAAACCATCATCGTGCGCGACCAGGGCACCATCTTCCTCGGCGGCCCCCCGTTGGTGAAAGCGGCCACCGGCGAAGTGGTGGACGCGCAAACCCTGGGCGGCGCGGACGTCCATACGTCCATATCCGGCGTGGCCGATCACTACGCCGAGAACGATGCGCACGCGTTGTCGATCGCACGCGACATCGTGGCCAGCCTCAACCGCAGCAAGGCCATGCCGCTGGCGCTGGCCTCGCCCGTC